>JBAZCE010000108.1:0-7794 GCA_041671105.1 Gallionella sp.
AGCTTGGCAAGGATTACTTCCACTTCGATGCGACTCGCCATCACCTGCTGGGGGAACGCACCGGGCAGAGCTATCGCCTGGGCGACCGGGTCGAGGTGCGTGTGGTCAAGGTGGACATGGAAAGCACCAAGATCGATTTCGTGCTGCATTCGGATGTTGAAGAATCCGATGAGAAAGACACTCCAAAACCAAAGAAATCCAAGGGAAAGAAAAAGCATGGCTGATTTAAGACTCATTTACGGCTTTCATGCTGTGACTTCGCGGATACGCCAGAATCCGGATGGTGTGATGGAAATCTATCTGCAATCGAATCGTCAGGATCCGCGTATGCGCGACCTGATCAAACTGGCTGAAGTCGGCGGCGTACGCGTCATCCCCGTGGATGGTGCGCGTCTGGACGGTATGGCGGGCGGTGCCCGGCATCAGGGTGTGGCAGCACGTGTCGATGCGGCGCGTCGTGTGCAGCATTTGTCCGATGTGCTCGATACCCTCACAGAACCGCCTTTGCTGCTGGTTTTGGATGGCATACAGGATCCGCATAATCTGGGTGCCTGTCTGCGCAGCGCCGATGCGTTCGGTGTACATGCGGTGATAGCGCCGAAAGACCGCGCCGTCGGCATCACTGCAACGGTCGAAAAAGTCGCGTGCGGTGCTGCGGAAACCGTGCCCTATATCACTGTCACCAACCTTGCGCGCACCTTGCGGGAGCTCAAAGAGAGCGGCATCTGGGTGGTCGGCGCGGCAGGTGAGGCAAAACAGGACTTGCACAGTTTTAAGCACACCGGGGCGCTTGCCCTGGTGATGGGGGCTGAAGGGGAGGGGCTGCGCCGCCTGACCATGGAGACCTGTGACGAGCTGGTGCGCATCCCGATGCTGGGCAGTGTGGAAAGCCTGAATGTATCGGTGAGCACCGGTATATGTCTGTTTGAGGCAAGACGGCAGCGGGCGGAGGTCGGTTAAGTTGCTTTTGTCAAATTATTTGTTGTTTTTTTGCAACACCAGTTGCCAGCTTGCTTCGTTGGAGTAGAATGGCTGAGAACTTTGTATTCCGGTAGGGTTTTTAAATTTACAGTGAGGATAGAATAATGAAAAAAAATACAATGACTATCGCCTTGGCCGCCGCGCTGATGAGCGTATCCGTAGTGCAAGCAAGTGAATTTGATGGTTTTTATATCGGCGGCAAAGCAGGTTTGAACAAGTCCGATATGACTGGTGTCAGGACTGAATCCAAACAAAACTCCACGACTATTGGTATTGAGGAGGGTTACAACTGGGATATGGATGGTTTCTTGCTCGGCGGAAGTTTTTTCGCTGACTTTAATCAAAAGACTAATCACGTTACCAATATTGCTCCCCTTTCTGTAAAGTCTGGAAGTACGGCGCTTGGTTTGGACTTGAAGCTGGGTTTGCCTAGCGGCAGTTTTATGCCTTATGCAAAACTGGGTATGGCACGTACAACTGGTCTGGGGTATGAGCCGGTTGCTCAGTACAGATACACCAATGGCTTGCATACCGGGCTGGGTCTTGAGTACAAGTTATCACCCAGCTGGTCTGTGGCGGGTGAATGGACACGCGCTACAAGTAAATTAAATGGATCGAAGTTGAGAAATGACAATTTTACGGTCGGGTTTAATTACTATTTTGGTGAGCCGTCTGCGCCGGTAGCGGTTGCTGCACCTGCAGCAGTTGCACCAGTGGTAGTGGCAGCTCAACCGGCTCCGGTCGTTACTCGTGCTGTTCCTGTCGCGCAACCTGTTTCTAAGAAGGCGGTTTTCGCTGCTGATTCCTCTGCGGATTCCCTGTTCGATTTCGGTAAGGCGAACGTCAAGCCTGCTGGTAAGGCTGCGATTGACAAGTTTACTGCCGACCTTAAGGGGGCTGACTTTGAAGTCATCAGAGTAACGGGGCACACTGACCGGATTGGTTCGAAAGCTTTTAACATGGGACTTTCGACTCGCCGTGCTGAAGCGGTCAAGGCCTATTTGGTTCAATCTGCAGGAATCCCGGCGGACAAAATTGAAGCCAAGGGTGTAGATGGATCATATCCGGTGTCGAAGTCTGGTGAATGTAAAGGTAAGAAAAAAACCAAGAAACTTATCGCTTGCCTGGCTCCTGATCGTCGCGTAGAAGTCGAAGTTACTGCTACACGAACAGCAAAATAGTTTAAGTGTTTTAGTAAGTACCAAAAAAGCGGGCTGGCGACAGCCCGCTTTTTTATTAACCGCAAGAAACATTTATTTCATCTGCTAAATGAAATAAGATGCGCGTCTCTAATGTGTATCGGTATGGTTATGAAGCTGGCAATTGCGCAAATCAACTGTGTCCTGGGTGACCTTGGGGAAAATTGTGCAAAAATTTTGCATCATGCCCGGCTGGCAAAGTCAGGCGGTGCGCAACTATTATTGACGCCGGAGCTTAGCTTGTGCGGCTACCCGCCGGAAGACTTGTTGCTGCGGGATGGTTTTTATGAGGCTTGTCATGCGGCGCTGACCGGACTTGCAGGCCAGATTTCAGACATCAATGTGATCGTAGGGCATCCACATAAGCAGGATGGAAAATGCTATAACGCCGCCTCTCTGCTTGCAGACGGGCGTGTGGTTGCAACTTACTTTAAGCACGCGCTGCCAAATTATGCCGTGTTCGATGAGGCGCGGTATTTTGCGGGCGGAGTCGATCCTGTGGTGTTTGAGTTGAGCGGTATCCGTTTCGGTATCAACATCTGCGAAGATGTGTGGAGGCCGGCACCGGCGCAGGCAGCCTGCGACGCGGGAGCTCAGGTATTGCTGGTGTTGAATGCATCTCCCTATTCTGTGCAAAAACAGGCGTCACGATACGAGACGTTGCGTCAGCGTATTGATGAAACCGGCTTGCCGGTGGTGTATGCCAATATGGTCGGCGGACAGGATGAACTGATATTCGACGGTGCTTCATTTGCGATGGATGCAAGTGGTGCGCTCACCGCCCAGAGCGTCGCTTTTGAAGAGCAATTGTCGATTATTGAGCTGAATGTTGATGCACAGCCGGTCGGGAAAATTGAAGCGCTGCCGGACGTGGATGCAAGCATTTACCGTGCGCTGTGCACAGGATTGAAGGACTATATCGGCAAAAATCGCTTTCCCGGCGTGTTGCTGGGGTTGTCCGGCGGCATCGATTCTGCCTTGACGCTCGCCATTGCGGTCGATGCGCTGGGTGCTGATAAGGTTCATGCCGTGATGATGCCCTCTCCCTATACCGCGCAAATCAGCCTGACAGATTCGCGCGAAATGGTGAAACTGCTCGGCGTGCGATACGATGAGTTCGGCATTGAGCCGGTATTGCAGGGCTATATGACTACGCTCAAAGACGCGTTTGCAGGAAGGGCAACGGATACGACCGAGGAGAATCTTCAGGCACGCATCCGCGGAAATCTGCTGATGGCCTTATCCAATAAATTCGGTTCTCTGGTGCTCACCACCGGAAATAAATCTGAGGTGGGCGTCGGTTATGCCACCTTGTACGGTGATATGGCGGGCGGTTTCTCAGTGCTCAAGGATGTGGGCAAGATGCTGGTATACCGTCTTTCGCGTTATCGAAATACGCTGGGATATGCGATTCCGGAGCGCATTATCACTCGTGCACCCAGTGCAGAGCTGCGCCCGGATCAGACCGATCAGGACAGCTTGCCGCCCTATGAGGTGCTCGACGCGATCATGGCATGCTATGTGGAAAAAAATATGTCCGTGTTGCAAATTGTAGCTGCGGGTTATGCCGAGGTTGATGTCAGGCGCGTCGTCAGATTGATCCAGGGCAGCGAATATAAACGCCGGCAATCTGCTATCGGTGTGCGTATTACCGAGCGAGGCTTTGGCAAGGATTGGCGTTACCCGGTTACGGTGCGTTACCAGGATTGCTTCTGACTTGCTATCTCGGAGGTCGTGCAGGAATATCACCTGGTATATTCCATTTGCCCGGAAGTTTTGCTATACTCTGAACAGTTTACAGATGGGCTTAGTGCCCGTTTTTTATTTGTGGGTCTCAAACATGGATGTAGTGAAGCTGATAGAGAAGACGGTCGCAGGTTTGGGCTATGAACTGGTCGATGTTGAGCGCTCGGGTCGAGGCCTGTTGCGCGTGTTCATCGACAAGCCTGAGGGCATTGCCGTGGAAGATTGTCAGGTGGTCAGCAATCAGCTGACGCGCTTGTTTACGGTCGAAAATGTCGATTATGACCGGCTTGAGGTCTCTTCACCCGGTCTTGACCGGGCGCTTAAGAAAGAGGCGGATTTTATCCGTTTCGCAGGCCAAAAAGCCCAGATCAAGCTGCGTATGCCGATTGCCGCCCGCAAAAATTTTATCGGGATCATCGGTGCGCTTGACGCGGGTGTATTGCAGATGGATGTGGATGGTGTTCAGGTCGAAATTGAGCTGGCCAATGTGGACAAGGCACGCTTAGTGCCGATTTTTTAGAATTTAATGCTCGCAGCTTGCATGCGAATAATTAGCCGGAGAATGGTATGAGTCGTGAAGTTTTGTTGCTGGTAGATGCGTTGTCTCGTGAAAAGAACGTTGACAAGGAAGTCGTGTTCGCTGCGCTGGAATCCGCGTTGGCATCCGCTACCAAGAAGCGATTTGAAGACGAGGCTGATGTGCGTGTTGCGATTGATCGCAATACAGGGGAATTCGAGTCTTTCCGTCGTTGGGAAGTGATGGACGATGAAACGTTTGAAACCCCTGATCTGCATATCAAGCTGGAAGAAGCACAAAAGCGCGATGCGGATATACAATTGGGCGAATTCGTTGAAGAACAGCTGGAATCGATCGACTTCGGTCGTATCGGTGCGCAGGCTGCAAAACAGGTGATTTTTCAGAAGATTCGTGATGCTGAACGTGAGCAGATACTTGCCGATTTTATGGATCGCAAAGAGCATCTGGTGTCCGGCACGGTTAAGCGTCTGGAACGCGGTAGCGCGATTGTTGAATTCGGCAAGATCGAGGCTTTGTTGCCGCGCGATCAGATGATACCGAAGGAAAATATGCGTATTGGTGACCGCGTCAGGGCTCACCTGTTGCGTGTTGACCGTGGTCCGCGTGGCCCTCAGGTGATTTTGTCCCGTACCTCGACGGATTTGCTGGTTAAGTTGTTCGAGCTGGAAGTGCCTGAGATTGAAGAAAATCTGCTTGAAATCGTGGGTGCTGCCCGCGATCCGGGTTCGCGCGCCAAAATCGCCGTGCAATCGCATGATCAGCGCATCGATCCTATCGGTACTTGTGTGGGTATGCGCGGTTCCCGTGTGCAAAGCGTCACCAACGAATTGGCGGGTGAACGCGTCGATATCATCCTGTGGTCTGAAGATCCTGCTACTTACGTTATCAATTCGCTGGCTCCGGCAGAAGTTTCCAGTATCGTGGTCGATGAAGATCGCCACAGTATGGATGTGGTGGTTGAGGAAGAAAATCTGGCGCAGGCAATCGGTCGTGGCGGTCAGAATGTCAGACTTGCGAGTGAGATGACAGGATGGGAGCTCAACATCATGACGGTTGAACAGGCTCAGGAAAAGCATGACCAGGAGTTCGTCAAGACCCGCGCGATATTCATGGAAAAGCTGGATGTCGACGAAGAGGTGGCTGATATCCTTGTTCAGGAAGGTTTTGCGACACTCGAAGAAGTGGCGTATGTGCCTGTCGAAGAAATGCTGGAAATCGAAACTTTTGATGAGGCGACCATTACAGAGTTGCGCAGTCGTGCACGCAACGCCTTGTTGAATGCAGCTTTGGTTAATGAAGAGAAGGTTGAGCACGGCATCGACGATCTGCTCAAACTGGACGGCATGAACGACGAGCTTGCACGTGTTTTGTCTGCCAAGGGTGTGACGACGCAGGAGCAGCTGGCTGACCTGGATGTGGATGAACTGGTCGAGTTGACCGGCCTTGCCGCCGATGAGGCTAATACGCTCATTATGGCTGCACGTGCACCCTGGTTTGTGTAATCTCGGTTTATAATTTTAACGGTAGCGCGGTGCTGTTCAGGATGTTGGCAGGTTGGCTGCGTAGCGGCTAATCGCCGTTCGCACCGGTGGTTGGCGTAGAAACGGGCATGGCGAATTGCGAGTTATAGCGAGTTGATGTTCACTGGACATCATCCCCGCTATGAATGCTTGCCCATTGGGTATTGCGAGATTCGTTTGTATCATCGGGGCGGCATTTTTGCCATGCCCGTTGGAGTTGTTTAAAGGATGGTAATGGGAAAATTAGACGTAACACAATTTGCGGCCGAACTTGGTCTGCCGGTACCTTTGTTGCTGGAGCAGTTGCACGCGGCGGGCGGTAAACAGTCGGATGCGGCGGATCAGGTTTCCGAAACAGACAAGGCGCGCTTGCTGGAACATTTGCGTCAGGCGCATGGTGCTGATCAGGCTGCCAAAAAGATTACGCTGACGCGCCGTGAAACCACTGAAATCCAGAGCTCAGATAAATCCGGACGGGCCCGCACCATACAGGTGGAAGTGCGCAAACGCCGTGTCGTGGCGCCGATGTCGATTGAGTCGGTTCAGGCCGCGGCGCCGGTTGTGTTAACCAGCGCTGAACAGATCAAAGTGCTGGGTGTCGCCGAACTTGATGCGCGCGAGCAGGAGGCCAAATTGCAGGCGGAGCTGGCTGCGCGTCAGGAAGCTGAACTGTTGGCAAGGCAGGCGTTCAACAAGCGCCGTGCTGAAAAGCTGGCTCAGGCTGACGCGCCAGTGCAGGCCGTAGCAAAAACAGTCAAGGAAGAACCCGTTGTGGTTCCCGCTGCTGCGCCGGTTGTACCGGAAACCGCTCAGGCGGTTGCTCCGGTTCCTGCTGCCGACAAGGGGCAGGGCACGTTGCATAAACCTGCCATGAGACCTGGCGATAAGGTCGACAGGCCAGATCGCAAACCCAAGGTTGAGACCAAGGCTGCACCTGCAGTACGCGAGGATAAACAGCCGGGCAAACGGGTGCCTGCCAAAACGACGGCGCGCGCACCTGCCAAGACTGCGACTAAAGACAAATCATGGGCGATGCCGGTCCGTGCGCCCAAGCACGGCAGACACGGCAAGCATGTCGTCGATGAGGCAGCTCATGCCTTTACCTTGCCGACCGAAGCGGTTGTGCGTGAAGTGGCTGTTCCTGAAACCATCGTCGTAGCCGAGTTGGCTCAGAAACTCTCCGTTAAAGCGGTTGAAGTCATCAAGGTCTTGATGAAGCTGGGCATGATGGTAACGATCAATCAGGTGCTCGATCAGGAAACCGCGATGATCGTGGTGGAAGAATTGGGGCATGTCGCGAAGGCGGCCAAGCTGGATGATCCTGACGCATATCTGATGGATAACGAAGAACATCATGACGTCGAACCTGAGCCTCGTGCGCCGGTTGTGACGGTGATGGGTCACGTCGATCACGGTAAGACTTCCCTGCTCGATTATATTCGTCGTACCCGTGTGGTCTCAGGCGAAGCCGGCGGAATTACCCAGCATATCGGTGCTTATCACGTTGAAACGCCGCGCGGTATGGTGTCATTCCTCGACACGCCGGGTCACGAGGCGTTTACCGCCATGCGTGCTCGCGGTGCCAAGGCGACCGACATCGTTATTCTGGTTGTGGCGGCGGATGACGGCGTGATGCCGCAGACCAAGGAAGCGATTGCCCATGCCAGAGCCGGTAATGTGCCGATTGTGGTTGCGATTACCAAGGTTGATAAGGCCGATGCCAATATCGAACGCGTCAAGCAGGAACTGGTATCCGAAGGCGTGGTGCCGGAAGACTGGGGCGGCGATGCGATGTTCGTCGAGGTTTCAT
>JBAZCE010000109.1:0-7793 GCA_041671105.1 Gallionella sp.
CAGGCCCGACATAACCAATAAAAATCGATATAAATCAAGTAATTACAAAATACCTTGTTTAAACATTTTCAGGCAGGATGATGATGACGAGCCATCCACCGTTGCAACCGCAACAGCTCTACCAGCGCTGCGACCCCGCTCAGCTAGGCTTTCAGAGCACAGAGGAGGTGGAGGACATGAGCCAGATTATCGGTCAGATGCGCGCGATGGATGCGATACGTTTTGGCACCAGCATCCGTCACGACGGCTACAATCTCTTCGTACTGGGCCCGTCCGGAATGGGTAAGCGCAGCATGGTGCTGCAACTTCTGGAAAAAAAGGCCGTCGATGAAGCGGAGCCTCTCGACTGGTGCTATGTCAACAACTTCGCGCATCCGCACAAACCGCAGGCGATCAGTTTGCCGCCGGGCAAGGGCGAGGCATTGCGAATGGACATGGAAAAATTGGTGAATTACCTGCGCAGCGCAATTCCGGCCCTGTTCGAGAGCGATGAATACCATGTCAAGGCGGGCAATATCAGGGATGAGTTTGCCAGTCGTCAGGAAGTGCTGTTCAAGGAACTGGCGGAGGACGCTGAGAAGCAGGAGATCGCATTGCTTCGCACGCCCGAAGGATTCGCCCTCGCCCCGACCCGGAACCATGAGGTGATCCCGCCTGAGGAATACCAGAATCTGCCGCACGAGGAAAAACGACGCTTCGAAGACACCATCGCGGGTTTGCAGGCGCGCCTGGAAAAAATCATGAGGCAGATGCCGCAACTGCGCCGCGAGCGGCATGAGAAGATCCGGCAGCTCGACCGCGAGACGACGCAGTCAGTGATTGGTCACCTGCTGGACGAGTTGAAGCTAAGCTATGCGGATTTTCCGGATATTTTGAAGTATTTCGACAGCGTACAACCCGACATGCTGGAAAACATCGACGAGTTTCGCAAGCCCGAGGAGACTGCGAATATCGATGGAATGACCATCGTCAGCCGCCACAGCTTTTCCCGTTATCAGGTGAATGTACTGTGCGGCAACGGCAAGAAGCCGGGAGCGCCGATCGTCAGCGAAGACAACCCGACCTACAGCAATCTGGTCGGACGAATCGAACATGTCGCCCAGTTCGGCGCGCTGGTCACGGATTTTACGCTGATCAAACCGGGCGCGCTGCACCGGGCCAATGGCGGCTATCTGCTGCTGGATGTGCGCAAGGTGCTGGTGCAACCCTTTGTTTGGGAATCGTTGAAACGCGCGTTGCAATCGGGTGAGATACGCATCGAATCGCTCGGACAGATGTACTCCCTGGTGAGCACCGTATCGCTGGAGCCGGAACCGATCCCGCTCGACGTCAAGGTAATCCTGTTCGGCGACCGTCTGTTCTATTACCTGCTGCATGAATACGATCCGGAGTTCGGCGAGCTGTTCAAGGTGGCGGCCGATTGCGAGGATATCATCGAGCGCAATGCCGACACCCACAGCCTTTACGCGCGGCTGATTGCGACGCTGGCGCGCCGCGAGAAGTTATTGCCGTTCGATGCCTGCGCGGTTGCCCGCGTGATCGAGCATGCAGCCCGTCTGGCAGGAGATGCACAAAGGCTTACTACCCATATGCGCAGACTGGCGGATATTCTGCGCGAGTCGGATTACTGGGCGAAAGATTCGGGCTGCGCGATCGTTGCGGCGGAGCATGTACAGCGCTCGGTCGATGAGCAGATTCGCCGTCAGGACAGGCTCAAGGACAGACTGCACGAGGCGATTCTGCGCGACACGCTGATGATATCGACCTGCGGAACGGTGACAGGTCAGATCAACGGCCTGTCGGTGATCGAACTGGGCGGCTTTGCCTTCGCCCAGCCGACCCGGATTACTGCCACCAGCAGGCTGGGCGAAGGCGAGCTGGTCAATATCGAGCGCGAAGTGAAGCTCTCCGGCGCAATTCACTCCAAGGGCGTGCTGATCCTTTCCTCCTTTCTGGCCGCGCGTTATGCCAGGAATCAGCCGCTGGCGCTCTGTGCGAGCCTCGTGTTCGAACAATCCTACGGGCAGGTCGAAGGCGACAGCGCATCGCTGGCCGAATTGTGCGCCCTGCTATCCAATCTGGCGAACGCACCCATCAACCAGTCGCTGGCGGTGACAGGTTCGGTAAACCAGTTTGGTCAGGTGCAGGCCATCGGAGCGGTCAACGAAAAAATTGAAGGATTTTTCGATATTTGCGCGGCGCGCGGGCTGACCGGCAGCCAGGGGGTGCTGATCCCTTCATCCAATATCAAGCACCTGATGCTGCGCCGGGATGTGGTTTTAGCCGCAGAGGCCGGACAATTCAAGATATACGCGGTGGAAAGCGTCGATCAGGCGATGGCGATTCTGACAGGCATGCCCGCCGGTGATGCCGTCGAAGACATATACCCTGAGGGCAGCGTGAATCGCGGGGTCGCCGACAGAATTGCCGAGCTGACTGCCATCAGGCTGCGCTTTGCCAAAGTGACGAGCAAAACAGCCGGGGGAAATCATCATCGCTGACAAACGCGACTACTACGAGGTGCTCGGCATAGACAGGCATGCAGAGCAGAAGGCGATCAAGGATGCCTTTCGCAACCTCGCGATGAAATATCACCCGGACAGGAACAAGGAAGCCGGGGCGGAGGACCGTTTCAAGGAAATCGCCGAAGCCTATGCCGTCCTGTCAGACCCGAACAAGCGCGCCGATTACGATGCGCGCGGATTCGCCGGTGTGGGCGGTTTTAGCCAGGACGATTTGTATGGCGGCATCAATTTCGACGATATTTTCGGCGGACTCAATTTCGATTTTGCGAGCCCGTTCGAAGGCTTTTTTCATCGCAAACAGACAGGGCCTGCCCGCGGCGAGAACATCGAGACGGAGTTGTTCATTTCACTGGCGCGTGTGGCCGGCGGCGGCGAGGAGACAATCCGCCTGAGCCGACCTGTTTCCTGTGCCGCCTGCCATGGAACAGGGGCCGAAGGGGGCGCCGAGCCAAAAGTCTGCGGGACATGCAAAGGAAAAGGACGCATCGCTCACAGCAATCAGAAGGAACATTTTCTGATTCAGCAGATCAGCACCTGCCCTGCCTGTCATGGACGCGGCAGCCTTATCGAGCACCCCTGCCCTGTATGTCATGGCAGCGGCAGCGTTGCACAGGAAGAAACGCTGACGGTTAAAATCCCCAGTGGAATTGAGGAAGGCATGGCGCTGCGCATTCCCGGCAAGGGAATGAAAAGCCGCGATGCAGGCGGTACGAAAGGAGACCTGTTTGTCGTGGTGCGCTCGCTGCGCGATCCGCGTTTTGAGCGGGACAGGGCCGATCTGCTGCGGGCGGAAACCATCTCGCTGCTCGATGCTGTGCTCGGCACGACGCTGACAGTGCCGACACTGGATGGATCGAGCAAGGTGATCGTGCCGCCCGGCACCCAGCCCGACACGGTGTTGCGCCTGAAAGAAAAAGGCTTACCCGAATTCGGCAGCGCTCGCCATGGCGACCTGTATTTGCGCATCGGAGTCCGGGTGCCGGAACATCTGGCGCCCGAGGAGCGGGAGCTATATGAACGGCTGAGGGCTATCGACGGCAAGACAGCCGGTGCGTCTGCAAGCCATTGGTGGAAAGGGACTTGAATATCATGCTAAAAAAACCACATATCCGCCGCCCCTTGGTAGCCTTGCTTGTCCTGCTTGGCGCGGTGTTGATATTCCTGGCGCCACAAACGTGGTCGGGGGTATTGCTGCTGGCTCTGGGCGTGCTTATCGAAGCGCTCGGCATCGCCATCAAGGACAAGGCTGCCGGGGACAGGCGAATATGAATTTACTTAATCCACGAACTACCGATGACGAAGCGGCTTACACGCTGGCGCGACAAAGGATGATCCGGGAAATCCGTGCGATGGCACATGAAGTCGGCGACTATGCCGCCGTTTCGGAAAAAGTGCTCGGTGTCATGGCAAATGTGCCGCGTCATCGTTTTGTCCCGGCAGATGAAATTATCGGCGCCTATTACAACCATCCGCTGCCCATCGGGCACGGCCAGACCATCTCGCAGCCCTACATCGTGGCCCTGATGACTGAACTGCTGGCGCCGGACAGAGAAGATCGCGTGCTGGAAGTCGGCACAGGATCGGGCTATCAGACGGCCATCCTCGCCGAAATGGCGGGCAAGGTTTACAGCATGGAAATCGTCGGCGCGCTTGCCGAACGGACTGCGAATCTGCTGGGGGAACTGGGCTATGCCAACGTTCAGGTTAAACACAAAGACGGCAATATGGGCTGGCCGGAACATGCGCCGTTTGACAAAATTATCGTCACCGCGGCAGCGGAACATTTGCCGCAGCCGCTGCTGGATCAGCTCAAACCGGGCGGGCGTATGGTGATCCCGGTGGGCGACTGGCCATATGCGCAGCAATTGATCCTGATTACGAAGACGCAGAATGGAATGACACATCAGGAAAACATTCTGCCGGTAAGTTTCGTTCCGCTCACCGGAGGACATTAGATGCTGATGCAGGCGATGATACTGGATGCAGCCGGGCAACCGTTAAGGCGCGCTGAAATACCGCGGCCGATACCGGGTGAGGGCGAATTGTTGCTCAAGGTGCTTGCCTGCGGCGTGTGCCGCACCGACCTGCATGTGGCCTGCGGTGAGTTGCCAAAACCTAAGCTGCCGCTCATTCTCGGCCACGAAATTGTCGGCGAGGTGGCAGGCTATGGCGCACAGGCCGGACGTTTTCACATCGGACAAAGGGTAGGCGTGCCCTGGCTGGGGCACACCTGCGGGCATTGCAACTATTGCAGGAGCGGACGTGAAAACCTTTGCGACAAGGCTCGCTTCACCGGCTACACCCTGGACGGCGGCTACGCCGAATATGCGGTAGCCGACCAGCGCTATTGTTTCCCGTTGCCGGAAGGCTACACCGATGCCGGTGCCGCGCCGCTGCTTTGCGCCGGACTGATAGGGTATCGCGCCCTGACAGCTGCCGGGGATGCGAATAAAATCGGCATTTACGGTTTCGGCGCCGCCGCCCACATCGTAGCCCAACTGGCACGCTGGCAGGGGCGCCAGATTTTTGCCTTCACCAGGGAAGGCGATGATGCGGCACAAAGTTTCGCGCGCGAGCTGGGGGCAGTCTGGGCGGGAGATTCCAGCGCTGCGCCGCCGGACGAGATGGATGCGGCGATTATTTTCGCGCCGGTCGGCGCTTTACTGCCGCAGGCTTTGCGCCATACCGCCCGCGGCGGCACGGTGGTGTGCGCAGGCATCCACATGAGCGACATTCCGGGATTTCCCTATGACATCCTGTGGGGAGAACGCACGGTGCGCTCAATCGCCAATCTTACCCGCCGCGACGGCGAAGCGTTCTTTGATCTCGCATCCAGGGCCGGCATCAGAACCCGAGTGGAGACATATCCCCTGAGTGCGGCCAACGAAGTGCTCGACAGACTGCGTGCAGGAAAAGTGCGCGGCGCGGCTGTCCTGGTTATGGATCATGACACTGCTTGAAATAAAAAATGTGACGCGCCGCTTCGGTGATTTCACCGCAGTGAACGACGTAAGCCTCTGTATCGAGGCGGGCGAATTTTTTACCCTGCTCGGTCCCTCCGGTTGCGGCAAGACCTCCATACTGCGCATGATCGCGGGTTTCGATCCGCCCGATGCGGGACAGATATGGCTGGACGGCAAAGACCTCGCCGGCATCCCGCCGGAACAGCGACCTGTGCGCACCGTGTTCCAGAGCTATGCGCTGTTCCCGCACATGACGGTGGCGCAGAACATCGCCTTTCCGCTCAAGATAGCGCACATTCCTCAAGACGAAATCCACCGGCGCACGGCTGATACGCTGGAACGGATGCGTCTGACCGAAAAGGCGGACGATTACCCGCACGAACTCTCCGGCGGGCAGCAGCAACGCGTGGCGCTGGGGCGCGCGCTGGTCAGCCGCCCGCTCGTGCTGCTGCTGGACGAACCGCTGGCAGCCCTGGACGCCAAGTTGCGCGAGGAAATGCAGATCGAGCTGATCAACCTGCAACGCGAAGTCGGCATCACCTTCGTGTTTGTCACCCATGCGCAGGACGAGGCGCTGGCGCTGTCGCATCGAATCGCGGTAATGCGCAGCGGCAGGGTGGAACAGGTGGACGAGCCGTCGAAACTGTACGGTTTTCCCGGGAATCGTTTCGTCGCCGACTTCATCGGCCACATCAACATGCTCGATGCAACGGTGCTGGATGCGGCGCACAGCCACACCCGCCTCGCCATTGCGGGTCTGGGTGAAATCACCGCGCCGCCGGTAGCCGGAATTGCGGCGGGCAGCGAAGGCGCATTCGCCATTCGTCCTGAACAGGTGCGCATCGGCATTCGCAGCGAAGTGACAGAACTGAAAAACCACTTCCCGGGCGAGGTGCGCAACCTGCTGTATTGCGGCGATGTCACGGTGTACAAGGTGCAGTTATCCGGCGGCCAGATGCTGGAGGCGCTGCTGCCCAATTCCGCACCGGGACGCGCCGAAATTTTCAAGGCGGGCGATGCGGTGCGGGTCGGCTGGCGGCACGATGCGGGGGTGTTCTTGCATGAGTGAAAAACGCTTATCGCCCGCAGCGCGCCTGACCAAATATCTGGTAAGCGGCTCGCCGTTTTTATTCCTGCTGCTGTTCTTCGCCGCCCCAGGCCTCATCATGGTGCTGGCCTCATTCCGTTATCCCGGCGAGTTCGGCGCGCTGGCACCAGTCACGGCAGCCCCGGACACCCTGCACGGACTCACGCTGGAAACCTACCGTTTCCTGTTCAGCGATCTCATCTACGCCGAAATTTTTTTAAAGTCTTTCCTGGTCGCGCTCTCCACCACACTGCTCTGTCTGATCCTGGCCTATCCGCTGGCGCTGCTGATTGCCCGCTGCCCGAAACGGCGCCGCGACTTCATGGTGCTGCTGGTCATCCTGCCGTTCGCCAGCAATTTTTTGATCCGCATCTATGCGTGGATGATTCTGCTTGGTCCCCAGGCGGCACTCAGCCTGCTGCTCAACAGCCTGCTCGACATGTTCGGCATGGCACCGGTGCAGTTGCTGTTTTCACCGTTCGCGGTGCTCGTCGCGATGGTGTATGTGCATCTGCCGTTTATGGTGTTGCCGCTGTACACCAATCTGGAGAAACACGATCCGGCCTTGCTCGATGCGGCGCAGGATCTGGGGGCGAATGCATGGCAGCGCTTCTGGCGCATCACCTTTCCATTGTCGCTGCCGGGAATTTTGGCAGGTTCTGTGCTGGTCTTTGTTCCGGTGTCGGGCATGTTTGCCATCCCGGATCTGCTCGGCGGCACCGGCGACATGCTGATCGGCAACCTGATCAAGGAACAATTTCTCGGCACGCGCGACTGGCCGTTCGGCGCCACGCTGTCCATTGCGCTGACCCTCGCGGTGCTGTTTTGCGCAGGACTCGTCGCCAGGCTGGCCGGGAGGCGCTATGCATAGCGGGCGCACAAGCCTGGCGCTGTGGGTGGCCGCGTTGCTGGTGTATGCCTTCCTCTACCTGCCGCTGCTCGTGGTAGTCGTCTATTCATTCAACGATTCCCGCCTCAATGCCGAATGGGTGGGCTTTACCTGGCACTGGTACCAGGTATTGCTGCGCGACGAGGCTATGCTGGCGGCGGCAGGCAATTCGCTGCTCATCGCGACCGTGTCCAGTCTGAGCGCTACCGTGCTCGGCACCATGGCAGGCATTGCCATGCACCGCTACCGGATTAAAGTGCTGAGCGTCATGGTGCTGGCGCCGGTGGCGATGCCGGAAATCCTGCTCGGTGTGTCGCTGCTGCTGTTCT
>JBAZCE010000110.1:0-7770 GCA_041671105.1 Gallionella sp.
CGCCTGTGAACAGCGGCGAGCCGTTGAGCACGATGCCGAAGCGGCTGCCGCCATCGACGGCGGGGCGCATCTTGGCAACGAGGTGCAGCAGAAACAGCAACGAGCCGTCGCTGATACGCGGCAGGCCGGGGCCGAAGCGACCGTTAAATCCTTGTTGTTCGAACTCCTTGCGGATTTCCTTTTCGATCTTCTTCCATTCCACTCCAAAAGGCGGATTGGAAAGCATATAGTCGAATACTTTGCCGTGCAGGCCGTCTGCGGAGAGCGTATTGCCGAAAATGATGTTGGCAATATCCTGCCCTTTGATCAGCATGTCGGCCTTGCAGATGGCATAGGACTCGGGGTTCAGCTCCTGCCCGTACATGACCATCCGGGCGTCGGGATTGAGGCTGGCTAGATGTTCGTCTGCCACGCTCAACATGCCGCCAGTGCCTGCGGTCGGGTCGTACAGCGAACGCACCACACCGGGTTTGGTCAGCGCCTGATCGTCCTCGATGAACAGCAGATTCACCATCAGGCGGATCACCTCGCGCGGGGTGAAGTGCTCCCCGGCGGTCTCATTCGACAGTTCGGCAAACTTGCGGATCAGCTCCTCGAACACAGCGCCCATCTCGGCATTGCTGACGGCATCAGGATGAAGGTCGATGTTGGCAAACTTCTCAGTGACAAGATAGAGCAGCCCGGATTTGGCCAGCTTGTCGATTTGCGTGTGAAACTCAAAGCTCTCAAAGATGTCCCGTACGGCGGGAGAGAATGCCTGCATATAGGCGCGCAGGTTTTCACCGATATGATCCTGGTCGCCCATCAGCTTCTTCAGGTCGAGCGGTGAGGTGTTGTAGAAGAGTTGGCCCGATACCTTGAGCATAAAAGGTTCGGGATTCAGTCCAGCCTTCTCGCGTTTATCTTTTTCGGCTAGCACAGCAGGCTTGGTAGCCTCCAGCACGCAATCGAGGCGGCGCAGTACAGTGAACGGCAGAATGACCTTGCCGTATTCGGATTGCTTGTAGTCGCCGCGCAGCAGATCAGCAACGGACCAGATAAAGGACGAGAGATTCGGGTTGGACATTAAAGATGGGACTTTCCGAGTGATGGAGGATGCAATGGGTCGACATTTTACTGCCAGATTGAAAATATCGGTCACTCATGTGTTTTGGGCAATGGCACTGAAGAATTTGGGTTGGTGTGCGGGAATTGGCGATGGGCTCCTTGTGGAGTAATTCAATCTCTCCATATAGTGCCAAACCAGTAGTCTGGCAATTTTGAATGTTCAGCTCAGAGCGCATATTCATCCGCAACAATCGCTCCGATTCTGGGTTGATTTTGATCTGGCTGACCGACTGAGGTTTTTCATGTAATTAATCAATGCGGGGAAAAAATACTGGCTTCATATATTGCTATAGATACTGCCGATCTGAACTTCGCACTTACACCCCTCCAACCATACCAAGGCAGTGCGGATAGAACAACCTGCGGTAGGTGAAAAAAGTGAAGTGGCGCTTGGATAAGCTTAGCAGCAGTGGCTGTGCAAGGCAGGCGAGCAGTCTAGGAGTGCCATCCTGGCGAAGCAGTGCATTCTCAGCGATCAAATATTCAAGTTCCTACATCCATTTGAAACACCCCAGGAGAGCCTGATCGTGCGGCAGCCATGTTATTAGACCCGCTGTTTTTGTCTGCCATGCTTCATCTGCAATTAGTGCAAAGTGCGCATGCTCGTAAATTGGTGGGCGATCCGATGCTCACCATGCAGTTGAGCTGTCTCCGCTGTAAGCCGCATAAATGCAGGTGCAGGAACTAACTTTTCATTGAAAAAGGAACTAAGTTTCCTATCTCCTCAGTGGCATGAACAGGCAGAAATTATCTAGCACAATGCCCGAGCAGATTAGCACAGCCAGTGTCGTAATGGCGAAAATTCAGATGGCGAAAATTCACAACCAACTTCCTCGCGCTGCACCATTCAAATTAAATCGGCTAAAAAGTAAAAAAATACTTTCAGCACGTGAATTTATCTCCGTTTTATGAAAAGGCACAATGCGGTTGTCGATTTAGACGAAACCGTGGAGTGTGAAATGAATACAAACATCGAATTTAGTAACCAGCAGGTATTGCGACCAAAAACCTTAATAGCCTATCTCAAAATTTCAAAGTCGGCGCTATACGAAAAAATCAATCCACGCTCACCTCGGTTTGATGAGAGTTTTCCGCGCCCTTTTAAATTGGGTGCGTCAGCGACCGGATTTTTAAAAAGTTCTGTTGATAATTGGATTCAAAGCCGTATCGAGGCTGCGAGCGTAGCCGGAAAATAATCAAGATGCTACCGATCAAATTGAACTTGCTCGATTGCTCTGTTCTTTAGGGGAGGAGGACGTTTCTACTATTTTTAGCACTAACTCAGCAATTGCCGAAACTCGCAATATTGCATAAAAATCGGAAAATTTTGTTGATTTATGCAAGGGGAATAAGACTTTTACTAGCCGATATTATTGGTTTTTATATTATATGTTTTGTAGATATTGTTTATTAATCAGGTGTGTACGAACTAAATATGTATGCATCAAACACAGCAGGGATAAATTATGAAAAACAATCCAAAGGAAGAGATAGGTGATGCACTCAGCGCAAGCACTTTAGCTTACGTAAAGAACAATGATCATGTTACACCCGTAATCACGCAAGAGATGAGCCTGATTGATGAGATACGAATGAATGAGAGATTTTCCAGAAGGTTAATTCGAACGAAAGAAGCGCTATTCTCGGTAAAAATTAACAAATGGACCAAGCGTAAATATATTGACAGCACGAAAATGGGTGGGTGGTTTCTGTCTGAGTTGAGGATGAGCGTTTCTGCGATCAGGCAGCATTATCCAATGCACAGTCTCAACCCCTTTGTTGAATTGTTTATCCGCAGCGTTGAAGATAGACGTCTTTTTGAATTGGTGTTCAATATTCAGTCGCTTACTGATGATGAGGTGGTCAAGTGGGTTGATGTTCTCAATGGCTGTGCTGATAGCATTAGGAAAGAGGGGAATAGCTCGAAATTCAAGAAAACTATGAATGATTATCAGCGTCTGTCAAACAAAAATTATCGGGAATTATTGACCTACATAAATGCTCTGTTTAACCGATATTCCAGACTGCTGGTGATTAGACTTGATTTTGGTTACATGAAGGAGCATCTCTGGCCTGTTGTGGGTGAAAGTGTTGTGCAATACGAAGCTGTAAAAAAGCATTGGGAGGTTTTGCTGCGTTACATGAAAACTAAGTTGCCGACTGATTGTATGGTAGGTTTTTGCTGGAAACTTGAATATGGTCTTGATAAGTCATTTCATTACCATGTCCTAATTTTTCTGGATGGGTCGAAAGTGCGTGAGGATGTCACAATCGCTAGGATGATAGGTGAACATTGGAGTAGCACCATCACGAAAGGCCAAGGTCTATATTACAATTGCAATGCGTACAAGGATGGTTATAAGGCGTGTGGGATCGGTATGGTGAATCATGATGACGCTGTATTACGATCAGGGCTGGAAAAGGCTGCTTTATATATGACCAAAACCGATTATTATATCAAGATGAAAGGTATTGCGGGTGGTCGCGCTTTTGGAAAGGGAATTATGCCTGAGCTAAAAACTGAAACACGAGGAAGGCCGCGAGCTACGACTAAGCTGATTAGTGATGGAAATTAGACTTTGCAGTTCTGATACGGTTAATCAAGACGGAGGGTAGTGGAAAACCTCCTTTTCGAGGGGGGATTTCATGTGCAGAGACAAATGGAGGGTGTCCTGGATTTTGTGTAAAACGGGTTTTCTTAGTGCGGTGGCATCGGGTCTTCAAGCTGGATAAATGACCGTCCGCACTATCTTTCAAATTCAGTTCGAATTTCAGAGTTTTTCACTTTCAACCATCGTTTTAGGGTTTTGTTTAATTCGCCCCAGTTAAGATCGATTTTTTCTTTTTCTATGAAACAACATAAATCATCTTCTATTAATTTGATGGCGTAGTTAATATCATTTTTCCATCCATCTTCAGGGCGATTTTCTTTCAATAATCTTATTGCTTCATCTTTGGCTGGTTTAAATTTTGCTGCACGTCCTTGTCCACCAGCTCGTGCGACAGAATCAAGTCTTTCAGCTTCTAGTATGAAGTCTTCTTCTGCCATCTCAGCAAATGATTCAGCATACGGAATAAAAGCCCAAGCCTCTTCAGTATTCCCTTTTTCAAATGCTCTCTGCGATTCGATGCAATATGCAATGGAGAGAAGGAATGGTATTGAACGATAATTTGGACCATGTCGTGCCAAATAATTCATTCGCAATTTGATATCCAACTCATAGGCCGTCTGCTCTTCATCGATTTTATCAACGACTTCTTGCTTGCAATCATCATAGCTTTTATCGGGGTACAAACGGTTAAAGCTATTTTCTAAACGTGTATGGTTTTGAGAAATAGCATCTGCAAGACTTAATTGGCCTATTCGTTCACCAAATTCACCAGTTAATATTTCTACTTCCTTCATTTTTTGGCTCCCGTCATCTTACAAATTCGTAGCAGAGGAAGATACTCTAGCAAAAAATAATCAGGCCAGATAGTTTATTGGACAGTCGCCCCTCAAAAGTCGACTGTCCATGACGTCGAAAACGCAATCACTCGCTTATGTACAGTTACGCCGCCTGATCGTTTCCAGCCAGCTTGTTAGTCAGTGTGGTCGGCATTGGCACGATGGTCTGACTTGATACCGCGCCTGCCGTCGCATCAGGATAAAATTCCTCAACCACAGCCGTGGCCTCATCCTCACTATCTTCAAATGCACCGTTGCTCAGGCCCATTCTGGCGGCTTGCTCCAGGGCTTTGATACTCACACCAGCCTGATCAGACTTAATGCTGTCAGCGACCGCCTGACTGACTGCGTCCTCCAGGCTGATGCCATCACGCAGACATAAATCCACGTAATAAACAGGTGTGCGATGCGACTGAGTAGTTGATTTTGCTCGAAGTTTTAGCTGCAATGGCAGATAGCGCGTATTGCCGGCACTGACCGCTTCGAAATACTGAAGCCTTGCGGTGAGCGTGCGAATGGAATTAAAGCCAGTCGTCCGAAATACGAATGACGATAATTCTTCATCCTGTCCGTCTATCGCGACATTAAGTCTGCCATACGGCTTGCATCCTCCAGCTTTCGCCATAGCGCATCCGTCAGGGCTGGCGCAAGCCACATCAGCGATACCATCCTCCGTGACGCATTTAGCTGTCTCGCCATTCCCAACGCACATCGGCCTTCCAGTGGTACGGTCAAACAGACTGTACTCGGCCCTCAGATTCAGATCGCTGCTGTTGAACAGCACTTTCACCGGTATCGAGCGGATTTTGGCATTTGCCGTTCCTTCAGTCAGTTTGGCATGTAGTGGATGTAACAACCATCCATCACGGTTCTGCACCTGCGTGGTTATGGTAAAGCAATCATCCTTCTCCGGCAGACGTTTGCCGTTTCGTTCCACCACCTTGCCGATGGAAATTCGCCCGATGATGGGCGGTGTTATAGCTAGTCCTTTAATCATGGTATTGCTCCTGGATTATTGAATTCAAAAAACAAAATGCCCCCATCAGGATTGCTGATGAGGGTGTTATGACGCTGTTTTGTAAAACGTACTGATTGATACCTATATAGGAATGCCGATAACGCTACTTGCCGACCTGCACCAGAAAGCGGCGAGAGCCCGGCTTGGGGGTTTCATACGACGTCACCCAATCAGGATGGTCATCTGCCAGCCTTTTGAAGTCTGTCGTGGTGGAATCCTTAGATTTACGCCAGCTGATTTTGCCATCGCTCAGTACCGCACCGCTGGCAAAACCCAATCGCTCCTGCAACCGTTGCTTGAGTAATTCTTCCTGCTCTGCGGCAGATTCACGCTGCTGACGATAAGACCAATAATCTGAAAACAACTTGTTCATCTCAGTGTCATCGCGGCAGTCCAGTGTCTCACCACGATCAGATGGAAATATGCTGGCTAAGGCACGACCACTGGACTCGCTGCCATCAACCGCTGGCGGCACGTCGTCAACAACGCATTGCCAGAATGCGGCTTCACGCTTGATCAGATCTGCCATTTTGTCGTGGTCAGGCAGGATGCGATATACCCGGAAATCCTGACCTCCGATTAGTACAGCCACGTCACACCAAGGCTTGTTCGTGACTGCAAGTTGATGCAGCACCTGGCACTGGTAGGAATCCGGCACACCTTCCTCCCAAAACTTGGCTGAATTCACACCTGCGGTTTTAACTTCCAGAATGCCGCTGCCATCGGTTGGGTGCTGAACGACACGATCCAGATTCGCCAGCATGAATGGGTGATCAGGATGTTGCAGGACTGCATTGAGTCTCCTGACCTTGGTGCCGGTACGGTGCGCGTACACGTTGGCGATAATGTGCTCAAGGGTGGTTCCCCAAAACACTGCATCGTTTGCAGAGATATCTGCTGCCACTTGCCGTTCAGTTTTCTCCAGCCACAGTTCCAACGGACTTTTGTACGGGGAGATCCCGACCGCTACAGCTGCATCGCTGCTACCGATTCCTTGACCGCGTACCGCTAACCATTCCGCGCGACTCATATTTTTTGTGGATACCAATCGGACTGCGTTTCCTCGTTTCATAATTTTCTCCTGATAGAAATGACGACGCCCCAGACTGAGCTGAGGCGTATCGGTTTAACTGCATCTGAATGAAATTAAGCTGCCAGGGCAAGTGCAGCTTCGAAACCTTTCTGCTTGATTTGCGCACCTTGACCGAACCATGCAGAATCCAGCCGGTAGTCCTGATTGCGTGCGCGGCGATGTGTATCAACAAACTCAGTCACGCCGTTTAATAACCCCCAGGCAGTGCCATTCGCTGCTGACAATTGGCTACCCTTGCCAGCACCGGCATACAGGTTATAAACTGTCTGAATGGCTTTTTGGTTAGGTTGATCCTGGAGCGGAACGTCTGGATCGCCGAGAACATTTACGAGGTAGGACATCACCTCGAATTTGTTGACTGGACGATTGGACATGGCCTTGATCGAACGGCTGAATTCATCCCATGCAGTCACACCCAGCCCCAGCGATTGCTTGACTGCCACAGGATCAAACGTGGTTGAGTGAGGAACACGCACAGCGCCGAGATTGTCACCAACGGCCATTTGCAGTGTGTTGTTGCACACCACACGGATGCTGGTAAATTGCGCGGTTGTAGCCAAAGAGCCGTCACAACTGGTCGCCAACAGGAGATAGCCTTTAACCTTGTCCATCCCCGACAGCATCATTTCATCACCGGTTCGTGCCAGTGCCCAAAGTTTTTTCCCGTTTTTTAGTACGCCTGCCGTTTCCAACTCAAAACCGCTGACGGATACCAGATCGCGGTAGAATCCCAGCACGTCATGCGGTTGTACTACTTTATAGCGCTTGCTGACAACGGACAACGGTTCATAGGTGTCAGATCGGTACAGCACCGTCGCGTCCTTGTTACTGCGCAGATTGAGCATGCTGCCATTGTCATGTGCGGCATTGAACAGCACGTCTGTCTGCTTGATTTCCCAGTCCATGCCGGCTGCTTGCTGCCAAACTTCGATGGGTTGGTTTTCTGGCAATTGATTACCGAGACCATGCCAAGGCGTGGTGCCGATATAGGCCATGTCGGATGCGTTCATGAGTTCGTGTGCCATGATGTGTTTCCTTTCGATTTAATGCACGTGACGATGCCGCCGATTGAAATCAGCATAAGCAAGGCGGTGCATGAGGGTT
>JBAZCE010000111.1:0-7586 GCA_041671105.1 Gallionella sp.
GTAAACGTCAGTAAACCGCCCTGTTCATCGAATGCCAGCACGGCCAGCCCGCGATCATTTTGCTCGAACAGTGCCGCAATGTTGCGCTGGGCCGCCTCGGGAATGTCGATCACGCCAAGCTCCAAGCCGGCCTGATCGAACAGGGAGATGCGTTTTTGTATGACCTCATTGGGTACTGCGATGGCGTACAGCGACTGACTGCGATCCGGCCTGTTTTTATTGGCAGGAATTTTCAGTACATCCACGGCGGCATCGTCGATGGAATAATGCAAACTGTCCTTGATTTTCCAGCGTACCGCCGCCTTCAACTCATTATCGGGCACGTTGGGGGCATTCACCAACATCATCTGGTACTCTCCGAATGCTAGCAACGTAGTGCAAACGACAGCCCCCAACCCGGCATCGCGCTTGATATGCGTCAGCTGTAAAGCAGGCTCGGCACCTGTTTCGTGATATTCGCAACGCACCACCCGAGGCCTGACACCTCTGAATTCAACTTGCACCAGATAAACTCCGTGTCTGGCCAGTCCGACAGCCAACCAGCCTGCCTCACGGGTTTTGGCTTTGAATAACGAGGAAATCAACGGAATCTTCATAAGTTAGTGAAGTTAGTGGAGCAAGTATCTGTTGTCAATGATTTTTTCAAAATATCCGACACCGCCAGTTCCGACAAAATCAGTCAGGCTGCTTTTTCACACGTCGCTATTTAACCAGCTTAACCGCGCTTGTCTGTTCCACATAATTCTCATCTCCTGCCGAGCCTGCCGTCCTGGCAACGGCCTCGACAGTATAAACCCACCGCATCGTTGTGCCTTCCACATAAGATACTGCCGTGCAATTCACCGTCACCGGCGAAAATGGCGCAAGATTACCGCCGACGACAACGTGAGCACCTGTTGCACAACCGTCCCACGCAGCAGGCGAATTCTCCGCTTGCTGATTCACGTTATATGCAGCCCACTCGACGCCCGCCAAAGCCGCCTGATAACCGCGCGCCTTCATCAGATCCATAGCCTGACTCTGGTTTTGCGTGGACGATAACGTCACCGCAAACGTGCTGAGCAGCGCAATCACAACCAGCAGAAAGATTGCTGAAATCAGGGAAAAACCGGATTGAAAGGATTCTGGATTCTGGATTCCGGATTCAGAAACCCCCTGGCAATTTCTGCGTCCTGCATCCTTCACGCAACCACGGCACAGCCCCCGGGCATGGAAGATCCTTGCGATCTGCATCCTGCATCCTGATTCCTGCATCCTGATTCCTGCTTTATTCATCGCACGCGGCTCATATAAATCTCTTTGTACAGAGTGACGCTCTCACCGCCACTAGTCAGGGTCAGGCGCACCCCCAACAGTCGCGGGTTAGCGTACCCGATCGCGCAACGGCTTACCTTGTCGGCAACAATCGCCCGGGATCCGGCAAGATCAGCGGGGGCTTGTTGCTCAGGATTGAACCCGTAGGCCCAATGCTTCACCAGACTCGCCTGCCCGTCACCACTTGCATTCAACGCACCCAGGACACCCTCACAGGCATAGGTCACCGCCTGCCGCGCCCCGTCCACCACATCGAAACGCTGCGCAGCTGATTGACTGGAAAACTTCGTCGGCACAATAGCTACGTTCGATTGCAATCCCGGCACTCCTGCATAGGCACGCAATGCAGTCGTCATATCGTAAGTGCTGCTGCCGATCAAGATGTAATCCCCCGCCGAGAAGTTGACGGGTGGCCCGACGATATCGAAGCTGTCGTCGGCGTTAGTAAAATCCAGCACATCGCCGACTGCAGAAGCGCCGCTCATATCGTGCAACGCGCGATAATGCCCGGCATCACGGCCAGGCAAAAATTCAACGCAAGGTGTCGCGCCACAGCCGGCTAAACGAAGACTGTCCGGCACTGCAGTGCGGACATCTTCAGCCAGGCGATCAGATACAGAGTCGGCGATATAGGACAGCTCTGCACGGCGCGACACATCCATGTATTGCTGAACCGGCCACTTGAGAAAAACCAGCGCCATGCTGCCGATAATACCGGTGATCACGATCACCACAATTAACTCGATCAGGGTAAAGCCAGACGAGGATCCAGATCGCAAGGGTCTTCCCCACACGGGGGCTGCGCCGTTGTTGCGTGAAGGATGGAGGATTGAGGATTGAGCAGGGATACGCTGCGGTTTTGTCTCGCTCCTCGCTCCTCGCTCCTCGCTCCTGTCTTTACTCATCAGTGCGCCGTCCGGTATCCGGTTGCCGTGATCGCACCACCCCCCGGGGCCGTCACCGTCACATTGATCTGCACCGCGCTTGCGATGCCGTTCCACGCGACCGGCAAAACGCTGACGCTGGCGTTGTAACCTGGCAGGACTGCAGATACAGACGTTGCATCGGAAAATGCAAATATCCCGGTCGTCGCAAAGCCGTTGTAATCGCTGACGATGTGGTAGCGGCTGGCGCGATTTTCCTGCGTCACATTCGTGCCTGTCGCACCGATTGCTGCGATAAAATCCTGCGACTCTATTTCTTCCAGCAGCGAATAGGCAACTGTCATCGCCTGCTTGCGAATCAGCGGATCGGCACTGCCTTTGCTTGCCTGATTCATCATCAGCAAGACCCCGCCCAGGGCGGTGCTGACAATCACGACAAACATGATCAGCTCGATCAGACTTGAGCCCGATTCCCGCATCCTGAATCCTGAATCCTGAATCCTGTTCTTAATGTACATAGCCGGTCTCCGCCTCCACCGTAACCGGTATGGCATAACCGCTCACCGCAATGCGTTGTGTCGCGGCAAAGCCGGGACGGCCCGACTTGTCAAAACTGAAGGACTTCACCCCGCTCAGGGTGATGCCGTCGGGTGCTGTGACAGTGTAAGGCGCAAGGCCGGCAGGGCTGGTCAGATTGCTGCCGGGACAGGTCGCCGTTGCATGTGCAATACCGGGCGCGGTGGCGTCATAGGTCAACGTGACACGATCCGCATCGATTCCCACGCACACGAAGCGATTCTGCACCATTGCCAGTTTCTGCGCATAGCGCAACGTAGCACTGAGTTCATCGGCAAAGCCGCGCGACTGAAAAACGCTGTTGCTAAAAAACTTAGGGGCAGCTACCGCAGCCAGAATGCCGATGATAACCAGGGTCATCACCAATTCGATCAGGGTAAAGCCGGATGAGGATACAGGCCTCACCATGCCTCCTTGCATCCTGTATTCTGAGCCGTGCATCCGCAGATAGCCACCCGCCTGCACCGGACGATCAGCAGCCGGAATTATTGGCAGCTGCCGTCGTAATAACGGGGGGAAGATTCACTCCTGCTGAAGCGGTATAGGTAAACTGACATTGTGCAGGCGTGCTCGCGCCGGCAACCCCGATGGTCGCCACGTTTCCGGAAACGGATGTGGTATACCCTGCATTATTGTTCAAACCCGCCAGCATCGCGATCTGCTCGGCGGAAGGATAATTATTGACCATGGTATAAGGCGCACCCTCGATAGTCACCACGCTGCTGCCCAGCGCAAGGGAAGCAGAATGAGCCATATTTGCAGCAGAACGAACCGCGCCTTCAGCCCCCGCCAGGGTCGCCTTGCGTGCATCACCTGCGATATTCACAAACTTCGGCAACGCAACCGCCGCCAGGATACCCAGAATAACGATCACCATGACCAGTTCGATCAGTGTAAAACCTGCCTGCCTTTTCATTGTTACGCTCCTAAATAAGGGACTTCAATTCAGTGAATTTCACGTCAAATCAGTCGTGGCGGTGATCGTCACGATGGACTCTTCCTGCCCCTCATCCGGATCCGGTTCAGGCCGCAAAACGGATGGAAAAGAAACGATGCGCTGGCCTTCGCGCAGACGCTGCGATGCCTGAAGCAACTGTACGATCATGTATGCATTTTCGATATCGGGTACAAGCGCCAAGGTTTCCGAGTCGCGTTCAGACACGAGGCAGATGCGGTAAAACTGTTTCTGTATTCGATGATATTGACGCATTAAGCGAACCTCCTCATATTGGTTTCGATTATACAGAATTCCACTACCCTCACCCCCTGAATCCTGAATCCTGCATTTAGTGCATCGCCGCACGGCCCAAATCCCACATCGGCAGGAACACGCCCAGCGCAAGCAGCAGTACCAGCATGCCCATCAATATAATCAGGACTGGCTCGATCCTGGCGCTCAGGGTAGCCACTTCATATTTCACTTCCTGTTCGTACATATCCGCGACTTCGGCCATCAACGCATCCAGCTCCCCGGTCTCCTCACCGACCGCGATCATTTGCAACACCACCGCATTGAACACGCCGGAGGACACAGCGGTACGCAGTATGCTCTCGCCGCGCTCTATTCCTTCACGCATTTGATCGATCCGGCTGCGCATGTATTCGTTATCCACCACCATGCCAACCACATTCATGCCTTGCAGTATAGGCATACCGCTCTTGAACGTCAGCGCCAGACCGCGCGCGAAACGGGACAGCGTCGCCTTGAAGATAATGGGGCCGACGACAGGCAATTTCAGTTTGTATTGATCCCACTTGTAACGACCGCCCCGTGTATTGACGTAGTACCGAAAGCCCGTCACGACAGCAGCCAGCAGCCCCAACAGCAACGGCCAGTAATTCACGATGAAGGCGGAAAATCCCAGCAGCAAACGGGTGACAGCGGGCAGATCGGCATGAAAACCCGCGTACACCCTGGCGAAAGTCGGAATCACAAACAGATTGATGATGACGATGGCGACACCCATCGCGATCACGACGAACATCGGATAACGCAGCGCAGCGGCGATGCGCTCCTTCATGTCGCGCTCAAAATCCAGATACGCATACAGCCGGATAAAAGTCTGATCAAGCTTGCCGGTCATTTCGCCGACCTGCACCATGCTGACATAAAACGCCGAGAACACCTTGGGGTGGCGCCGCAGCGCCGCACTGAATTCCCGCCCGCTGTCCAGACTTTCGCGCAGATCCTGCAGCATCGCGGCGAAGGCAGGATTGTGCGTGGACTCCTGCAACCCTGAAAGCGCGCGCAGTATCGGCACCCCCGCCTTGAGCAGGGCGTACATCTGACGACTGAACAGCATCACATCCGTCTGCGTGACGGCCTTCCCGGTGAGCCTGCGCTGCAACCATTCCTTCTGCATCGCAGCGCTTTCGCCGCGAAACGGCGCAATGTCGACGGGCTGCACGCCGATTGCGAGCAGGTGATCGGCGATGTCACTGCTGCCCTCGCCCTCCAGCGTCCCTTCCACCAGGTCGCCTTTCGCGTTGCGCCCCTTGTAGGCGAATACGGCCACGGCTAGTCTTCCACCTGATTGCTGATGCGCATCACTTCCGCAACCGTGGTGAGCCCCAGCCGCATTTGCGTGATTGCGTGATCGACCAGCGTCCTGCCGCGCATATGTTCATCTGCCAGCTGCATGAAGTGACTGACGCTGTCATGCGCCGCAGCCTCGACCATTTCTCGATCCATCTCCAGCATTTCGTACACACCCATCCGGCCAAAATATCCGGTGCCGTTGCAATGCGAACAACCTCGCCCGTACATCAACTGTGGCTCACCACTTACACCTACGACCGCCAACCATTCGAGTTCCTGTGGCGTAGGCGTATAGCTCTCGTTACAACTCTCGCAGACACGCCGCAGCAGGCGTTGCGCGATCACGACCTGCACCGAGGACGCCACCATGAAGCGTTGTATCCCCATATCGACCAGCCGGAACAGAGTGCCCGCCGCATCGCGCGTGTGCAGCGTTGACAATACCAGGTGGCCTGTCATCGCCGCACGCAAGCCGATCTGCGCGGTCTCGGTATCACGCATTTCGCCGACCAGAATAACATCCGGATCCTGACGCAACGCCGAGCGCAATACGGCCGAAAAAGTCAGCCCGATCTTGTCATTGACCTGCACCTGATTGATGCCGGGCAACCGGTACTCAACGGGATCTTCGACGGTGAGTATCTTCTGCTCCGGGGTATTCACCTCCGCAAGCGCGGAATAGAGCGTCGTAGTCTTGCCACTGCCGGTAGGCCCTGTGACCAGAATCATGCCATGACTGCGGCGGATGATCTGACGAAAGCGCTTCAACATCTCGGGCGGCATCCCCAGTTTTTCCAGCCCCACCATGCCGCCATCCTGACGCAGAAGCCGCATCACCACAGCCTCGCCATATTGGGTCGGACAGGTCGCAATACGCACGTCCACCCCCTGATCGCGCACCCTGACGTGAAATCTGCCGTCCTGTGGCAGTCTCTTTTCTGAAATATCAAGGCCGGACATCAGCTTCAATCGCAGCACCAGCGCGGGCGCGATCTTGTTGCTGGCTTCGGTTTGCAGATGCAGCAAACCATCGATGCGAAAGCGGATCACCAGCTTGCCTTCCTGAGGCTCGATGTGAATATCGGATGCGCGCACCTGGGTCGCATCATCGAACATGGTCTGCAGCAATTTGACCACCGGCGCCTCTTCGCTGCCGACCGTCCCGGTCATGGAACCGAAATCCACAGGGCTGTCGCCTAACTTTTCGCTGAGCTCATGCGCCAGACCTGAAATTTCTTCGGTGCGCCGGTAGCCGCGATCCAGACTTTCGAGCAACTGCCCCTCAGTCACGACGGCCATGTCGATGTCGCATTTAAGGGTGCGCGATAGTTCATCAAAGGCAAACAGATCAGTCGGGTCCGCCATACCGACCAGAAGCACACCGTTGCGATCTTCGAGTAAGATGGCACGGAAACGGCGCGCCTGATTTTCAGGCAATTTACGTACCTGTGCGATGTTGATGTTGTAATGCTTGAGATCGACGTATGGGATATTGAACTGTTTGGCGAGCGCCTCGCAGACATTTTCTTCGCTGATAAGGCCATTGCTGACCAGAACGCGCCCCAACTTGCGCCCGGTGCGCTTTTGCTCTTCGAGCGCAAGTTGCAGCTGATCTTGCGAGATGAGTTGTTGCTGCACCAGCAAATCACCGATGCGAACTTTCTCCGGACGCGCCATAATTCTTCCCTAAATTGAATGCGACTTTCGCCCGCGGAAGTTAGCCTTTTTTCCCTTTACTGACAAGGCCTATCGAACACGATGTTTAACGTCATTCTCTACCAGCCCGAAATACCGCCCAACACCGGCAACATCATCCGTCTTTGCGCCAACACCGGCTGTCAGTTGCACCTGATCAAACCGCTTGGCTTTACCCTGGAAGACAAGCAACTGCTCCGTGCGGGGCTTGATTATCACGAATTTGCCAAACTGCGCGTCCACGACAATCTGGCTGACTGTCTTATTGAATTCGATCCGGAACGCCTGTTCGCGCTCACCACCAAAGGCTCGCAGCCCTTTCATCAGGTGAGCTACAGGGCCGGCGATGCATTTTTGTTCGGCCCTGAGAGCCGCGGCCTGCCGGCCGATGTGCTCGGTTTATTCAAGGCCGATCAGCGTGTACGCCTGCCGATGCTGCCTGAAAATCGCAGCCTGAATCTGTCCAATACCGTGGCGGTAGCCGTGTTTGAAGCATGGCGGCAGTGCGGGTTTTTAGGTGCAAGGATCGAGGATGCAGGATTGAGGATCGAGTAAAAAGCAGAGCAGCGGGCTTCCCT
>JBAZCE010000112.1:0-7555 GCA_041671105.1 Gallionella sp.
GCAAAGCATCGGTGCGGTCGCATCCGCTCGTATCCATCTGGCCATCCCCAAGCCCAGCGTCTTTATCAAGGAACAACAAAAACCCAGCGCCTCGGTGGTACTTACCCTGCACGGAGGTCGCCTGCTCGACTCAGCCCAGGTCAATGCGATCGTGCATCTGATCTCGAGCAGCGTACCCGACATGGCCGCCAAGAATGTCACCATCGTGGATCAGGACGGCACACTGCTCAGCGCAATTTCCGATGATAACGGGATGGGTCTGGATACCAAGCAGGTCAAATATGTGCAGCAAATTGAACAAAACTACATCAGGCGTATTGAAGCCATCCTCACCCCCCTGCTGGGTGCCGAAAACGTACGCGCACAGGTTACCGCAAGCATTGATTTTGCACGCACAGAACAAACGGCAGAAACCTACAAGCCCAATCAGAACCCGGCTGATTCAAGCATCCGCAGCCAGCAAAATTCCGAAACGCTGAACGGGCAAGGTTTAAGTGCCAGCGGCGTACCGGGCGCACTGTCGAATCAGCCCCCCGTACCGGCTACCGCTCCGATTGTTGCCGCAGCACCCGCACCAGGCACAGGAGCAGACTCAACAGCCAAACTGGACAATCTGCACAAGGAATCCACTGTTAATTATGAAGTGGATCGCACCAACAGTCACACCGTATTGCCCGTTGGCATGATCAAGCGATTATCTGTCGCAGTGGTGGTCAACAACCACAAGACCACCGACCCGAAAGGCAAAGTCAGTTACAAGCCGCTGACCGACGCTGAAAAGGCGCAGATCGACAATCTGGTTAAGGATGCGGTTGGTTTCGACCCGAACCGGGGCGACAGCCTGAACGTGCAAAACGCGGCGTTCAACGACGACAAGGAAGTGATACCGGAAGTGCCGTTATGGCAGCAGCCTGAGGTCATTGAATTTGCGAAGCAACTCGGAAAATATCTGACTATCACCGCGATCATGCTGTTTGTCGTATTCAAGGTGCTCAAACCCGGCTTCCGTCCGCTACAGCCATTCAAGTCTGAAGATGGCGATGCGGGCCACATGCTAAACACGACGCTGGCCGGCGCACACGCAACGGACGGGGCCGCTGAAATCCCGCCGGCCGACTACGCGCCTCCCGTCGCGCCTTATGAACAAAACCTGAATATTGCCCGGCAGATTGCCCAACAAGATCCCAAGATTGTCGCGAGCGTAATCAAGGACTGGGTGAACGGCAATGAGTGACGGCGTACAAAATAGCGCAATCTTTTTGATGACGCTGGGCGAAAACGAAGCCGCAGAGGTACTCAAATATCTGGGACCAAAAGAGGTGCAGAAAATCAGCGCGGCGATGGTCGCGCTAAGCAATCTGACCCGCGATCAGATCTCTCAGGTGTTTCACGACTTTCTGGTCGCGGCTGCTGAAAAGACCACAATCGGCATGGATTCCAACGATTACATCCGTGGCATGCTGACCAAAGCGCTAGGCGATGACAAGGCGTCGGGCCTGCTCGATCGCATCATGCACAGCAGCGACACCAGCGGTATCGAAAGCCTGAAATGGATGGACCCGGGTGCAGTAGCCGAAATGATCGGCAACGAGCACCCGCAAATCATTGCGACCATACTGGTGCATCTGGAACCGGATCAGGCTGCGGCGATCATGAAGATGTTTACCGAGCGCACCCGCAACGATGCGCTGCTGCGCATCTCCACGCTGGATGGCGTACAACCTGTGGCCCTCAAGGAACTCAACGATGTACTGAGCAAGCTCATGAGCGGCGGCGCTACCGGCAAGAAAAACCTCAAAGGCGGGGTTGCCACAGCCGCTGAAATCCTTAACTTCATGGGCGGTACGCTGGAAGCCGAAATGATGGATAAGGTCCGCAGCTTCGACCCGGATCTTGCTCAAAAAATAGAAGACAAGATGTTCGTCTTCGAAAATATTCTGGAAATCGACGACCGGGGCATCCAGATGATCCTGCGCGAAGTTCAATCCGAGGCACTGATCGTGGCGCTTAAGGGAGCCAGCGAAGAGCTGCGCGAGAAGATTTTCAAGAACATGTCATCGCGCGCCTCCGAAATGATGCGCGAAGACCTGGAGTCGAAAGGCCCGGTCAAACTGAGCGAAGTTGAAGCCAACCAGAAGGAAATTCTCAAAATCGTCAAGCGCCTGTCCGACGAGGGCCAAATCTCATTAGGCGGCAAGGGAGATGAGGATGCTTATGTCTGATGAAACGCCAAACAGCAACCCGGCAATGGGAGCTGTCTCCCCCAAAGAACCGCTCACAGCCTTTCAGCGCTGGGAGTTTGCCTCATTTGATCCTGTACCGGAATCAAAAGTCACCAGTGTTCAGTCCGCCGAATCGGCTGCGGCCCAATTGCATGAAATCCGTCAAAAGGGATACACCGAGGGCTACGCGGCAGGACGTCAGGCAGGCTATGCAGCCGGAATGCAGCAGGCGCAAATTGAAACGGCAAAACTGCAAACGCTGATACAAAGTTTTCAGGATGCACTCACCCCCGTTGATGAGCAACTGGCCCACTCGCTGCTTGATTTATCGCTTGAAATTGCGCAGAAGATGGTCATCGAGGCGCTCAAAATCAATCCTGAGATCATCCTGAAAATCATCAATACGGCCATTGCCAGCTTGCCGCACTTCAACCAGAATGCGCATCTGATCCTGCACCCCAGCGACGCCGATCTGGTGCGCAAACACATGGGAGAAAACCTGACACACGCGGGATGGAAGATTTTTTCGGATCCGAAAATCGCGCCGGGCGGATGCCGTATAGAGACGGCCCACAGCAATATCGATGCGACCACCCCCGCACGCTGGCAGTGTATAGTGGAATCGATCGGGCAGGATAAATCATGGCTGACAACCTGACACCCGATCCAAAATCAACCGTCCCCGATCATCGATCCACGATCCTCGATCCTGCATCTTTATCCCCGGATCCCGAAGCGACGCTACTCAATACAAGCTCCACGATCCTCAATCCCGGATCCACGATCCTGAATCCTTTACCCAATGCCCATAATCTGCGTTGGCAAACCTACCTGGCAGACGGACAAGCCTGTGTCGCCGAATGCAACGCCATGCCGCCGAGCGGACACCTGACCAAGGTGACCGGCCTGATCATGGAGGCTACCGGCTTGCAAATGCCGGTAGGCAGCACCTGTCTGATTCGATTACCCAACACCACCGTCGAGGCTGAAGTCGTGGGATTTTCGGGCGAAAAAATATTTTTAATGCCGGAAAATGATGTCTACGGTCTGGTTCCCGGTGCACGCGTGATGCCGATAGAACCTGTGCATACACTTACCCTGTCGGGGAAACGCAAACCACCGCGCCGCCGCATGTCTGATCACGCGAAGCATCTGCCGGTTGGCAATATGTTACTAGGAAGGGTGCTGGACGGCGCCGGCAAGCCGCTCGATCAACTTGGCCCCTTGCACGAAACGGCCTCAGCCCCCCTGCAAAGCCGCCCGTTCAACCCGCTGGAACGCGCCTCAATCGATACCCCGCTGGATGTAGGCGTGCGCGCCATTAACAGCCTGCTTTCCGTGGGGCGCGGTCAGCGCATGGGGCTGTTTGCCGGCAGTGGCGTGGGCAAGAGCGTGCTGCTCGGCATGATGGCGCGCTATACCAGCGCGGATATCACAGTGGTCGGGTTGATAGGCGAACGGGGGCGCGAAGTAAAAGAATTTATCAACGACATTCTGGGGCCCGAGGGTATGGCGCGCTCAGTCGTGGTTGCCACCCCCGCCGACACCTCGCCGCTGATGCGCCTGCAGGGCACAGCCTACGCCACCACCATCGCAGAATATTTCAGGGATCAGGGCAAGCATGTGCTGCTCATAATGGACTCTCTGACCCGCTACGCAATGGCGCAACGCGAAATTGCGCTGGCTGTCGGCGAACCCCCGGCGACCAAAGGCTATCCGCCGTCCGTGTTCGCAAAGCTTCCTCAACTGGTGGAACGCGCCGGGAATGGCCTGGAGGGAAGCGGTTCGATCACTGCGTTCTACACGGTATTGACCGAAGGCGACGATCAACAGGATCCCATTGCAGACAGCGCACGCGCCATTCTCGATGGTCACATCGTGCTGTCGCGTCGTCTGGTTGAACAAGGGCACTACCCGGCGATTGATATCGAAGCCTCTATAAGCCGGGTAATGTCTCGTCTGGCAACCCCGGAACATACCGCCCTGGTACAACGTTTCAAACAGATGTATGCCCATTACCAGCGCAGCCGCGATCTGATCAATGTCGGCGCCTATGTCGGCGGCAGCGATCCGTTGCTGGATGAAGCGATCAAGCTTTATCCCAGAATGGAACAATTCCTGAAACAAAGCATGCATCAACGCGAAACCTATGCTTCCAGCATCGCACAACTGACAGCCTTATTCGAACCGGTTTACTGACAATCATGGGCAAAAAATTCCCCTTGCAACCCTTGTTGAATCTGGCTCAGACTAAAAACGAAGAGGCCACGCGCAGGCTTGGCCAGCTCAACAAACAGGAACTGGATACCAAAAGCCAACTCGAAGTGTTACAGCAGTACCGCCGTGACTACCAGACCCGCATGCAGGAAGCCAGCCAGGCGGGCATGGATCCGATCCTGTTGCGCAACTTTCAGGAATTCATTTACAAACTGGATGCCGCCATTGCACAACAGGTTAAAACCGTCGAACAAAGCCAGCGTTCAACGCAAATGGGGCGGAATGACTTTAACAGCACACTGCGTAAATTAAAGTCGTTTGATACGTTGCAACAGCGCCATATTGAAACGCAACAAAAAATGGAAGCAAAACAGGAACTGCGCGCAGCAGACGAGCACACCGGTCGCGCTGTCGCTTATAAGATGCGTAATGATGAGAACAAATAAACGATTCAAGCAGAAGTAAAATATAATGCATAGGCCGTTACGAAATGAAAGATTTCAACAAGTCCGCCGGGATGTTTTAAGTCGCTCGCCACGACGCTCATTGAATGGAGAAATAAAATGGTAAACCCACCCGTTATGATAAACACCCCTCCGCCAAAAAGCTCGGCTGCGCGCAGCGACACTGCCGCCGGCAATGCAGGCAATGGCGCTGCGACAGATCCGTTCGGTGCCGTATTGGCACGAAAAATGGAAGACAAAGCGGCGTTTCAGACGCCAAGCTCGCAAGGCACACCGGACAAGAGCAAACCCGCGAAACCTGCGACCGATGCATCCACCAATCAGGATAGCGCCACCCCCGCCGTGCCCGCGCCCGCGACCGATGCAGCATCCGCAACGCTGGCCGCCATGCTGTTCGGTACGACAAAATCGACTGCCGCACCAGCCGCCATCAAGGAGCAGGATAAAACTGCAGCGCCCGCCATTACAGCCGACACTACAGCCACCATAACACCTGCCACAACAGCCGATGCAGCCTCGATAACCGCGGCAATGCAGGGCTTTCAGACGCAGCCCCTGACTCACGACACAAATACGGGTAAATCGCTACGTCCGGCCGGCGGCAACGCAGTGCATCAGACTGCGATTGGCGCGGTACGCGAAAATCCGGCTACAGCGGCGATGCCCCGTGCAGATGCGGCAATGCTGACCGCAACCAAAGCCGGAGCGGCCTTACTTAAATCGACCGACTTGGCCGGCAGTCTGCCGAGTTCCGCTCCGACTGATCAGGCACTGGCGCAATCGGCAAGCACGCTGGTCGCAGCAAGCCTGCCACCCGACAAGGCCGCGACCATCACGAACACCACCACTATCGCAGCGCCATTGACCAGCAGTGCATGGCCTGCGGAATTCGCGCAAAAAATCAACTGGGTAAGCACACAACAAAATCAGACCGCAGAACTGCATTTGAATCCACCTGATTTGGGCCCGATGAGTGTCGTGCTCTCCGTTTCAGACAATCAGGCCACGGCAATATTCAGCTCCCCCCACAGTGCGGTGCGCGATGCCATTGAAAATGCGATGCCTAAACTACGCGAGAGTCTGGCCGAAAACGGTATCATGCTGGGCAATACCAGCGTCAACGATCAGGCACCACGCGACAACGGCGCATCCAATTTCACGGATCAACGCGGCGACAACCGGCGCACTGCCGAGGTTGAGGGCAGCACGGTGCAGGCTACCAGCTTGCCGGTCGCACCGACACGCCGTCATAATGGCATGGTTGATACATTCGCATAAAATACCGGGTTCCATTTAGCGTTGGAAACAAACTATGTCATCATCTGCTGTTTTTCATAATATCCAATAAGGAATCGCAATGTCGAAACCAGCAAAGCCTGCAGCACCGGAAGAAGCCACTGCTACCGGTGATACGCCACCCAAGAGCAAAAAAATGCTGATTATCATTATCGCCGCGGTCGTCCTGCTTGTCGGCGGAGGAGCTGCAGCCTACTTCCTGATGAAACCCGCTCATCCCGATAAACACGATAAAGCAGCGGGTGAAGAAGTATCAGATGGCGCAGATGAGTCGAAATCCAAACTACCGCCAAAATTTGTAGAAATAGGTACATTTACCGCCAATCTGATTCATGAAGATAGCGATCGCTATCTGCAAGTGGCCATTTCGCTCAAGCTATCCAATCCGGAACTGGAAGAAAGAGTCAAAGAGAACAACCCGGAGATTCTTCACAAGATCAACATGTTGCTGCAAAGCAAACGACCATCCGAGCTCGCTACGGTTGAAGGCAAGGAAAAGCTCGCCAACGAAATCAAGGAACAGATTGAGTTTGTCATGGGACTGCGCAAAACCGCGCCTGTCATACACACCTCCCAACCTGTAGCGGAAGGCGAAGTAGCGACCGCGCAACCGGAACCCGCGTCGACGCCAGGCAAGAAAGGCATAGCGGAAGTGCTGTTTACCTCATTCATTATTCAGTAAACAATGAGCGAATTTCTCTCACAAGACGAAGTTGACTCCCTGCTCAAGGGCGTCAATGGCGAAGCGGATGATGAAAAGGAGCATACCGAAGCCGCGACCGGAGATGTTCGCTCCTACAATCTTGCATCACAGGAACGCATCGTGCGTGGGCGCATGCCCACCATGGAAATCATCAACGAGCGCTTTGCCCGTTTGTTCCGCATCGGACTATTCAACTTTATTCGTCGCACCCCTGAAATCTCGGTGGGACCGGTACGCGTTCTGAAATTCGGTGAATTCGTACGAAATCTGGCCGTCCCCACCAATCTGAATATCATTCAGGCCAAACCGTTGCGTGGCAACGGCCTGTTCATTTTCGATCCGAATCTGGTATTTTTGGTTGTCGACAATATGTTTGGCGGTGATGGCCGTTTTCACACCCGTGTTGAAGGACGAGAATTCACTCAGACCGAACAACGCATCATTCAGAAAATGCTGGCGGTGGTCTTCGAAACCTATGCAAAGGCATGGGAAACCGTCTACCCTCTTGAATTCGAGTTTGTGCGCTCCGAAATGAACCCGCAGTTCGCCAATATTGCCACGCCGAATGAAGTCGTCATCGTCACCACCTTCGACATCGAGTTAGGCGGCAATGGCGGCGCATTTCACATTTGCATGCCCTACTCGACGCTGGA
>JBAZCE010000113.1:0-7534 GCA_041671105.1 Gallionella sp.
ACGATGGTTGAGAGGTGAGAGTCGGGGTTTGCCAGTAAGGCTCCGATGTCGGCCAGCGACAGGCCGAAACGCTTCAATGCCTGAATCTGGTGCAGTCGGGCAATGTCGTTCCGGTTGTACAGCCGGTAGCCGTTTTCGGAGCGCGCAGAAGGCGTGAGCAAACCTATGGCCTCATAGTGGTGCAGCGTGCGGACTGTCAGTCCGCAGCGTTTGGCAAGATCACCTGTTTTTAGCGACATCGAATGCTCCTTTGTTCATGCGTGTCGCAAGCTTAAGGTCTTACGTTGCGTGAGGGTCAAGCAGTATTTTCGATGAATTGCATAAATGCAGATCCAATTTTGCAGAAAATAATTCAGTCCGTTTACTTCAACTCGTTAAAGAAACTCCTGATCGCCAGCACGCGCTGACCCAGATCCTCGTGTTTGAGTTCGATGCGCAGCCTGTCCTGGCCGACCATCTTGATGTGACGTTTACTCTGGATCAGCGTGATGATCTTCATCGGGTCGATCGGCGGATTCGGCACAAACTGGATCGAAATCGAGTCAGATGAAGCATCCACCTTCGCTATGCCCAGCGGCTTTGCGAGGATGCGCAGACGGTGCGAATCGAGCAGGGTCTGCGCCGGTTCGGGCAGCAGGCCGAAGCGATCGATCAGTTCCTGATGCATGTTATCCAGCGCCGGTTGAGTCTCGCAATTGACCAGCCGCTGATGAATGTCGCCGCAATAGTCGTTCGGCAGCAGGGCAGGGCTGTGCAGGTTGATCTCGGTAGTGACCCCCAGCGGATGCGCCATGTCGGGCTCACGCCCCTGTCTTAAGGATGCCACGGCGGCATTGAGCATATCGGTATAGAGCGAGAAGCCGATTTCCTGCATCTCGCCGCTTTGCGACTCGCCCAGCACTTCGCCGGCGCCGCGTATTTCCAGATCGTGCATCGCCAGATAGAAACCGGAACCCAGTTGCTCCATCGCCTGTATCGCCTCCAGCCGTTTCTTGGCCTGAACGGTCAGTCCGTCCAGACTGTCCACCAGCAGATAGGCATAGGCCTGATGGTGCGAACGCCCGACGCGGCCGCGCAACTGATGCAACTGCGCCAGACCGAAGCGGTCGGCGCGGTTCATGATGATGGTATTGGCGGTGGGAATGTCGATACCGGTCTCGATGATGGTGGTGCACAGCAGGATGTTGAAACGCTGCTGATAAAAATCCTTCATCACGGCTTCCAGTTCGCGTTCGCCCATCTGGCCGTGCGCGGTACGGATGCGTGCCTCGGGCAGCAGCTCGCCTAATTTTTCCGCCATGTTGGCGATCGTGTCCACCTCGTTGTGCAGGAAATACACCTGTCCGCCGCGTTTGAGTTCGCGCAGCACGGCCTCGCGGATCACGCCCTGGCTGTATGAGCTGACGAAGGTTTTTATGGATAAGCGCCGCTGCGGTGCGGTGGCGATGATCGAAAAGTCGCGCAGCCCTTCCAGTGACATCGCAAGCGTCCTGGGAATCGGCGTGGCGGTCAGCGTCAGGATATCCACTTCGGCGCGCAAGGCTTTGAGCTTTTCCTTCTGCTGCACGCCGAAACGGTGCTCCTCGTCGATGATGACCAGTCCCAGATTGTCGAACTCGATGCCTTTCTGGATCAGCTTGTGCGTGCCGATGATGATATCCAGCTTGCCCTCTGCCATTTCCTTGAGGGCCAGCGTCTGCTCCTTTGCCGAGCGAAAACGCGACAGCTCGGCGATCCTGACCGGCCAGTCGGCGAAGCGGTTGGAGAAATTCTGGAAATGTTGCTCGGCAAGCAGGGTGGTGGGAACCAGTACTGCGACCTGTTTTCCGTCCATCACCGCGACAAACGCGGCGCGCAACGCGACTTCAGTCTTGCCGAAACCCACGTCGCCGCAGATCAGCCTGTCCATCGGTTTGCCAGATTGCAAATCATCGATGACCGCGGTGATTGCGGCAGCCTGATCGGGCGTTTCCTCGAAACCGAAACCGGCGGCAAATTCCTCGTAATCGCGCGGGGTAAATTTAAAGGCGTGACCCTTGCGGGTGGCGCGCTGCGCGTAGATGTTGAGCAGTTCGGCTGCGGTGTCGCGCACCTGTTGCATCGCGCGGCGTTTGGCCTTGTCCCATGCGCCTGAACCCAGTTTGTGCAACGGGGCCGTCTCAGCCGCGCCGCCGCTGTAGCGGCCGATCACATGCAGTTGCGATACCGGTACGTAGAGTTTGTCGCCGCCCAGATATTCGAGCAGCAGAAATTCGTTTTCGCCTTCGCCCAGATCCAGATTTACCAGCCCCGCATAGCGCGCGATGCCGTGTTGCTCATGCACCACCGGGTCGCCAACTTTCAACTCCGACAGATCGCGCAACATGCCTTCGACGTTGCTCTTTTTGGCGATGCGGGCCGCGCGGTTACGCGGCTGTGATGCGTACAGTTCGGTTTCGGTGACGACGGCCAGATGTTCGTCAGGCAGCATAAAGCCGTTCTGCACCGGGCCGATGCCGAGCATGAACTTCTTGTCGCCGCTCAAAAAGCCGGCAAAGTCCTCGCAGGCTTCCGCCTTCAAGCCGTATTCCTGCAAATAGCCCGCCATGATTTCGCGCCGTCCCAGGCTGTCGGCCAGCAACAGGGTGCGTCCGTCAAAGCCTTTCAGAAACTGCGCAAATGCCTGTGTCGGGGTGTCGGCGTGACGGTTGACTGCGATGTTGGGGAGCGCCGTCGTGGCACAAGGGGTTGATTTACCCTCTCCCGCTTGCGGGAGAGGGTGTTGCGCAGCAACCGGAGAGGGGAGTATATCCAGCCGGGAAAATTCCTTGAGCGCAATGAAGAACGCCTCGGAGTTCATGAACAGATCCGAGAGCGGCAACAGCGGATGTTGCGGATCGCCCCGTAGCAGGTTATAGCGCGACAGTGCGTCGATGCCGAACTGAGCGATCGCCTCATCCACATTGCCATGCAGACACAGCGTGGCGTTCTTTGGCAGATAGTCGAACAGCGTGGCGGTCTTGTCGAAGAACAGCGGCAGGTAATACTCGATACCCGCCGGTGCGTTGCCTTTACTTACTTCCTTGTAGATGCGCGATTTGGACGGATCGCCTTCGAAGCAGTCGCGGAAGCTCTGGCGAAAGTGCGCCTGTCCGTTTTCATCCAGCGGGAACTCGCGTGCGGGCAACAGGCGAATCTCGGGCACAGGATATAAAGTGCGCTGCGTGTCCACGTCGAATGTCGAAATCGTCTCGATTTCATCGTCGAACAAATCGATGCGATACGGCAACACGCTGCCCATCGCAAACAGATCGATGATGCCGCCGCGTACGCAGAATTCGCCGGGCGACAAGACCTGTTGCACATGACTGTATCCGGCGAAGGTCATTTGTTCGCGTAGCTTCGGTAAATCCAGTTTCTCGCCGCGTTTGATGAAGAAGGTGAAGGCGGCCAGATATTCAGGCGGCGCCAGCGGGTACAAGGCGGTCGTAACAGGCACCACCAGCACGTCGCAGGACTGGCGGCTGACATGGTGCAGCGTTGCCAGCCGTTCGGAGATCAGATCCTGATGCGGTGAAAAATGATCGTAGGGCAGCGTCTCCCAGTCCGGCAACAGGTGCACGCGCAATTTTGGCGCGAAGAACGGGATTTCCTCCGCCAGTCGTTGCGCCTCCAGCGCGTTGGCTGTGATGAGCACCAGCGGTGCGTTCTTTTCAGCCAGCTGTGCAAGCGCCAGTGCGTCGGACGAACCGATAAGCCGGGTGTAGCGGGGACGGGTATGTGAGGATGTGAACAGCATGGCGGATTGCAAAGGGATTGAGGCTAATAAGGCGCATTATAAGTTAAACGCTTTCGCCGCGTTTTACAGAAACACCTTTCGGTGTTTTAGAGAAACGTTTTAAGCCCGTTTCTATTACAATTGAACCATGACTGAATTTCACGCCCTGATTCCCGCCGCAGGAAGCGGTTCGCGCATGGGAAATTCCCTGCCCAAACAATATCTGCCGCTGGCAGGCCATCCGATGATTTTTCACGCGATCGACACGCTGTGTTCATGCGCCGATATTTCTACGGTGTTCGTCGTGCTCTCGCCTGACGATGTGCTGTTTCACACTTATGACTGGTCGCGTTTCGGCGACAAGTTGCAGCCTTTGTATTGCGGCGGCGAAACCCGTGCGGATACGGTGCTGAACGGACTGTTGTCATCCGAGCTGGAACCCGATGACTGGGTGCTGGTGCACGATGCGGCGCGTCCCTGTCTGACCGGGGCTCATCTGGCGAAGCTGATAGACGAATTACGGAACGATGCTGTCGGCGGTATTCTGGCTGTGCCGGTAGCGGATACGCTAAAGCGTTCAGATGCAGCGCAACGCATACGGCAAACCGAGAACCGAGAATTGTTATGGCAGGCGCAGACGCCGCAGATGTTTCGTGCAGGTCTTCTGGCGCAAGGCTTGCAGCAATGCAAGGCCGTCACAGACGAAGCATCTGCGATAGAGGCGTTGGGGCTGCAACCCAAACTGGTTGCGGGAGATTCGAGCAATTTCAAGGTGACTTATCCGCAGGATTTGCGCCTTGCCGAGTTGTTGTTAAGGGAGCGTACATGCGTATAGGTCAGGGGTTTGATGTCCACCAGCTGGTGGAAGGCCGCCGGTTGATCATCGGCGGGGTGGATATTCCCTGTGAAAAGGGGCTGCTCGGGCATTCCGATGCGGACGTGCTGTTGCATGCGATCAGCGACGCGCTATTGGGGGCTGCGGCCCTGGGCGATATCGGGCGACATTTTTCCGACACCGATGCGCAGTATAAGAACATCGACAGCCGCATCCTGCTGCGCGAAGTGCTGCATCTGGTGCGTGAGCAGGGATATCGCGTCGCCAATGTGGATGCGACCATCATTGCTCAGGCGCCCAGGATGGCGCCGCATATTGCGCAGATGGTCGAACATATCGCATCCGACTTGCGCATCGGGAAAAGCGCTGTCAATGTGAAAGCGACCACCACCGAGCATCTGGGCTATACGGGCCGCGGCGAAGGCATTGCGGCGCAGGCCGTCGTACTGTTGCTGGCTGATTAATGATGCGCGTACTGGCACTGGAAACCTCCACCGAATACTGTTCGGTCGCCCTCTGGCAGGATGGCGTAATTACACAGCATTGCGAACTGGTGGGGCAAAAGCATTCCGAGCTGCTGATCGGGATGGTAGCTGCCTTGCTTCAGGATGCGGGATGCTGCCCGCAAGGGGTAGGCCGTGCGGTTCCCGCAGCTAAAGCTGCGACCGCTACGCTCAGGATTCAGGATATGGATGGCATCGCATACGGTTCCGGCCCCGGTTCCTTCACCGGCGTGCGCATTGCCTGCGGTGCCGTTCAGGGACTGGCGCTAGGAGCAGGATTGCCTGTTTCCGGTATCTGCACCTTGCTGGCCTTGGCTGAAGACTCGGGCAAAACGCGGGTGATCGCGGCGCTGGATGCGCGCATGGGCGAGATTTATTGTGCCGCTTATGAAAAACAACAGGATGGCTGGGTTGCCGTCTATGAACCCTGTCTGTGCAAACCGGAAGATGCGCCGGCGGTGGCGGGGCGTGACTGGTTCGGCTCAGGCAGCGGTTTTGCGACCTTTAACGATGCATTGCAGGCGCGTTATTCAGATCAGCTGATCGGGGTGGATGCGGCCGCCGTGCCCAAAGCGGCTGCGATCGCTGTCTTGGCTGCGGCCCGGTTTGCACGGGGGTTAGGGGATGATGCAGCCCTCGCCCAGCCTTTTTATCTGCGCGATAAGGTTGCATTCAAGACCGCCGAGCGCGAGCAGATTGCTATCGAAAAATCTAAATTAATAAATCACTTGTAATGATAAGGTCGATGACGCTGTCGGATGTGGATGACGTGCTGGCGATCGAGCTGTCGGTGCAAGCCTATCCCTGGACGCGCGGCAATTTTGTAGATGCGTTAAATAGCGGTTATTTGGCTTACGTCGATGAGGCCGCGGGCGAACTGCGGGGTTTTTCGGTGTTAATGCCGGGCGTGGACGAAGCGGAATTGCTCAATATAGGCGTGGCGGCTAGTCATCAGCGCAAGGGGTTAGGGCGGGAGATGCTGGCGGCGATGCAGGATGAGGCCGCTCAAAGGCGATTGTTTCGCGTATTTCTGGAAGTGCGTGCCTCAAATTTGGCGGCGATTGCGTTGTATTGTCGAGCCGGTTTTTCCGAGGTGGGGCTGCGGCGCGGTTATTACGGCCATGGCAGCGAAGATGCGCTGGTGATGGCCTGCGATATACCCTCTCCTCTAACCCCAGATGGAACTACTAGCCAGTCGACTAAGCCCGCTAGCGTGCAAGTCGCTGGTTATCTCCCACAAGTGGGAGAGGGGGACGAAAGTGTAGAGGGTATAAATAGCTCCTCTCTCCCGCAGGCGGGAGAGAGGTTGGGAGAGAGGGAATATGGATAGACATGAGGCGATGCTGCGCGAGTTGAACCTCTACCCGTTGTGGGTGCGGCGCGAACCCGTGGCGCAGGAAGTTATTTCTGAAACCTGTCAGCAGGAAGAGAGCGTCAAGGCGTTGAGTGCTCCTGTGCTCGATGAGCATGCGCCCGTTGCTGATCCTGTCGGATTTCCTGAAGTAAATGAACAGCCTGATGACATCCCGGGTCTTCCTGCGATCACGTCTGCCGCAGACCTGTTTGAGGCGAACCCGCCAGTCCCGGCAGTTGCGATCGGGGATTCCCTGCGCGAGTTTCAGTTGCAAAATCAGGGCGGTGCGCTGGGTCGCCTCAGCTGGCCGGAACTCAAACAGAAAATTCGCGACTGCGAACTTTGCAAGCTGCGGGCAGGCTGTACACGAACGGTGTCAGGCTGCGGGAATGAGCAGGCAGACTGGATGTTTATCGGCGAGGCGCCGGGCTTTGATGAAGATGCGACGGGTGAGCCCTTCGTGGGGCATGCCGGACGTTTGCTCGACAACATGCTGTTGGCGATCGGGCTCAAGCGAACTGAGGTTTATATCGCTAACGTCATTAAATGCAGGCCGCCGGAGGATCGTCACCCTCACGTGGGCGAGATCGCCGATTGTCTGCCCTATCTTAAACGCCAGATCGATCTTGTTCAGCCCAGGGTCATCGTCGCGTTGGGAAAAACTGCGGCGTCCGCCCTGCTGGAGACCGGTGCGACGATAGGCTCGTTGCGCGGTACGGTGCACGATTTTAAAGGCATACCGCTGATCGCCACCTTTCATCCGGCCTACCTGTTGCGCAGTCCGATGGAAAAAGCGAAGGCATGGCAGGATCTTTGTCTTGCGGTTGAAACGATGCAGGCGCTGATAATCGAAAATTGAGCTAAACTCCCGTCAAATATATCAGGATCGCCGCCGTACTACGCCATGTTAAAACTGTCCCGGGATAGAAAGCTACTGGTTTTACTCATGCTTGCGTTGTCAGGCTTTTTTGTCTGGCAGTACCGGGGGGCTGATGTCCCTGTCATCAGGATCGGTGTGTTGCATTCGCTTACCGGCACCATGGCACAGAGCGAGGCGCCGCTGGGGGATGCCGTGCGTCTGGCGG
>JBAZCE010000114.1:0-7532 GCA_041671105.1 Gallionella sp.
CAGCCCCACAAGGCCAGCAGTCGCCCTCCCCCATCCCGAACCATCTGACAGATCGGCTGCAAATCGGCGCAGCTGATCCTGCCGCGCCAGGCGTGAATCGCACCGTTCATGCGTTCAAGATGCAAATTCGGATGTTTGATCGGCATGACAGAACCTTCCGTTATCCCAACAAGGCCGCTGCCTGACGATACCAGTTTGCCAGATAGGACGGCATGTACAAACCGAGAATCAGCACCAGCAGCAAATGCACAAAAACCGGAAACAGCGCCGGCGAATGAGGCAGACGTTTCACGCTCGTCTCACCAAACACGATGGGCTGTATCTTGCCGAAGATGGCGGCAAAGGCGATGCCCAGCGAAATCAGCAGAATCGGCGTACTCCACGGATACTCGTGCATCGCCGTGGTGATAATCAAAAACTCACTGGAGAATACGCCGAACGGCGGCATCCCGAGTATCGCCAGGGTGCCCAGCGCCAGCCCCCAACCCACAGTCGGACTGACTTGCATCAAGCCGCGTATGTGTTCCATTTGTTGCGTGCCGGCTTTCTGCACGGCGTGCCCGACCGCGAAAAAGATTGCCGATTTAGTCAGCGAATGCAGGGTCATGTGCAACATCGCGGCAAAGGTCGCGACCGGCCCGCCCATGCCGAAGGCGAACGTGATCAAGCCCATGTGTTCAATGGATGAATAGGCGAACATCCGCTTGATGTCCTTCTGCCGCGACAAAAACAAGGATGCCACGACCACTGACAGCAAGCCGAACCCCATCATCAGATTGCCCGCAAAGTGCGTCTCCAGCGAACCGTCCACCAGCACCTTGCTGCGCATTACCGCGCACAACGCCACGTTCAGCAACAATCCGGACAGCACGGCAGAAACCGGGGTGGGTCCTTCGGCATGTGCATCCGGCAACCAGCTGTGCAGCGGCACCAGACCTATCTTGGTACCGTAACCGACCAGCAGAAACACAAATGCCAGCTTGAGCACGGTGGGTTCGAGATCCCCCTTGACCTGATTCAGATGCGTCCACAGCAGCGCAGTCCCGCCGTCACCCAGCACGCGCTCTGCGGCAAAATACAACAATATGGTGCCAAACAGCGCCAGTGCGATGCCCACCCCGCACAAAATAAAATATTTCCATGCGGCCTCCAGACTGGCAGGCGTGCGGTACAGACTGACCAGCAGCACGGTCGTCAGCGTCGCGGCTTCCATCGCCACCCAGATGATGCCCATATTATTGGTGGTGAGCGCAACCAGCATCGCAAAGGTAAACAGCTGATACATGCTGTAATACAGGTGCAGCATCGCGGTGGTCAACTTGCCGTGATGCTGTTCGATGCGCATGTAGGGACGCGAGAAAAGCGAGGTGGTAAAGGCGACGAAGGCGGTCAGCGCGACCAGAAAAACATTGAACTGGTCGATGAAGAACTGCTCGCCAAATGCGACCTGTGGTCCCGAGTCAATCACACGTATCGTCAGCGCCACCGATGCGGCAAAAGTCGCAAAGCTCATCAGCGAATTGAGTTCCGCCGCCCATGCACGTGAGCCGAACAGCGCCAGCAAGACGCCGCCCAGCAACGGGGCCAACAGTAAGGCGGTGAGTTGCAGGTCAATCATCCTTCAGCTTCTCCATGTGCGTGATGTCCAGACTATCGAAGGTTTCGCGAATCCGGAAGAAGAAGATACCGAAGATGAAAGTCGCGACCAGCACGTCCAGCGCAATGCCGAATTCGACCACCAACGGCATGCCTTGCGTGGCGCTGGTGGCGGCGAAAAACAGACTATTTTCCAGCGACAGGAACGCTACCACCTGCGAAATTGCCTTGCGCCGCGTCATCATCATCAGCAGGGACAGCAACACACTCGCCAGCGCGATGCCGATCAGTCCGCGCGTGATGCCTTGCGACAATTGCGAAATGGGCGCGGCCAGATTAAAGGCGAAGATCACCAGCGCGATGCCGATCAGCATCGTGGTCGGGATATTCAGCAGCGTTTCCACATCCCATTTAACGTTTAGTTTACGTATCAGGCGATGCAGCAGCCAGGGCAGCACCAGCACCTTGAGCAACAGGGTCAGCCCCGCCGAGTAGTAGAGATGATGTTGTGCGGTGGAGAAAGCTACGATAAACGTGCTGAGCGCCAACACCGCACCCTGCCAGGCAAACAGATTGATCAGCGACAGGATGCGCCGCTGCCCCAGCATCGCAAACACAATCAGCAGCAGCATGGAGGCCAGCAGATTGACGAATTGCAAGGTCAGTGGAATTTGCATTCTAAGCCCTCAGCAGAAAACGGATCAACAATCCCAGCACGGCCAACAGAAAGGCAGTGCCGAGGAACTCCGGTGCACGGAAGATGCGCATCTTGGCCATCAGTGCTTCCAGCAAAGCCAGTCCCGCACCCGCCAGCACCAGCTTGAACAGCAATAAAACGATCGCCAGCGGCAAGGCGGACCAGTGACCCAATTCGGCAATGCCCTGCGGCAGAAACAGCGCGATGCCGATGGAAAAATAGGCGAACAGTTTCAGGCTGCTGGCCCATTCGATCAGCGCCAGATGGCGCGCCGAATATTCCAGAATCATCGCCTCATGGATCATCGTGAGTTCCAGATGCGTATTCGGATTATCCACCGGGATGCGCGCGTTCTCCGCCAGCAACACCATCAAAAATGCCAGCGCAGCGAAAGCCAGACTGGGATACAACACGAACTGGTGGTGCGCCAATGCCTCGACGATGCTCGGCAGTTGTGTGGAATGGCTGATCATCGAGGCGGTGAACAGCACCATCAGCAACGCAGGTTCCGCGAGGAAAGACACCAGCATCTCGCGCCGTGCGCCCAGTGAGCCGAACGCCGTACCGATGTCCATTGCCGCCAGCGCGATAAACATGCGCGCCAGCGCAAACACACCGACCAGGGCGATCACGTCCGCCGCGCGTGAAAAGGGCAAGTCCACCGCGATGATCGGGATGATGGCCGCAGCCAGCCACATGCAACCGAACACGATATACGGGGTGATGCGAAACAGCCAGGAGGCGTTGTGCGCGATGATCGCATCCTTGCGGAACAGCTTATGCAGCACGCGATAGGGTTGCAGCACACCCGCACCGCTACGGTTTTGCAACCAGGCCTGACATTGATTCACCCAGCCGGTCAGCAAGGGGGCTGCCAGCACCACCAGCAACAACTGGGTGAGCTGGAATACGATTACCAGGATGAGTTCCGAATTAATCATCATACAAAAATCAGCAACACAATCAGCGTCACGAAGGTGTAGGTCAAATACAGATGAATGCGTCCGTGCTGCAGTAGCGATACCCAGCCTGACAGTTTTTCGATCAGATATTTAAGCGGCAGATACAGCAGATGCCACAGACGATCATCGCTGCGGCCATTGTATTTGGGATGCGCATCGAAAGCGGTTGGCAGCTCGTTCTCAATTTTGAAAAACGGTTCGAAGATGCGCCTGATCGGCTGACCGAAACCTTCCGCCGTATCCTGCATACGCGCAGTTTGTTCAGGATATCCGCAGTCCCACGCAGAACCACGGCGCAGCCTGCCGTGATAGAAATGATGCACCACCCAGACCGTCGCCAGCATCACCCCCAGCACCGCCAACAGAAAATAAACCGGGCCATAGCTGGCACGTTCGGTATCTACAGGAGTCAGAAACATCCAGCCGGCGGCGGCATTACCCAGATGGGCGCCGAGCAACAGTTGTGACACATGATCGATCTGTTGCACCACGAAGACAGGTGCCAGGCCAAGCAGCACGCACATCAGCGCCAGCCAACTCATGCCCGTACGCTCCCAACGGCCGGCGTCGTGCGCATGCTCAAGAATCTTCTCTCGCGGCTGACCCAGAAAGATCACGCCATAGAACTTCACCATCACGTAAGCTGCCAATGCGGCAGCCAGGGCGATCACTGCCGCCGCGACTGGCACCAGCATGTCGATATAGCTGTTGGGCAAACCCGGAGACAACAGGAAGGCTTGCAGCAACAGCCATTCGGAAACGAAACCGTTGAGCGGAGGCAACCCGGAGATTGCCAGCACCCCGACCAGCATCAATGCGGCGACCCAAGGCATCGAATGAATCAAGCCCCCCATGCGTCCCATGTTGCGCTCGCCGGTCGCGTGCAGAATCGAACCCGTACCGACAAACAGCAGGCTCTTGAAACAGGCGTGGTTCAGACTGTGATAGAGCGTCGCGGTGAGCGACAAAGCCGCCAGCGCATCCTTGTGATAGGCATGAAAGATGATGGTCAGACCTATCCCCACCAGCAGCAGCCCGATATTTTCGATGGACGAATAAGCCAGCAGTCGCTTCATGTCCCCCTGTACGGCAGCGAACATCACGCCGAATACGGCAGTCAGCAACCCCAGTGTCAGCGTCAACACGCCCCACCACCAGATTTGAGTGTGGAGCAGATCGAAGGTCACGCGCAGGATACCGTAGATGGCCGTCTTGAGCATCACGCCGCTCATCAGCGCTGAAACCGGCGATGGCGCGGCCGGATGCGCCTCGGGCAACCAGACATGCATCGGCAACACCCCCGCTTTCGCACCGAAACCGAACAAGGCCAGCAAAAACGCCGCTGATGCCCAATAGGGCGACAAATGTGCCGCGCGCATTGCGTCAAAAGTATACGCACCGATGCCATGACCGCCCTGCATCACGCCGAATCCGAGCAGGATCGCGAGGGCGCCGACATGGGCGATCAGCAGATACAGATAGCCTGCACGGCGAATATCGGGAATCTTGTGGTCGGTGGTGACCAGAAAATAAGAGGACAGCGCCATACATTCCCATGCAACCATGAACATATAAGCGTCATTCGCCAGCAGAACCAGCGCCATGCTGGCCAGGAACAAATGATATTCCAGACAGAGCAGACCCAGCATATCGCCCTTCATGTGCTTGAAATACCCGGCAGCATAAAGCGACACACCGAACGAGGCGATGCCCAACAGAATCAGGAAAAATGCCGAGAGCGTATCGAGCCTCAGATGTAGCGGCAGATCCGGCAAGCCCAGCGGCAGCACGGCAATATCGGGAGTCGACAAGAGTGCCCAGAAGCCTGTCGCAGCGAGCACCAGGGATGCCAGCGCGCCGGACGGAAAGACAAGACTGCAAATCAGATTCGGCGAACGTTGCAATGCCAGCCCGAACACGCCGAGCACCATCCACAGCAGAACAACCCCGCCTGCGACATCCAACGGCAAAATGCTAAATGCGTCCATCCCGGATTACTTGTCGACCTCTCAATTGTGAACCACTTCAGGCAAGGCGGGATTGTACCCCCTCTGCCGCATCGACCTCAACCGTAAACAACCTTCACATTCCCGGGTTGCAAGGCGCCGTTCAAATCCTTCATCAGTTCGTCGGCCAACGTCACCTGCCAGGCCTCACCCAGGCGCAGCTGGCAGGCAGCCTCAGAATTACTGTAATCAATCAAAACCTTGCAAGCCCCCTCACGCCATGGTTTGAGAATTTCCGCAAGTTGCGCGACGCTCACACGGCCGTTACAGCTCAAGGCGAGATGCTGAGCAAAGCGCGAACGCGCCTGAGCGAAGTTATACAGCTCTTCGCCGCTCACCCGGATATTGCCTGAATACTCGTCCAGACTGGCCTTCCCTTCCACCACCAGCAGTTCGTCTTCCTTGATCCACTGCCTTGACTTCTCATATTCCTCGTTGAATACGGTCATCTCGACCTGCGCGCTGCCATCGTCCAGCGTGATGACAGCCATGCGTCCGCGCCGCGTCTGCTGCAAGCGCAATCCGGACACAATCCCCGCCAGTCGCACCGGCACACCGCGCCGCGAGGTATATCCGCCGCCACCGCCGCCGTTACTCTTACCGACAAAGGCGGGGTTCAGACTGCCCAGCCGCACCTTGATGAAGTTGGCCAACTCCTGTTCATATTCCTGATACGGATGGCCGCCCAGATAAATTCCGAGACTGGTCTTCTCATGCGCCAGTTGTTCGCGCAGACTCCAGCGCGGCACATCATGAGTCTGTCCGATCAGCACGGCGTCCGCATCGTCCTCGCCGAACAGGCTGTCCTGATTGGCGGCACGTGATTGCTGATCGGCACTGGCCAGCGCCGCATCCACGCTTGCCATCAGCGCTGCGCGATGATCGCTGATGGAATCGAAGGCGCCTGCACGTATCAGGGTTTCAATGGTGCGGCGATTGACCGCGCGCTTGTCGACGCGGCGGCAGAAATCGAACAAGTCCTTGTAAGGGCCGCTCGATCTCGCCTTGACGATACCGGCAATGGCAGCCTCACCCGTTCCCTTGATCGCCCCTAATCCGTAAGCAATAGTCTTCTCGTCTACCGGCGAGAATGCATAGCCTGAACTGTTCACATCGGGCAACAGAATGGCGATCCCCTGCTGCAGGGTGTCTGCATAAAAGATGCGCACTTTCTCGGTGTTATCCAGATCGCCCGACAGGGTTGCGGCCATGAACGCTGCAGGATGATGCGCCTTCAGATAGGCCGTCTGATAAGCCACCAGCGCATAGGCTGCCGAATGGGATTTATTGAAGCCGTAACCCGCGAACATTTCCATCAGATCGAACAGGCGAGTAGCAAGGTCCTTGTCAATCTCACGGTTGATCGCCCCCGCGACGAAGATGTCGCGCTGGCGTGCCATCTCGGCAGGATCCTTCTTACCCATTGCGCGGCGCAACATATCCGCGCCACCCAGCGTATAACCGCCGATGATCTGGGAAATCTGCATCACCTGTTCCTGATACACGATCACGCCGTAAGTGGGTTTTAGCGAGACTTCCAGATCGGGGTGGAAATAATCGGCCGTCGCCTTGCCGTGTTTACGGTTGATAAAGTCATCCACCATCCCGGATTCCAGCGGGCCCGGACGGAACAGCGCGACCAGCGCGACGATGTCTTCGAAGGTGTCCGGCTGCAGGCGCTTGATCAGATCCTTCATACCGCGCGATTCCAGCTGGAACACGGCGGTAGTGTTACATTTCTTCAGAAGGTCATAGCTCGCCTTGTCATCCAGCGGAATGGATTCTATCTTGAAGGATTGAGAATCGAGGATCGGGGATTGAGCAGAACCCCCGGCTCGCTCCTCGCTCCTCGCTCCTCGCTCCCGTGCTAGCCTGTCTATATGACGCACGGCCCAATCGATAATGGTCAGCGTGCGCAGCCCCAAAAAGTCGAATTTCACCAGGCCGATCGCCTCGACATCATCCTTGTCGAACTGACTCACGACGCTGGCGCCGCCATCGGCGCAATACAGCGGACAAAAATCGGTAAGCTTACCGGGTGCGATCACCACGCCCCCCGCATGCATGCCGACATTGCGCGTCAGATCTTCCAGGCGCATTGCCAGTTCCAGCAATTCAGGCACACCCTCCTCGCTGTCGGCGATCGCGTTGATCTCAGGCTCCATCTCGCGCGCCTTCTTGAGCGACACGGGCTTCACACCTTCGAGCGGAATCGCTTTCGAGAGCCGGTCGCACAAGCCATACGGAAATTCCATCACCCGGCCGACATCG
>JBAZCE010000115.1:0-7493 GCA_041671105.1 Gallionella sp.
CAACCCGCAGGCGGTGATGGTGATCAAGTCCACCATCCCGGTGGGCTATACCGCCCAGGCGCGGTCGCGATTCCATTGCGACAACCTGATCTTCTCGCCCGAGTTCCTGCGCGAAGGCCGCGCCCTGTACGACAACCTGCATCCTTCGCGCATCGTCGTGGGCGAGCGCTCGCCGCGCGCGGAGACCTTCGCCAACCTGCTCAAGCAAGGCGCGATCAAGCAGGACATCCCCACCCTGTTCACCGACTCGACCGAGGCCGAGGCGGTCAAGCTGTTCGCCAACACCTACCTGGCCATGCGTGTGGCCTACTTCAACGAACTGGACACCTACGCCGCGACGCACGGGCTGGACACCAAGCAGATCATCCAGGGCGTCAGCCTGGACCCGCGCATCGGCGACCACTACAACAACCCCTCGTTCGGCTACGGCGGCTACTGTCTGCCCAAGGACACCAAGCAGCTGCTGGCCAACTACAGTGCGGTCCCGCAGACCTTGATCCGCGCCATCGTCGAGTCCAACACCACGCGCAAGGACTTCATCGCCGAGAGCATCCTCAAGCGGAATCCCAAGGTGGTCGGCATCCACCGTCTGGTGATGAAGGCCGGATCGGACAATTTCCGCGCATCCAGCATCCAGGGCATCATGAAGCGCATCAAGGCCAAGGGTATCGAGGTGATCGTGTACGAGCCCGCCCTGAAGGAGCCGGAGTTCTTCCGCTCGCGGGTGGTGAACGACCTGGAGCAGTTCAAGCAGCAGGCGGATGTGATCGTGGCCAATCGCATCACCGACGACATCCGCGATGTGGCGGACAAGGTCTATAGTCGGGATCTGTTCGGGAAAGACTAGGTAGAAAGTCGAAAATGCTATCGATCCTATCCCTTATTGGCAGAGAAAAAGAACTGTTCGTTCATGACGTCATGTCTCATGAGCAGGAATTGCGTCGCATCGTCTCCGCATCGACCTTTCTGGTTATCGGTGGGGCGGGCTCCATTGGGCAAGCTGTCACCAAAGAGATATTCAGGAGGAGTCCAAGAAAGCTCCATGTTGTTGATATCAGCGAAAACAACATGGTTGAGCTGGTTCGGGATATCCGGAGTTCTTATGGCTATATCGACGGGGATTTCCAGACTTTTGCGCTTGATGTCGGTTCGGTCGAGTACGATGCTTTTATCAAGGCAGATGGCAAATATGACTATGTGCTCAATCTGTCGGCGTTGAAGCATGTGCGGAGCGAGAAGGATCCCTTTACGTTGATGCGGATGATCGACGTGAACATATTCAATACGGAAAAAACATTGCTCCAGTCTATCGCGAACAAGTCGTGTAAATATTTCTGTGTTTCGACCGACAAAGCAGCCAATCCGGTGAACATGATGGGGGCTTCGAAGCGCATCATGGAAATGTATTTGATGAGGCGCAGCCTGGAAATCGATATCTCTACTGCGCGCTTTGCCAACGTGGCTTTCTCGGACGGTTCGCTCTTGCACGGCTTCAACCAGCGTATCCAGAAGCGGCAGCCGATCGTCGCTCCCCAAGACATCAAGCGTTATTTCGTTACACCAAAAGAATCGGGCGAGCTTTGCCTGATGTCCTGCATATTCGGCGAGAACAGGGATATCTTCTTTCCAAAATTAAGCGAGGAATTGCACCTGATCACCTTTGCCGAGATCGCGGTTAAATATCTGGAGCAGATGGGTTATGAGCCATATTTGTGCTCATCGGAAGATGAGGCGAGAAGGCTGGCCGAGACGCTGCCCGAGCAAGGGAAGTGGCCGTGTCTGTTCACCGACAGCGATACGACCGGAGAAAAGGATTTTGAGGAGTTCTTTACGGATAACGAAACGCTCGACATGGCCCGATTCCAGAATCTTGGGGTCATAAAGAACGAGCCGGTTTTCGACGATACGGCGCTTGAGATGTTCGCCAGGCATATCGATGACTGGAAGAAGGCCGGGAGTTGGAGTAAGGATGAAGTCGTCAATTTGTTCTGCCATATGATTCCAGAATTCGGGCACAAAGAAACCGGCAAATATCTCGACGGAAAAATGTAGAGATGATAAGAAAACATCAGCCGGTTATCGATTTCATCCGAGGCGTCTACCAAACGGCCGAGTTCATTCCACTGCACGAACCGAAATTCGTGGGCAATGAAAAAGCCTATGTGATCGATTGCATCGACTCGACTTTCGTGTCCAGTGTGGGCAAATACGTCGACCGGTTCGAACAGGAAATGGCGCAATACACTGGTGCGAAATATGCCGTAGCCACGGTGAATGGCACGGCGGCACTGCACATTGCACTCAAGCTGGCCGGTGTGGCACAAGGTGATGAGGTGATTACGCAATCGCTATCCTTTGTGGCGACTTGCAATGCAATCAGCTATTGCGGGGCCAAGCCGGTGTTTGTCGATGTGGATAGGGATACGCTTGGATTGAGCCCGGCAAGTCTGGCTGCCTTCCTTTCTGCCAATGCGACTCGGACCGCAGGCGGCTGCGTCAACAAGACTACAGGGCGGAAGATATCCGCCATCGTACCCATGCATACGTTCGGACATCCTTGCCGGATAGATGCCATAGCCGATATCTGTGAGGAATTCGGCATCGCTCTGGTCGAAGATGCGGCTGAAAGTCTCGGCAGCTATTATCAGGGGAGACACACGGGGACATTCGGCAAACTGGCTGCATTCAGTTTCAACGGCAACAAGACCATCACAACAGGTGGCGGCGGGATGATCGTTACCGATGATGAGGCCTTGGCCAAGCGCGCGAAACATATCACCACGACTGCGAAAGTACCCCATCCGTACGAATTCATCCACGACGAGATCGGCTACAACTACCGGCTACCGAACATCAATGCCGCCTTGGGATGCGCCCAGATGGAAAGTCTGCCGCGATTGCTGGAAAGCAAGCGCAGCATTGCATCTGCCTATGCCGGCTTCTTCGCAGGCTCAGGCATCGGTTTTGTCGAGGAGCCATCCCACTCCAAGGCGAATTACTGGCTCAGTGCGCTCGTTCTGGAAGACAAACAGGCCAGAGATATATTCCTGAAGGAGTTGAATGAGGCTGGGGTGATGTCGCGCCCGATATGGCGCTTGATGAATGAACTCGAGATGTTCAAGGATTGCCAGTCTGCCGGTCTGTCCAATGCAAAGTGGCTGGAGGAGCGTGTCGTGAATATCCCCAGCAGTGCGAGGGTCCTGTGAAACCCGGGCTGATATTGATAGGCGGCGGCGGACACTGCGCATCCTGCATCGATGTGATCGAACAGGAAAACAAGTTCGAGATCATGGGGGTCGTGGACAATGCCATTGTCGGGGGCGCGCTGCTTGGTTACCCGATCCTCGGCGGAGACGAAAGTCTCGGCAGACTTCGCTCGATCTGCGATTTTGCGTTGGTTACCGTGGGTCAGATCAAGAGCCCGGCAATACGTATCCGGCTCTTCGAGCATGCCAGGTCGCTTGGATTCGAACTTCCGACGATCATTTCCCCGATGGCTTACGTTTCGAAGCATGCCACAATAGGCGCGGGTACGATCATCATGCATGATGCCCTGATCAACTCGCGCGCCGCCATCGGTAACAACTGCATCATCAATACCAAGGCGCTGGTCGAGCACGACGGTGTTGTCGAGGATAGTTGCCATGTATCGACGGCAGCCATCATCAACGGCGGGGCCGTCATCAGGAAAGGGTCTTTTGTGGGGAGCAATGCCGTGACCAGGGAATGCGTCCAGACCAGGGTGAATGATTTCATCAGGGCCGGGTCACTATTCATGGGTTATGCAAATGAATAAGGTGATCATCATCGCCGAGGCGGGGGTCAACCACAACGGCTCCCTGGTTCTGGCCAAGAGGCTTGTCGATATTGCTGCTGATGCAGGAGCAGATGCGGTCAAGTTCCAGACTTTCACGGCCGATACGCTGGTGAGCAAGGTTGCACAAAAAGCCGCATACCAGAAGCAAACTACTTCAGCAGAAGAATCCCAATATGAAATGCTCAAGAAGCTTGAGCTCGGTGAGGATGCGCATCGCGAAATAATCAGTCACTGCAATGCGAGACGGATCATGTTCCTTTCGACGCCGTTCGACCATGGCAGCATAGATATGTTAAATGGTTTCGGGATGCCGATCTTCAAGGTTCCCAGTGGGGAGATCACCAATCTTCCATATTTGCGCCATATAGGGAGCCTGGGCAAGGAAGTGATCCTCTCGACCGGGATGGCCGATCTCGGGGAGATCGAGGATGCGCTGGATGTTTTGCTGGAAGCGGGAACATCAAGGGATAGGGTCACGGTGTTGCATGCCACGACCGAATATCCTTGTCCTGTCGACGAAGTCAATCTTCGGGCCATGCTGACGATCTCCAATGCCTTTGGGGTCAAGGTCGGATACTCAGACCATACGCAAGGCATCGAGGTGCCGATAGCGGCTGTTGCAATGGGGGCGTGCGTGATCGAGAAACACTTTACGCTTGATCGCACCATGGAAGGGCCGGATCACAAGGCAAGCCTGGAGCCGCAAGAGCTCGGGGCGATGGTGCAGTCCATTCGACAAGTAACCCAAGCGCTGGGTGACGGGATCAAGAAGCCCAGCAAGAGTGAAACAAGGAATATTGTCATTGCCAGAAAAAGCATCGTTGCTGCCAGGCAGATAAAGGCAGGCGAGATATTCGACGAAGACAACATCACGATCAAGCGCCCAGGGAGCGGCATCAGCCCCATGCGCTGGGACGAGATCGTGGGGCAAGTGGCACAAAAGAGCTACGAAGAGGATGACTTGATATGAGGAAGATATGTGTCGTTACCGGCACACGTGCCGAGTACGGCCTCCTTTATTGGTTGATGAAAGAGATCCAGGCCGATACGAACCTGGAGCTTCAGGTCATCGTGACCGGAATGCATCTCGCTCCGGAATTCGGTTTGACCTACAAAGAGATCGAGAAGGAATTCGCGATCGACAAAAAGATCGAGATGCTCCTGTCGTCGGATACGCCGGTAGGAATATCCAAGTCGATGGGGTTGGCACAGATATCGTTTGCCGAGGCCTATGCCGAACTGGGCCCTGACATCATCGTCGTGTTGGGCGACAGATTCGAGATATTCAGCGCGGCTGCCGCGGCAATGATCGCGCGGATTCCGATCGCCCATATACATGGTGGCGAAACGACAGAAGGCGCGTTCGACGAAGCTATCAGACATTCGATCACCAAAATGAGCCACCTGCATTTTGCTGCGACCGAAGAATACCGGAAACGCATCATCCAGCTGGGCGAAGTGCCTGAGCATGTATTCAATGTGGGCGCCCCTGGACTCGACAGTATCGCCAACTTGAATCTGCTGACCAGAGATGAGCTGGAAAAGGCAATTGATTTCAAGTTGGGCAAAAAGAATTTGCTGGTGACATTTCACCCGGTCACGCTGGAGCAAAATACGGCAAGAGACCAATTTCGGCAGCTCATTCAGGCACTGGATGAACTGGACGACACGCATCTCATATTCACCAAGGCCAATGCGGATACGGATGGCAGAGCCATCAACCTTATGCTGGACGAATACGTGGCTGCAAATTCCGGAAAGGCTGCTGTTTTTGCCTCGCTTGGGCAGCTTCGATACCTGTCGGCTCTTCGATTCGTCGACGCCGTGGTTGGCAATAGTTCAAGCGGGCTAATCGAGGCACCTTCGTTCAGGATCGCCACCGTTAATATCGGCGATCGTCAGAAAGGCCGTATCAAGGCAGCAAGCGTGATCGACTGCCCGCCCGTCAAAGCCGAAATATCCAGCGCGATCCGGCAGGTCTATGACCCAGTTACACAGGAAAGACTTCGCGGCGTAATCAATCCGTATGGTATGGGCGGCTCGTCAATGAAGATCGTCGCGACTCTCCGGTCAGCACCCCTGCAGGATTTGGTAAAAAAACACTTTAACGACTTACCCGGCCCCTTCATGGCATGAACTCTTTCAAGAAGATACTTCTCCCTCCGAGTGCGACTATCCGTCAGGCGCTGGCGATCATCGATAGCGGGTCGATGAAAATCGCACTTGTGGCCGATGAGAATGAAAAGCTGTTAGGTACGCTCACGGATGGCGACATACGCCGGGCCATCCTGAACGGGCATGGGCTCGACGACGCGATTGAGAATATTTATTACCGCACCCCTACGACTTGCGGAATCAATGACTCGAAGGAAAAAATCCTGCAACTTGCGGTTTCCCACAAGCTTTATCAGATACCGGTTGTCGATGCCGAAGGGCGGATCGCAGGAGTCGCTGAAGTGGACGAGTTGCTGCAGCCGGCTCATCGCATAAATAAGGTTGTTATCATGGCCGGTGGATTGGGCTCGCGCCTCAGTCCGTTGACCGATACCACCCCCAAACCAATGCTGCATGTAGGAAACAAGCCCATCCTGGAAACGATCATAGAGAACTTCGCTAAATATGGTTATTCCGAGATCATTCTGAGTGTCAGTTATAAGTCCCACATGATTGAAGAATATTTCGGCGACGGCAAAGCATTTGGAGTGAATATCGAATATGTCCATGAATCCAAGCGGATGGGCACAGCGGGTGCATTGAGTCTGGTGCGGGACCGTTTGACGGAGCCGTTCTTCGTGATGAACGGCGATCTGTTGACCAATATCAATTTTGAGCATTTGCATGACTATCATGTTTCACATGATGCCGTCGCAACGATGGCAGTGCGGGAATACGATTTTCAGGTGCCTTATGGGGTGGTGAATGTACTCGATGGGCGCATTTTGTCGATCGAAGAAAAGCCGGTCCATAAATTTTTTGTTAGTGCCGGGATATACATGCTTTCACCTCAAGCGCTGGAAACAGTGCCGGAAGAAAAGTTTTTTGATATGCCTACATTGTTTGAGAGGTTGATCGCAGAAAAGAATACCGCAGTATCTTTCCCCATTAGAGAATATTGGCTGGATATCGGGAGGGTTAGTGATTTTGAAAGGGCAAACAGCGAATACAGCGGGGTCTTTCCCAATGCAGGAAATTAGACCGTCCTAGTAAGTTCCAGACAATTGATAAATATGAATCGGAGTTTTAAGCAATGAAAGTTAATTCGGAAAATATCCACTGGTGCTCGAACTGTCTGACCATGTCTACCCGACCTAGGATTACGTTCGATGTGCGCGGTTGGTGTAACTCCTGTGTGTGGGCGGAAAAGAAGAAGACCCTCGATTGGGGAACTCGACAGAAAGAATTGGAAGCCCTGCTGGACAAGCATCGGCGAACCGACGGCAGGTTTGACTGTCTTGTCCCAGTCAGCGGTGGCAAGGACGGCTCATACGTTGCATACAACTTAAAGCACAAATACGGAATGAATCCGCTTGCCGTCACTGTGACGCCTGCATTGTCGCTTGAACTTGGGGACCATAACCTGCGCGCGTTTGTTGAAAGTGGATTCAACCATATTTCCATCAATCCCGCGCATGAAGCTATGCGGAAGTTGAACAAGGTGGGCTTTGTCGAAATGGGC
>JBAZCE010000116.1:0-7431 GCA_041671105.1 Gallionella sp.
CGGTTAAAAGTTTTAAACGTATTACCTTCCCTGTTCTGACATTGTCCGGTGTCTTGCTGGCACTGCCCGTCTTCGGGCTGATGGGGGTGTCAGTCAGTCTGCTCAAACTGGCTATACCGTTGCTATTGTCTTCGGTGTTCATACGCCTTCTGGTGTATCTGCTGCGCAATATTTTTCCAACTTCAACCAAGCTAAAATCCTGGGAATTCAGCATCGTCGGCATCACCTGGCTGGTGGTGGCGCTTCATATTACGGGTCTGCTCGCTCCTGTGCTGGCCGGTATGGCTGAATTGAGCTTTAATTTTGGACGCCAGCCTGTCTCGCTTCTGGTTGTTGTGCAAGGCCTGATTTCGATCGTGGCAACCGTGCTGGCGGCACTCTGGATGGGACGATTCCTGGAAGTTCGCATCATGCGGATGGAGGCGATGGAAAGTAGTTCCCGGGTGTTGCTGACGAAAGTTCTACGCGGTATTTTGCTGGTGATTTCGGTATTGCTCGCCCTGTCCCTGGTTGGTATCGACATCAGGGTGTTGTCCGTATTCGGCGGTGCGCTGGGTGTGGGGCTCGGCTTCGGCTTGCAACGCATCGCCAGCAATTACATCTGCGGTTTCATCATTCTGCTTGATAAATCCATTCGACTGGGCGATGTCATCACGCTGGATAATCGCGTAGGTACGGTGAGCAACCTGACGGGACGTTATATGGTGCTGCGCGGGCAGGACGGCGCTGAGTCGCTGATTCCGAATGAAACGGCCATCACCTCGACGCTGGTCAATCATTCTTATTCCGACCGTAAGGTTAAAATCAAGATCGGTCTGCAGGTCGCCTACAGCAGCCCGCTGGAAACAGCGATGCAGATCATGATAGACGCGGCACGCGGGCATGGTCGCGTTATCAGCGAGCCTGCGCCTGCGGTCAATCTGCTTGAATTTACGGACAACGGCATCCTGCTGGAATTGTCGGCATGGATAGATGATCCGGAACTGTCTCAGGCCACTTTGCGCTCGGAGATCAATCTGGCGATCTGGCGCGAATTTCAGCGTGCAGGCATTGAGATTCCATATCCGCAACGCGAAATCCGCATGGTGAAGGCTCCATAGGGGCGCGATGTATGGGTTCCGGGCGTATTGCCATACGCCCCTACATGTGTGTGGTTCCGGTACGCTCCTACTGTGGCCTGGGTTTCGGGCGTTTGCCGATTTTTACCTTGGAATCGATTGCAACGCCGTTGCGCAGCAATTTGACGACGACAATATTGCCGGGCGGCAGGTCGGCAACCGTTTCCAGCATCGCGTTCCAGTTGCTGATCTGTTTGCTGTCTATGGAAAGCAGGATGTCGCCGGTCTTGATTCCTGCATGCTCAGCCGGGCTGTTACGCACGACATCCGTGATCAGTACGCCGTTTGAATCGCCCAGTTTGAACGATTCAACCAGTTCAGGCGTGAGTTCCTGAATCGCAGCGCCTATCCAGCCGCGGGTCACGGAGCCGTTCTGGATGATTTGTTCCATGGTCTTCTTTGCGGTCGTTGCCGGAATCGAGAAGCCTATGCCCAGCGATCCGCCATTGGGCGAGTAGATTGCGCTGTTCACGCCGATCAGATTGCCGTTCACATCCACCAGCGCACCGCCTGAATTGCCGGGGTTGATCGCAGCATCAGTCTGAATGAAACTCTCGAAGGTATTGAGGCCGAGATGGTCGCGTTTGAGCGCGCTGATGATACCCATCGTGACGGTCTGACCGACGCCGAACGGATTGCCGATCGCCAGCACCAGGTCGCCGACATGTGCGGTCTCGGGATGGCCGAAGGTGATCGCAGGCAGATTGCCGGGCAGTTCGATCTTAATCACGGCAAGGTCTGTCTCAGGATCTGAGCCGATCACATGCGCACGAGCCTTGCGGCCGTCTGCCAGGGCGACTTCGATCTGATCGGCGGCTTCAACGACGTGGTGGTTGGTCAGGATGAAACCGTCAGGGCTTACGATGACACCCGATCCCAGGCTTGAGCTTTGCTGTGGCGTATTGTCCCGGTCGCCGAAAAAGAAACGGAAGCGCGGATCGTCCATGAAGGGATTGACCGGCGTCTTGATCGTGGTGCTGGTGAAGATGTTGACCACCGAGGGCATGGCTTTCTTTGCGGCGACGCTCAGCCCTGTGACGGGCAATGCGCCGTTGGAAGTGGGCGCCGTGCTTTCATACAAGGTGACCACGCCGTTGCGCGCGGCAGTCGGCAGCAACTCGGGTTTGAGGGTATGAATGATGAACAGCAAAGCCAGTGCTACGGTTACGGTTTGGGTGAATAACAGCCAGTGTTTACGCATGGTAAGATGGTTCGGGTCGATATCAATTAGTCAGGAAACAACATGAAGCTTGTCGAGTTGCGCGATTATAGCGCAAGCCTGTTGCAAACCGGTCAATTCAAGGACTACAGCCCGAACGGGATGCAGGTAGAGGGGCGTGAGGAGGTGCTGCGTATCGCAACCGCGGTCACGGCATCAAAACAGGTGCTGGACGAGGCGATCGCCTGGGGGGCTGATGCTATTATCGTGCATCATGGCTATTTCTGGCGCAATGAGGATGCCTGCATCGTCGGTATCAAAAAGCAGCGTATCGCTCAACTGTTAAAGCATGATGTGAGTCTGCTGGCATACCACTTGCCGCTGGATGCGCACGCGGAACTTGGCAACAATGCGCAGCTCGGAAAATTGCTTGGGCTGGTGGAGGAGGGCAGATTTGGCGAACAAGGTATCGCGTATTACGGTGAACTGGCGCTACCCCTGACGCTTGCACAATTGTCAGCCAGGGTGGCGTCTGATCTGCAGCGTACCCCGCAGGTGATCGGCGATATGAATCGTATCGTACGTCGCATGGCATGGTGCAGCGGCGGGGCGCAAGGCTATTTCGAGGCGGCGATTGCCCTTGGGGTGGATGCCTTTTTGACCGGTGAAATTTCCGAACAGAATTACCATCTTGTCAATGAAACGGGCACAGCCTTTATCGCAGCCGGTCATCATGCAACCGAGCGTTTGGGTATCCAGGCATTGGGCGCTCATCTGGCGTCAAGGTTTAACCTGGAGCATCGCTTCTTCGATCAAAATAACCCTGTTTGAATATATTTATTTTTGTGTGTATATTTAGCGCATCATGCGATATAGCCACGATCCTGAAAAGAAAGCCGCAAACCTGAAAAAGCACGGGATGGATTTTGACGACGCAAAAAGCGTCATCGAAAGCGAGCAAACCGTTACCTTTGAGGATCGGCGTTTCGATTACGACGAAGCGCGTTATCTTACATTGGGACTGCTGCATGACGTGGTTGTGATAATCGCCACGGCGGAAACCGATAAGACAATACGTGTTATTTCCATGCGAAAGGCGGATAAAAATGAGCAAAAAATCTACTACGAAAATCGCTGATGACGCTCCCGTCACTCAGGCCGATATTGATAATGGCGGTCTGGTATTACGCAAACGCACAACGGGTGGAGCAGTATTGCCCGCAAAACGCCGGATTAACATTTTCCTGGATAGCACCACGCTGGAATATTTCAAAACCAAGGCGGGCGGACGCGGCTATCAAACCCTGATAAACGATACCCTCAAGCAGGCGATGCAGGCGGAAAATCTGGAAACCGTCGTGCGCAACACAATCCGGGAAGAACTGCGCAAAGCGGCATAACAAAGATAGTCGGCTTTTTGATTGTGAGCTTCTTCGGTGCACGGGGGATGAGGGCGGAACGTATGGATATACTTGCACCTCAAATATTTTACCCATGCTGAAAAGCGGTGATACAGTTTGCTCGACTCGCATATCCGCTCCGATCGTCACATGACCTTTCGCATTTTTACTGATAAGAAAATCTCTGCTTCTGAGTATTCATCGCTCATGCAGTCAGTGGGCTGGGGCTCTGATTACCCGGAGGAGATCGTCCGCCGATCATTGGCGGCATATCCTTTCGTCGCATATGCGCGCTCAGAGAGCGGTGTTTTGTGGGGCTACGTCAGTGCGTTCAGCGACCGTGCATTTTCCACCATGCTTGGTGAGCTGGTAGTGCACCCTGCAGCGCAAAGAAAGGGTATTGGTCATGCCTTGCTTTCTGCAGTAGAAAACGAATTTACGGGCGTCCCCGTCTATGTCAAGCCGCTCGGTGATGCCAGTCATTTTTTCGCTGCTTGCGGCTATCGTACTCCAGCCATCGAAATGAAGATTTTGTTTAAGCGAAATGGAGCACCAGGCTAATCATCATTGCACCGGACATGTGCAAAAAGGCACGCATACCGGTTGCTTTGAATGCGTGTGCCGGGCCTGATCTTCAAGGCGGCATTGGCGGCCGCGATTTCATCGCGATGTTCGATCAGCAAAGAACTAAATACAGATTCCACTTCACCTAGCAGTGCCTCCGGTTGTTGCGAGTAGCGCAACAGGAAATCGCTGCGTTGCGGATAAAAACGCGTCCACTGCCAGGCGAGAAAGTTTTCGTTGTTGCCGAATCCGGCGTCAGCAAGCGATTGTTTGAGGGTCGCAACGGCAGGCAGGGCGAGCTGCTCCGGGGCGGGGGGGCTCTGCCACATCAGACCCGTAAAAATGCGCCAGTTGCCGCCCAGATATTGCTGTTCCAGCATCGGGAACAGGCAAAGTTCCTGGGGCCGGGTTAATTTACACTGCAAACCTACCAGTACGTCGGCGGCGTTGCGGTCTTCGGTAACTTTGACCTGCCAGTCGGCTGCCTGCTGATTGAGCAGCGTGCCGAGGTGCTGTTGCAGTGCTTGCCACAACGCTGAGTTCATTTTACGGCGGATGTCGTCCATCAGTTGTGAGACTGATAATCCCAGCGGTAAATTTTCAGGTTTAGCGAAAAAATCGAGTACGGCCTGCTCTTCATTCATTGTGTTCTAATCCTAGTAAGTTAGACAGGTAAACAATATAAGCAAATCATGTAATTGCGTGTGCCATAAGCGTTTTTTTAGGTGGCTGTAGAGGCCCGCAATATTCAGTGTTGACTTTATTTTTTAAACCAGACATGATTCTGCAATGTTCGCGCCGGGCTTGGTTCTGCAGAAGTAAAAAACAAAAGCAGATAGTAATTAATATCGCGACATGTCGCATCAAAAAAATCCGATTTGACTGTACGTTCATGCCAGCAGCAGCCGGCATGGGATCATTTGTTTGTTGGGGGAGTTCTTACGATGTACCGTTTCTTACGTTTACCTATCTTGTTGGTAGGACTGTTTTTGGCTGCCGGAAGTTATGCAGCCAATGATCCGCAACCTGCGCTCACAACCGAGGATGGTTTGGGGCCGCAAGTTGAACAGCCTATCGAGTTTCCCCATAACCGTCATGCAGGTCTTCACGACGCCAGCGACCCTGCCAAGGGTGGTATGGAAATCAACTGCATGTATTGTCATACCTATGCAAGACGCAGTGCGGTAGCAGGAATTCCGCCGCTGCAAAAATGTATAGGTTGTCACCAGAACATCGAGGGTGTGCGCAACAAGCCGCGTATCGTCGAACTGTTCAAATACTGGGACGCCAAGAAAGCCATTCCATGGAAAAAAGTCCATGATTTGCCGGACTTTGTGCGTTTCAATCACGAGCGTCACATCAAGCGTTTCATCGAGCAGCAAAACCGTCCGTATCAGGAAGCCTGCGGCTATTGCCATGGCAAGGTGAGCGAAATGACGGTCGCGCGTCGCCAGAAACCAATTGCGATGGGCTGGTGTGCAAGTTGCCATGAGAAAGAGCATGTGGTGGTAGCCGAAGGCGGCACGCCGATAAGTAAACAGGCCTATTGGTATAGCTTCAACAAACCGGCAGCGGCACAGGATGCATCGGGTGCCATCAAGGCTAAGGGGCCTAACGATTGCTGGTTGTGCCACAAATAAGCAGGCATGACATTCATAAAGAATTTATCAGAGGGGCGGTGATGATAGACAGTGGTATTGACAGGCGTGATTTTCTGAAGGTGTTGGGCTGGAGCGGCGCTGCTGTTGCGCTTTCCGGTTGCGGCGGTACTTCAATCGAAGACGGTAAGGAAACAGTCGTTTCCTACGTGGAAGCAAAGGATTTCGTGATTCCCGGTATCGGGGTTTACTACAACTCGACTTGCGCGCAATGCGATGCGGGTTGCAGCATCAACGGCCGGGTGCGTGAAGGTCGCGTATTGAAACTGGAAGGTAACCCGGCTTCGGCAATCAACCGCGGTAAGTTGTGCGGTGTGGGGCAGGCGGGGGTGCAGCACCATTACAATCCGGACCGCGTGCGTGAACCGCTGCTGCGCAACGGCGACAAGGGTGAGACGATCACCTGGGAAAAGGCCTATGAGCTGATCTCGCAAAAGCTGGCCGGCGTGCAGGGCGATGAAGTCGCTTTCCTGTCCGGCGGTGTGAGTGGTCATCTGAAGGTGCTGCTGGGTAACTACCTGGAGAGTCTCGGTACAAAAAATCACTTTGTATATGACCCTATCGCGCCTGGCGTAGTACGCGCATCCAATCAGAAAGCCCTGGGCGTTGAAATGCCTCGTTACCGTCTGGACAAGGCCAAGGTGGTGTTGTCTTTCGGTGCAGACTTCCTGGGTACATGGGTGTCGCCAGTGCACTTCTCGCAGCAGTACGCGCAGTTCCGCAAGGGTGTGGACGGTCAGCGCGGTGTGCTGATTCAGGTCGAATCCAAGATGACGCTGACCGGCGCCAATGCGGACCGTTGGCTGGTGGTCAAGCCCGGTACTGAAGGCGTGCTGGCACTCGGTATCATCAATGCGCTGGGTACGGCGACCGGCGATGTGGCCGAACTCGTCAAGGGTTACGATCGCGCAAGAGTCAGCCGCGAAACCGGTGTGGCAGCAGGGCATATCGACAAGATCGCCGCGCTGCTCAAATTGCGCAGCCCGAGTCTGGTTTTGGCAGGCTCAGCCGCGGAAGGTTACGCGCATGGCTCGCAAAATGCCGCCGCTATCCATCTGCTCAATCAGGTGTTGGGCAATGTGGGTAAGACAGTCGAAGCGCCAGTTTCGGTTCCGTTCCCGCAAATGACGCCAAGCAAGGGCAATACGGCTGCACTGAAGAATCTGAACGACGGACTCAGTGCCGGCAAGTACAAGGTTGTGTTCAATTACGCGGCCAATCCGGTGTTTACGGCTCCGGGTTCATTCAAGTTCAAGGACAACTTCGCCAAGGCGGGTTTCAAGGTGGCGTTCGCGCATTACCTGGACGAAACGGCGCTACAGGCCGATCTGGTATTGCCGCTCGATTCCGCGCTGGAAGACTGGGGTACACAGGTTCCCGAGTATCTGACCGAGGGTGCGCAAATCAACATTCAGCAGCCTTTGATGGAGAAATTGCACGCGAATACGCGCGGCATGGGCGACATCGTGCTGGCCTTGATCAAGCAGCGTAAAGCGGATGAATACAAGGGTTTTGAAGACTACTACGCCTAC
>JBAZCE010000117.1:0-7416 GCA_041671105.1 Gallionella sp.
GCAACGCCATTGCTGCTGTTGCTGGTGATGAGAATAGCTGCGCTGCATACGCTGTTGCAATTGATCCAGCTGCCGCGACTTTTGTTGCAACTGCTGTTCGGGATGGACCACGCGACGCTGCAAATAATCCACCGCCTGCATCGCGTTTTGCAGCCGATGACGCATCGGGCGCATCAGATGCTGCGCGATATCCCGCAAGCCTTTGATCTGTGCATGGCGATCCGGCACGACGCGTTGCGCGGCAGCAGTCGGGGTCGGCGCACGTTCGTCGGCGACAAAATCCGCAATGGTAAAGTCGGTTTCATGGCCGACACCGCTGACCAGCGGAATTTCGCTATTCGCAATCGCGCGCGCCACGACTTCTTCGTTGAACGCCCAAAGATCCTCGATGCTGCCGCCGCCGCGACACAAAATCAGCACCTCACATTCGGCGCGACTATTGGCAGTCCGGATCGCCTGTGCAATTTTTTCCGCGCTGCCTGCACCTTGCACCGGCGCTGGATACACAACCACCGGCACGCAGGGCAGACGCAGCTTCAAGGTAGTCAACACATCGCGCAACGCTGCAGCATGCAACGAGGTAATGATGCCGATGCGACGAGGAAAAGCCGGCAACGCACGTTTTCGGACAGCATCAAACAAACCTTCGCGTTCCAGCTTTTGCTTGAGCTTTTCGAATTGCTCATAAAGAGCACCCAGCCCCGCAGGGCGCAGCAGCTCAACCGTCAGTTGAAACTCGCCACGGGCCTCGTAGAGCGACGCCGTCGCCTGTACTTCGACCTGCTGCCCGTTGGCGATCGTTTTATCCAGCAACTGATTCTTATGGCGGAACATCACACAGCGCACCTGTGCCTGTTCGTCCTTGAGCGCGAAATACCAGTGACCGGACGCAGCCTTCACCAGATTCGAAATTTCCCCGCGCACCCACAGCAAAGGAACGCTGCCCTCCAGTAACTGATTGATTGCACGGGTGAGTTCCGCCACGCGCAAGACACGCGGGTTGACCTCAAAAAAAAGTTCACCAGACATATTGACAATCCAAAATTATTCACAAAGCCAGACATTACGCCGCCTTGCGACGCACAGCGTGTCGCAAAACCGACACACTTACAGTAACTTACTGTTTTTAAACAGGTTTATAACATGACAAAAAACAGGCAACATAACAAAAACCCTTATACTTCACGACATTAAAGGCACCACCGGACAGTTTATCCACAAAGTTATCCACAGATTTTGTGGGTAAATAAAAATACTCTTTTAAAATGAGGTAGTAGCCCGCTTTTGTGTAGGAAAACTCTGAGAAATCTTGCTCAACTCTTCGCGACACGCTAAAGTGACAAGCTCTGAACGTCTCAACCTCGACCATCGAATCCGATACGAGGCAGAGGGTTTACAATTTAAGCACATTTGGAGAATTCCCGTGTTTGCAATCGTAGAAGCGGCCGGCTGGCCGATCTGGTTTTTGATTTTTGCTTCCGTCATCGCCACAGGTTTGATTACCGAAAGACTCATCTACCTGCGCAGCAGCCGGATTTCACCGCCTGCCCTGCTCGATGAAGTTGTCAAGGAACTCAAGCAGCGCGGTGTCAACGATGCCATGTTAGCTAAACTCAGCCAGCATTCACCATTGGGCTGCATCTTTGCCGCAGGCCTGAAAAACATCAAAAGTACGCCTGAGATCATGAAGGAGTCCATCGAAGAGGCCGGACGCGCGACCTCTCATGATCTGGAGCGCTTTCTCACCACACTGGGTACGATTGCATCGATCAGCCCCTTGCTGGGACTGTTCGGCACCGTAGTCGGCATGATCGAAATATTCGGCGCACAAACCACGGCAGGCAACAGCCCGGCCGTTTTGGCGCACGGTATTTCTGTCGCGCTGTATAACACCGCATTCGGCCTGATCGTGGCGATACCCAGCATGATTTTTTACCGTCACTTCCGCGCTAAGACAGATGGTCTGACCATCGAAATGGAGCAACAGGCGATCAAGCTGGTCGAAATAGTGCATGGTCAGCGCAAGGGTTAAACCGACATGAATTTTCAACGCGGACGCGCTCGTGAAGAACCGGAAATCAACCTGATTCCGATGATAGACGTATTGCTGGTGATCCTGATTTTTCTGATGGTCACCACCAGCTACGCAAAATACTCCGAGCTGCAGATCAACCTGCCGCAAGCCGGCGGTCAGGCCGAAGCATCGCAGGCGCAACCGATCACGGTTGCCATCGATTCCAATGCACACTACGCGATCAACGACAATGTGATTAATTTTACGGATGTCGTCGCGATGGCGGCATCGCTTAAAACGGCGGCGGGAACGCAAACGGATCCCACCATCGTCATCAACGCCGATGCCAAGACACCCCATCAGGCCGTCATCAACGTGATGGAAGCCGCAAGACAGGCAGGCTTCGGACGCATCACCTTTGCGACGCAGAGCGAAGCCCGTTAACCCGCATGGCAGCACTTGAGCACTACTGGTATCGCAACAGTCCGCTTCATCTGATTCTGCTGCCGGTAAGCTGGCTGTTCGGGATGCTCTGTGCGCTGCGCCGCACATTGTACCGCGGCCATATTCTGAAAAGTTACGCTCTGCCGGTACCCGTCGTGGTGATCGGCAACATCAGCGTCGGCGGCACAGGCAAAACCCCGCTCACACTGGCCATCGCGCAGCAACTGATCGATTGCGGCCGTCGTCCTGTCATCATCAGCCGTGGTTTTGGCGGAACGACAGAACAGCAGCCCGTAACTTCCAGCAGTACGGCACAGCAAACAGGCGACGAGCCGTTGCTGATGGCCGGACGCGGCATCTGCCCGGTATGGGTTGGACGCGATCGCGTTGCCACTGCGAGACTTGCATTGCAATCCCATCCGCAATGCGATGTGGTGCTGTGCGACGATGGACTGCAGCATTACCGCCTGCAACGCGATATGGAAATCGCGGTCGTCGACGGTGTGCGCCGCTTCGGCAACGGCCACCTGCTTCCGGCAGGGCCGTTGCGCGAACCGGTATCACGCCTGAAATCCGTCGATGCCGTTGTCGTCAATGGCGGCAGCGCTGCACCCGGCCAATATGCGATGCACTTGTCCGGCGAAATTTTTTACAATCTGACCGATCCCTCCCTGACCGCAACTGCCCGCGATTTACAACACTTGCGCCTGCACGCGGTGGCCGGCATCGGCCATCCGCAGCGCTTTTTCGACCATCTGACATCGCTGGGCTTAACCGTTACACCACACGCCTTTCCGGATCATCACCCGTATCTGGAATCAGATCTTTGCTTCGATGAATGCGATGCGCTACTCCTCACCGAAAAAGATGCGGTAAAATGCACCCCGTTCGCTGATGAAAGTTTCAGGGTGTTGCGTGTAGACGCCCTGATCGACCCAGCCCTGATCGCCCACATACTGCGAAAGATAGCCCTTCATGGACGCAAAACTGCTTGATATTCTCGTCTGCCCCTTATGCAAGTCGCCGCTGATTTATCACAAGGCGGAACAGGAATTGATCTGCCGCGCAGACCGGCTTGCATTCAAAATTGACGATGGCATCCCCGTCATGCTGGCCGATGAGGCGCGCAAGATGACACCGGAAGAAGCCGACAAACTCTGATGGGAACCTCTAAAACCCATTTTTCAGGCGAATCGCGGTGTCGCATGCTCACTCATTCCTCGCCTATCCATTTGATATGTCTCGTTATTCGCTGTGCGACTCCTTGCGCTTCATCCCGAAAAAGTGATTTTTCATCGGCTCCCATATGATCTCTTTTAACGTCGTCATCCCGGCACGCCACGCCTCCACCCGCCTGCCCGGGAAACCGCTGCTGCCTATCGCAGGCAAGCCGATGATCATCCGCGTTGCCGAGCAGGCGGCAAAGAGCGGCGCACAACAAATCTGGATTGCCACCGATCATCACGCGATTGCCAATGTGGTGCATGAACACGGTTTCAAGGCGTGTCTGACGCGCGACACCCACATCAGCGGCACGGATCGCATCGCCGAGGTGGTGGAGAGGCAAGGCTGGCCTGATGAGACCATCGTTGTCAACGTACAGGGAGACGAACCGCTGATGCCGCCCGAATTGATACGCGCGGTAGCACAACATCTGTTTGAGCATCCCGAATGTGCGATTGCCACCGCGTGCCATAACATTCACGATGAAGCATCGCTCAGAAATCCGAACATCGTCAAGGCGGTGCTCGACAAAAACAACAACGCGCTTTATTTCAGCCGTGCGCCTGTCCCCTACCCGCGCGATGCGTTCGCAGCAGGAGCAGGCATGCCGTCAGACTTGCCTGCATTGCGCCACATCGGCATCTACGCTTATCGCGCCGGCTTCTTGCGGGCATACGGCCAACTGTGGACGACGCCCATCGAGCAATATGAATCACTGGAACAATTGCGCGCGCTGTATCATGGCTACAAAATCGGCGTGTTTATCGCTGATACCGCACCGCCCGGCGGCGTGGACACCGAACAGGATTTACATGCAGCCAGAGCAGCATTTGAAAAATTAGAAGCGTTGGGCTGAAGCCCAACCTACCACTCACCACTCACCACTGGAGAAATCATGAGAGTCATACTGTTAGGCGCACCGGGAGCTGGCAAAGGCACACAGGCCAATTACATCAGGGAAAAATTCAACATCCCGCAAATCTCCACCGGCGACATGCTGCGCGCGGCAGTCAAGGCCGGCACGCCGCTGGGCGTGGCAGCCAAGAGCATCATGGACGCGGGCGGCCTGGTATCCGATGACATCATCATCAATCTGGTGAAAGAACGCATCAAGGATGCAGACTGTGCCCACGGTTTCCTGTTCGATGGTTTTCCCCGCACGATACCGCAGGCTCAGGCAATGAAAGACGCAGGCATCCCGATCGACTATGTCGTTGAAATCGACGTGGCGGACTCCGAGATCATCAAGCGCATGAGCGGTCGCCGCGTGCATCCGGCATCAGGCCGCACCTATCACACCGTGTTCAATCCGCCCAAAGTTGCGGGCAAGGACGACGTGACCGGCGAAGATCTGGTACAGCGCCCTGACGATGTGGAAGATACGGTCATCAAACGCCTGAATGTCTACCACGACCAGACCAAACCGCTGGTTGACTATTACCGGGCATGGCTACAGTTTGATGCGGCAAGCGCACCAAAGTCCGTGAAAATTGCCGGCGTCGGCAGCGTGGATGACATCTGCAATCAGATCTTCGCCGCGCTGAGCGAATGATGGCAAGCAAACCTGTTCTCACGCTCGAAGATGCCAGACGCGTTGCTGCGGCCGCAGAAGCTCACGCGTTGCAAAACAACTGGCGCGTCGTCATCGCGGTGGTGGACGACGGCGGGCATCTGCTCTACTTACAGCGCAGCCACGACACCCAGTTCGGCAGCGTGGAAACGGCCATCGCCAAGGCGTATGCAGCCGTGGCGTTTAAACGTCCCACCAAGGCGTCCGAAGATGCTGTAATGAGCGGACGCCTGATCCACCTGGCCTTGCCCGGCGTGATCCCCGCCGAGGGTGGCGTGCCGCTGATCATCGACGGCGTTGTTGTCGGCGCCCTGGGCGTCAGCGGTGTGCGTTCATCCGAAGACGGGCAAATCGCCGCGGCAGGCCTGGCCGCCCTGGCATGAGCTTCGCGGCTGGAGCATAAATCTCTCTCGAACCTGCATCAGCTGATGTGGATGCTGCTATGATTCCAGTCGTCGGGAAACATTGATCAGGTAGCAGGTTCACTCACCGGGAGAAAATCATGTCAGACGGTCTCGTTTTTGCGCTGTTGTGTGCCATCGTTGCAATCCTGTATGGCGCATTTTCAATCCGCTGGATATTGGCGAAACCTGTCGGCAGCGAGCGCATGCGCGAAATCGCCGCCGCGATACAGGAAGGCGCCACCGCCTACCTTAACCGGCAATACCTCACCATCGCCATCGTCGGCGCCGTGTTGTTCTTTCTGCTGTTTGCAGCCCTGGGCTGGCAAACCGCCATCGGATTCGCGATCGGCGCGCTGCTCTCGGGTGCTGCCGGATTCATCGGCATGAACGTGTCGGTACGCGCCAACATCCGCACCGCCGAAGCCGCGAAACAAGGCCTGAATGCGGCGCTGGATGTCGCCTTCAAGGGCGGCGCGATCACCGGCATGCTGGTGGTAGGCTTAGGCTTGCTGGGCGTTGCCGGCTATTACATATTCCTGACAAACACAGGCGCAACCCGCTCGGAGGCCACGCACGCGCTGGTGGGTCTGGGATTCGGCGGCTCACTCATTTCCATTTTCGCACGGCTGGGCGGCGGCATTTTCACCAAGGGTGCGGATGTCGGCGCCGATCTGGTGGGCAAGGTCGAGGCAGGCATACCGGAAGACGACCCGCGCAATCCGGCGGTGATTGCCGATAACGTAGGGGACAATGTCGGCGACTGCGCCGGGATGGCGGCGGATCTTTTTGAAACCTACGCGGTTACCATCATCGCCACAATGATGCTGGGCGGACTGCTGATGACAGGCGCGAATGCGGTGATCTACCCGCTGGTACTGGGCGGTTTCTCCATCATCGCCTCCATCGTCGGCACCTTCTTCGTCAAGGCCCGCGCAGGCGGAAAAATCATGAACGCGCTGTACCGTGGCCTTGCGGTTTCCGCAGCTCTCGCCCTGATCGCCTTCTATCCGTTAACCGACTGGATCATGTCTGACAACGGCGTGTATAGCGTAGGCGCCCTGTACGGTTCGACCGTTGTCGGCCTGTTGCTGACCGCAGCCCTGGTGTGGATCACCGAATACTACACCGCCACCGAATATGCGCCGGTGCGCCATATCGCCCAGGCGTCCACCACGGGGCACGGCACCAATATCATCGCAGGCCTGGGAGTATCCATGAGATCCACCGCCGCCCCCGTGCTTGCGGTATGCGGCGCCATCATGGCAGCCTATTCGATGGCCGGGCTTTACGGCATCGCGATTGCCGCCACCTCGATGCTGTCCATGACCGGCATCATCGTAGCGCTGGATGCCTACGGCCCGATCACCGACAACGCAGGCGGCATCGCCGAAATGTCGAAGTTGCCTGAGGAGGTGCGCGTCATCACCGATGCGCTGGATGCGGTGGGCAACACCACCAAGGCCGTCACCAAAGGCTATGCGATCGGCTCGGCAGGACTGGCAGCCCTGGTGCTGTTCGCCGACTACACCCATGCGTTGAGTGCCAGCGGTCATATTCTGACCTTCGACTTATCCAACCACATGGTCATCGTAGGCCTGTTTATCGGCGGCATGGTGCCCTACCTGTTCGGCGCGATGGGCATGGAAGCGGTCGGTCGTGCGGCCGGTGCGGTGGTAGTCGAAGTGCGGCGCCAGTTCAGGGAAAGTCCCGGCATTATGGAGGGCACCGGAAAACCGCAGTACGGCACCTGCGTAGACATG
>JBAZCE010000118.1:0-5587 GCA_041671105.1 Gallionella sp.
TCCACGAGCGCTCTGGACTTGGAACGTTCGACGTACTCAAACGCCGCCGCATCCTGCCCTTGATCCAGCAGCAGTGAAACCAGCATCTGATAGACGACCTGCTTATCCCCGACAAAACCGATCCTTCCCGCTTCCGAATCGATCGATGAGCGCTGCTGTTCGATAATCTCGACGGCCCTCTTCAGCAATTCGATTGCCCCCGCGGTATCGCCCTCTGTCGATGCCATGCGTGCCAGATCGTATAAAACCAGCCAGTAGATACTGCCGAACTGCGCAATCTGGGGGTGTTTTAACAACTGATCGTAACCCTGCCTGGCGTCTTTAATTCGTCCAGTTTCGTAAAGGCTCTTCGCGCGTATGAAATACTTTGGTACATCCTGAAACGACGGGTCGTAAAACAACGTAAAGTGAGCCCCCACCTTCGCGTTTTTGTCTTCAATACATTCTAGCGCCTTGCCGTATTCTTTCAGCGCCATGTAGATTCTTGCCATCGCGACATATTTTTCAGGCCCCAGAATACTCAATGAGATATCGACATTGCCGATCCGTTCGAGGTTCTGCTTCGCCTGATCCACATGCCCCAGCAGCGCATGTGCGACCCCCAGAATATTAGTGGTTTGAATGAGTTGCGACCGGTAAAAGAACTGCTTCTGCTTTAAGTGACTAAAAGCATCATCGGCCTGTTTGATGGCTTCTTCATATTCTCCCTGGTCGAGACTGATCGCGGCACGAATAATCTGCGGGTATACCGACAAGTCAGAGCCCAGACAACAACTGCTGTCGCCTGCAACAATGCGTTTTTCCATCAGATCGGCAACGGCATTTGCATCATGGTACTTGCGCACCTGAAGATAGGCGCCACCCAACAGCAATAGCTGAAAACCGGATACCGGCTTCCCGCTGTCGAGTTGCGGCTGAAGTGCGCGTATCAGTTCGTAGTGTTTCCCTTGCTGAGCGAGTCCGCTGATTTCAAGATCACTTGCTGCCGCATGGACGCTGAACAAGACTATAAATACAAACAAACAATATTTGAGGGTATTCATCGATAACTCCTGTCCTATGACTCACGCGAACCAACAACACCCCGAAATCAGCGTATTGGTGAGGTAAATACGGCAAGCTTCCGATCATAAACCCCGCAGAATCAGGATTTAAAAGCGCTTGCCGGCAACACAGGCACCGTTGCAAAGTTTTCGGGCAGCGGGCCAGTCAGACTGTCCGGGAAGTCCACAATTTCCGCCACTTCCCCGGCAGTCAATGTCACACCCAATTGCACTAGCGCCATGAACCGTAGCGCTTCGGACAATGTCGAGACCGAACCGTCGTAAAAATACGACGGCGTCAGCGCCACATTACGCAGGCTTGCCACCTTGAATACATAACAGGATACTTTGCTAAGGAAGCGCTGAATTATTCACCGTGCAGTTAAGGCACGCGCGCAGTTTTTGGATTTTCGGGTGAAATTTGGCGATTCCCGGTCCGATTTTCAGCATTTTTTGCATTATTGCCCCTATTTTTCGTTTTCAGGACGCAACTTGACTGTCAGCGCCTATTAACCACCGGCGAGCCAGCAACAAATTGGCAAAACCGAACAGCGAGAATAACTGTGCGGTATTCTTGTCCAAGCCTTTGTAACGCGCCTTGCGGTGCTGAAACAGGTTCTTCACGACATGAAACGGATGCTCGACCTTGGCGCGAATACTGGCCTTGGCATGTTCAAGCTTTTCCATCAGTTCGCCTACTGCCGACTTGTCTAACGCTTTGCGCTTGGATGGGCGCATCGCGATATGCCAGTTCACCGGCAGCGCCAGATTTTCTTCCCGCTTTTCAACACCCTGATAACCTGCATCACCAAACACATCCGTTTCATCGCCGTGCAGCAGCGCTTGTGCTTGGGTTACGTCATGCACATTTGCTGACGTGGCAACGAGGGTGTGAACCAATCCTGACTGTGCATCGACACCAATGTGCGCCTTCATGCCGAAATGCCACTGGTTGCCTTTCTTGGACTGGTGCATCTCGGCGTCGCGTTTGCCTTCCTTGTTCTTGGTTGAGGGCGGCGCAGCAATCAGTGTGGCATCAACTATCGTTCCTTCACGAAGAAATAGTCCCTTCTCAGCCAAATGGGCATTGATCGCATTGAAGATGGACGCGGTCAGTTGATGCGCTTCCAGCAGGTGGCGAAATTTGAGCAGGGTCGTTGCATCTGGTGCCGTTTCACGGTTCAGGTCAATACCGACGAAACGGCGGATCGCCTGACTATCATAAAGCGCATCCTCGGTGGCTTCATCGGAAAGACCGAAACACTGCTGCGCAACATACATGCGCAGTATCCGCTCCAGACCAACCGGTGGCCGACCGCGTCCACCACTGCTCGGATAATGCGGGGCGATGACACTCGTCAAGGATGACCAAGGCGTGACTGCCTCAATCTCGGCCAGAAAGCGATCTCGCCTTGTTACACGCTTCTTTGCCGCATATTCCAGTTCGGAAAAACTCGTTTGCATCGCCTTCTTCTCAATAAATCAAACAGATGTAATTTTATCAAATTCTGGCAAGCCAGACGGAAGCAGTGGAATAAATCAGTGTTTCCTTAGTTTTCGTTTGACTAACCAGCATCTTACGACTAGCGACTGTTATTTATGTTTATACAAAGCTCAATTCCAACTAGAATACGAGCCTGGATTCAAAGAATCTACCGCTCATTAAACCCGAAAACCATAGCGCAGCTCAAAAAAGCTGATGCATGCGCAGTGATTTTCATAGAAAAGGTCGTACATTATGCATCCCATGCTCAACATCGCGGTGAAAGCCGCTCGTCGCGCCGGCAATCTGATTTATCGCAGCGCCGACAAGGTCGATCACCTCACCATCACTAAAAAATCTCATGCAGATTTCGTCAGCGAAGTGGATCGCGCCGCCGAGCAAACCATCATCCAGACCCTGCTGGAAGCCTATCCGGATCATGCGATTCTAGCAGAAGAGAGCGGCGCTCACGGCGAATCAGATTTTGTCTGGATCATCGACCCGCTGGATGGTACGACCAACTTTTTGCACGGTTTCCCGCAATATGCGGTATCGATTGCGTTGCAGCACAAAGGCATCATCACCCAGGCCGTGGTGTACGACCCGACCAAAAACGAGCTGTTCACCGCAACACGCGGCAGAGGTGCTTTCCTCAACGACAAGCGCCTGCGCGTAACCAAACGCATCCATCTGGCAGACAGCCTGATCGGCACGGGCTTTCCCTATACCAATTTCCAGCACATGGACGCGTACATGGGAATTTTCAAGGATCTGATGCAACAGACCTCCGGCCTGCGTCGCCCGGGTTCCGCCGCGCTCGATCTGGCATGGATGGCGGCAGGCCGCTATGACGGCTTCTTTGAAACCGGCTTGAAAGCCTGGGACATCGCCGCCGGCACGCTGCTGATCACCGAAGCGGGCGGCATGGTAAGCGATTTGCACGGCTCCGACACGTTCATGAAGACCGGCCACATCTGCGCCGGAAATGCGAATATTCATCCACTGCTGCTGCAAGTCATCGAACCGCATCTGACTCCGGCACTCAAAGGTCAGGCTGCTTAAATCATGGCCGAACCAGTCGCTGCAGGCGGTATAAGCAAACCGGCCGGAAATCCCACGCCGATGATGCAGCAGTTTCTGCGCATCAAGGCGGAGCATCCGGACGGGCTGCTGTTCTACCGGATGGGCGACTTTTACGAGCTGTTCTTCGAGGATGCCGAGCGCGCCGCGAAACTGCTGGACATCACGTTAACCCACAGAGGCACGTCCAACGGCGTGCCGATCAAGATGTGCGGTGTTCCGTATCACGCAGCAGAGCAGTATCTGGCGCGACTGGTCAAGATGGGGGTGTCGGTGGCTATCTGCGAGCAGATTGGCGACCCCGCCACCAGCAAAGGTCCGGTCGAACGAAAAGTCATGCGCATCGTCACGCCCGGCACGATCACCGATTCCGCCCTGCTCGAAGAAAAACGCGACAACCTGTTGTTATCCATCCAGCAGCGCCACGGCAAGCTGGGGCTGGCCTGGCTGAATCTGGCCTCGGGTCAGTTTTATGTGTGCGAGACGTCCGATGATAATCTGGGCGCAGAACTCGAACGCCTGCAGGCATCCGAAATATTGCAAGCGGAAGGAGCTGCGCTGCGCATTCATGCCGCCTGCAAGTCCCTCCCGGCCTGGCATTTCGAACTGGACACGGCCCGCCGCCTGCTTTGCCAGCAATTTGCAACGCTAGACCTTGCCGGATTCGGCTGCGACGATTACACCGTGGGGCTTGAGGCGGCGGGTGCCCTGCTGGGTTATGCGAAGTTAACTCAAGGGCAGGCCATCAGCCACATCCGCAGTTTGCAGGTTTATAGCGCGGATCGCTACGTGCGCATGGACGCCGCAACCCGCCGCAACCTGGAAATCACCCAGACCCTGCGCGGCGAAGCCTCCCCTACCCTGTTATCCTTGCTCGACACCTGCGCGACCAACATGGGCAGCCGTCAGCTGGCGAACTGGCTGCACCACCCGTTGCGCGACCGCGAGGTTTTGCGCAATCGCCAGGATGCGGTAGACAAACTCGGCGAGTTATACAACGACGCGCAAAAGCACCTCAAACCCTGCGTGGACGTCGAACGCATCACCGCACGCATCGCATTACGCAGTGCAAGGCCGCGCGATTTGTCGGGCCTGCGCGACACACTGCTGAGCCTGCCGCAGCTGCATGCGGTGCTCGCAGGTCGGGATTCATCCCGACCCGATTACGATGTCGGGATGAATCCCGACCTACAAAACTCTTCGCTTATTGGCAGTCTGGCAAGTGCACTGCAAGCCGATGCGCATCTGGCCGCAATTCTGGCGAATTCGTTACGTGCCGAGCCATCCTCCGTGCTGCGCGAAGGCGGCGTGATCGCCGACGGATATGATGCGGAACTGGATGAGTTAAGAGGAATACAGACCAACTGCGGCGATTTTCTTCTGGCACTGGAAGCGCGCGAAAGAGCCCGCACCGGCATTTCTACTTTAAAGGTGGAATACAACCGGGTACACGGTTTTTACATCGAGGTATCCATCGCGCAAAGCGTCAACGTGCCGGATGATTACCGCCGCCGCCAGACGCTGAAGAACGCCGAGCGCTATATCACGCCCGAGCTCAAGACATTCGAGGACAAGGCGCTCTCCGCCAACGACCGTGCGCTGTCCCGCGAGAAGTTCCTCTACGATCAGCTGCTTGACCAGCTAGCGCCTTACATCCCGCAGTTGCAATGCATCGCCACTGCGATTGCCGAACTGGACGTATTGGCCTGTTTTTCCGAGCGCGCCGCAACGCTCAATTTATGCGCGCCACAATTCTCGGACGATGATCAAATCAGCATCGTGCGAGGCCGCCATCCGGTCGTGGAAGCCCAGGTGGATCGCTTCACGCCGAACGACACCGTGATTAATGAGGCGCGCCGCATGCTGCTGATCACCGGCCCGAACATGGGCGGTAAATCCACCTATATGCGTCAGGTCGCCATCATCGCGCTGCTGGCGCTCGTCGGCTCATTTGTTCCGGCGCAACAGGCGGTATTGGGCG
>JBAZCE010000118.1:5597-7000 GCA_041671105.1 Gallionella sp.
CGATCTGGCAAGCGGCCGTTCCACCTTCATGGTCGAGATGACCGAGGCGGCAAACATCCTGCACAATGCCACCGCAAAGAGTCTGGTGCTGGTGGATGAAATCGGGCGCGGCACCTCGACCTTCGACGGCCTGGCGTTAGCCTACGCGATCGCCTGTCATCTGCTGGAGAAAAACCAAAGCTATACCCTGTTCGCCACGCATTACTTTGAGTTGACGCGCCTGAACGAGGAATTTTCCCAGCTTGCCAACGTGCATCTGTCGGCAATCGAACACCAGCACAGCATCGTGTTTTTGCATTCGGTCAACGAAGGCGCGGCAAGCCAGAGCTACGGCCTGCAAGTTGCGGCCCTGGCCGGCGTGCCCGCTCCGGTCATCAGAACGGCCAAAAAACAGCTGCGCCTGCTGGAGCAGAACAGCGCGGCGCACAGCCCGCAAGGCGATTTGTTCACAGCCGTACCGGACATTCCGGAGCCGGAAGAGCACCCGCTGCTCGCCGCCTTGCGCGACGTACAGCCGGATAATATGAGCCCGAGAGATGCGCTGGAGATGCTGTATCAGTTGAAGAAGATGGTGATGTAAGGCGGCTTGCCCACCACGCCGGGCGTTACCCGGCCTGAATGAAGCAGGAAAATTAGTGCCAGTTTATCTTCGAGCCGTCACGGTTGCAGGAGATGGCGGCGTCCTGGCTGAAATCGTCCCATTCCGCGCAAGGTTGCAGGCCGCCTGTAACCAGACCGAAATGCGCCTCAAAAAGATCAGTAAAATCAAACAATTGGACACGCCTGTCCACCGGCAAAGCCCTAAGCTTACTGATCAGTTCTGCATAGCTCATCTCAAACCCCGACGGATAGATTAACCCTACAACGCGCGAAGTATAACCCGACTGCAAAAAGTGTGCAGCATGCCCAAATGCGCGCTGAAAAAACCGTATCGTTTGAACAAACTGCCGCAAAAATTACGTCTACTCAAATATAGCGTATTGCTATATTAACGAATGTGGACATCTGCTGTTTACAATTCAGCCTTTACCGTAGAATACCGGCAACGAAGGAGAATTTCATGGGACAAGCACTGCACGCATTGGGCATAGACAACATGAGCGTCGAGGAGCGCATCGACCTGGTGAAAGACATCTGGGATTCGGTATCCATCGAAGCAGGCTTGCAACCCCCTGGCACGACAGAAAAAGTCGAACTGGATCAACGTCTTGCTGAAGATAATGCCATGCCAAACGATACCATCGCATGGGATACCATCAAAGCCGAAGCTCAAGCACGCTGGCAGCGATAATGCGATCAGTCATCTTCCGACAGCAGGCACGGCGTGAATTTGACGAAGCGGGCGACTGGTATGAAAAGGAACGCACCGGACTTGGCATGGAATTCCTGGCTGAAATCCAACT
>JBAZCE010000118.1:7010-7413 GCA_041671105.1 Gallionella sp.
AGCACATCGCCAGCACACCCGAACAATTCCCTGTACTTTACCGCGATGTGCACAAGGCTGTCGCCCGACGCTTTCCCTACTGCATCTATTTCCGCGAACGAAATCAACGCATCGTCGTACTCGCCGTATTTCACAGCGCACGCAATCCGGCAGTATGGAGACAACGGGCAAAGTGAATAAAACCAGAATAATTAGAAGAACATCCGCAGGAGATAGCTACGAGCAGATCGCCGATGCAGCAGCTAGTCAATGGCGAAGTTCAACAAACCGAAATTGGGACAACGATGCCAGCGAAGCTCTATACAAGGCATACAAAACCATACTGGATTTGCACGAGAGAAATGGCACTTTGACCGATTCAATCAAGGAGCGCATCAGCAACAAAGGACGAACAATCAGAGAC
>JBAZCE010000119.1:0-7399 GCA_041671105.1 Gallionella sp.
CGCTGCTGTTTTCCATTATTCACGATGTCACCGAGCGCCGTCAGCTTGAGGCGCAGATGCACGATCTGGCCTTTTACGATCCGCTGACCAAGCTGCCGAACCGCCGTCTGTTGATCGACCGGCTGGGTAAGGCGCTGGTTTCCAGTATACGCAGTCGCCGTCACGGTGCGTTGATGTTCCTGGATCTGGATCATTTCAAGCTGCTCAACGATCTGCACGGTCACGACATTGGCGATCAACTGCTGATGGAGGTGGCGAGTCGAATTCTCTCCTGCATACGCGAACAGGATAGTGCCGCGCGCTTTGGCGGCGATGAATTTGTGGTGATGCTCGAAGGTCTTTCCGAGAATCTCAGCGAGGCGGTAACGCAGGCGGATGGCGTGGCTGAAAAAATACGCGCATCGCTCTCGAAACCCTATCTGCTCAAGCGGGGCGAAGATGTCATTTCGCATCACTGTTCATCGAGCATCGGGGTGACTGTATTCTGCGATCAGGATGCGAATCTGGAGCAGTTGCTCAAATGGACTGATATGGCGATGTATCACGCCAAGGATGCCGGACGCAACGTGATTCGTTTTTTTGATCCGGACATGCAGATTGCAATCGAGAACCGCGCGGCGCTGGAGGCCGATTTGCATGCCGCGCTGGAGCATCGACAGTTCCGGCTGTTCTACCAGGTACAGGTCAATGCACAGGGACACGCCAAGGGTGCCGAGGTATTGTTACGCTGGCAGCATCCTGTGCGTGCGATGGTGTCTCCCGCACAATTTATTCCGCTGGCGGAGGATACCGGGCTGATCGTGCCGATCGGGGAGTGGGTGCTGGATACCGTATGCGCACAGATTGCGCAGTGGCATGAAGTGCCGGAATTCTGCAATCTGGTCATCGCGGTGAACGTCAGCGCTAAACAATTCCGTCAGCCTGATTTCGTCGCTTTGGTGCAAAAATATATTTGTCAGCACGGCATTAATCCTGCCTTGCTCAAGCTGGAACTGACCGAGAGTCTGGTGCTGGATAATGTCGACGACACCATAGCCAAGATGCGTGCACTGAAAGCCTTCGGTGTGAGCTTTTCGATGGACGACTTTGGTACCGGTTATTCATCTCTGTCTTATCTGAAACGGCTGCCGCTGGATCAGATCAAGATTGATCAGTCGTTTGTGCGCGACATCACGACCGACAAGACCGACCTTGTGATGGTCAAGACCATCGTGGATCTGGGCGAGAATTTCGAGATGGATGTGATCGCAGAAGGCGTGGAGACAAGGGAGCAACTGGCGTTGCTGCAACAGTCGGGTTGCAACAACTTCCAGGGCTATCTGTTCAGCCGGCCCGTACCGCTGCCGGAGTTTGAAGAACTGTTGAAAAAATCACCGCGTGCAATCTGATCAATTAACCCGAATAGTCCAATAGAACGTCATACCGGCGCAGCTTTTCCTAAGGGATTATTTGCGATTAATTTGAATGCAGTCAGTGGGCGCAGTTGGTATCAAAAAGCCCTCGTATAACCGGGGGCTGAATCCCGCATCCCGCATCCCGCATCCTGCATCCTGCATTTAATAGTCCGTATAGCCCTTTTCTCCCGGGGTATAGAAGGTGTTGAAGTCAGGTTCGGTCAACGCCTTGCCGTTTTTCAATTTCGCAACCAGATCCGGGTTGGATATGAACGGGCGACCGAATGCGACCAGATCGCCAAGCCGGGCGTCAAGGTCGGCATTGGCACGGCTGATATCGTAGCCGCCTGAGAGAATATACCGGCCTTTGAATGCGGCGCGTATTTTCGCTTTCAGTAGCGGACTCACCTGGGGTGCGCCCATGGAACTGTGATCCACGATGTGGATATAGGCTAAGCCAATCTCATTGAGTCCTGCAATCAGGCGCTCATACATCGCATCCATCTCGGCATCTGCCGCCATGCCGTTGAACACGCCATAAGGCGAGATACGCATGCCTATCCGCTCAGCACCGATGGCGTCACTGCAGGCCTGCGCGGTTTCAACGGCGAAACGGATGCGGTTCTCGATGCTCCCGCCCCAGCGATCTGTGCGTTGATTCGAGGCCGTATTGAGAAACTGATCGATCAGATAACCGTTCGCCGCATGCAGTTCGATGCCGTCAAATCCGGCTTGAATTGCGTTCTTCGCGCCTTGTGCAAATTCGGTAATCGCTGTAAAAATGTCGGCCTCAGTCATCTCGGCAGGCACAGGGTAGGGCTGCAACCCGTTGCTGTCCGTCCACATCTCGCCAGGGGCTGCGAGGGCTGAAGGGGCGAGTATTTTAGCGCCCGGTTGCATATTGGCTGAATGACTGACGCGTCCGGTGTGCATCAATTGCACGTAGATGTGACCGCCTGCCTGATGTACGCTGCTCGTCACACCCTGCCAGCCCGCAATTTGCTCGTCGCTGCACAGGCCGGGTTGACGCGCATAGCCCAGACCATTCGGGGAGGGGGAGGTGCCTTCAGTAATGATGAGTCCGGCATCGGCGCGCATGCCGTAATATTCTGCCATCAGTTGATTCGGTACATTTGCGATGGCGCGGCAGCGGGTCATCGGCGCCATGACGATGCGATTTTGCAGTTGCAATTTGCCTAGTGTGATCGGGGTGAACAGGGTAGTAGTCATGTCATGCTCCTTAATGTCAAATAGGGGCGTATTGCCATACGCCCCTACCCGTTGGTTAATTAATTATTGCTTCAGCGATTCAACCGGAATAGACAAGGTGACTTCATCACTGACATAAGGCGCATGTTTACCCATGTTGAAATCCGAGCGCTTGACATGAGCTGTGGCATTGGCGCCGCATGCTTCCTTTTTCATCATCGGATGAGGCATGCACATGAAGGAGGATAGCGCCAGCGTCACCGGTTTGGTGATGCCCTTGATGGTCAGATTGCCTTCCACGGCTACCAGCTTGTCGCCGTCAAATTTCAGCTTGTCGGACTTGTAGGTGATGGTCGGATACTTTTCCGTGTCGAAGAAATCTTCTCCCTGAATGTGCCCGTTGAACAAGGCAGAACCCGTGTTGACAGACTTGGCATCGATGATTACATTCACTGAACCTGTTTTCGCCACACGGTCGATGGTGACCGTGCCGGTCACGGTGTCAAAGCGGCTGACCTGATTGGAATAGCCGAAGTGGTTGTACTCAAAACGTGGCTTGGTATGATTTGCGTCAAGCACGAACGTTTCGGGTACGGCAAAAGCGCTGGATGAAACTAACAGCAACAATGGCAAGGCGATTTTCATGGTTTCTTCCTTTGTGGTTGAGTGGAGGGTGCTACAGGTGCTGCATTGACTACGAGGTGAAACTTGATTTGAACATCATCGGCGACGGTGCTTACATCGGTCCATTCGCCTTCTCCGATTGCATAGGCCAGGCGTTTGATATTGAAACTGCCGTCAAAAAGGCCTTTCAGGCCGTCTGACTGGAAGGTGACGGGCGCTGTAATGTCCAGCGTCCTGCCCTTGATGGCAAGTTTACCCGTGGCCTGGTAGCGATTGCCGCCCAGATACTTGACCCCGGTGGAGACGAAGCTTGCCTGCGGATAGGTTTTGGCATCGAACCACTTTTTACCGGCCACTTCCTCATCGGCATCGCCAGATCCCGTGTCGATACTGGCGAGGGACACGTCGATGTGCGCCTGAGCAGTTGCAAGATTTGCAGGATCGAAAGAAATTTTAGCCGTAAACTTACCGAATTTTCCCTCCATCGGTACGCCCATTTGCTTATAGCCAAAGGTCAGCGCACTTTGATTCATCTGCAGCTGATTGTATTCTGCGGCCTGCGCGCAACCTGCCGCGAGCAGCAACCCGAGCAACGCGATTCTGTATCGATGACTCATGGTTTGTTTCCTTTTGGCAACATGCGGGCCATGACCTCGTCCCGGTCTATCAGTTTATGTTTGAGTGCGGCAGCGATGTGGGCCGCGACCAGCAACAACAGCAAATAATTCAGGCTTTCATGGACGTTTTCCAGCAGGTGTCCCAGCGCCTTGTCACGGGTTACAAGGTCAGGCAACGGCAACACGCCAAACCACACCGTTTGTACTCCTTTGGCAGAACTCATCAGCCAGCCGGATAGCGGTACGATCAGGAGCAACACATACAACATATGGTGCACCGTGCTGCTTGCGATTTTTTGCCAGCGGGCTATCGAATCCGGCAACGGCGGCGGGGTATGCGTGAGGCGCCACAAAACGCGCAGTACCGCCAGCATCAACAGGGTAATACCTATCCATTTATGGTAACTGTAGAGCTGAAGCTTGGCAGGGGAGAGCTTCAATTCATGCATGTACAGCCCCAGCGGAAAGACTGCAAACATCGGCAGTACCATCAGCCAGTGCAGCCAGATTGCCGTTTTTGTATAGCGCGTGGTCATCATTTTGTTCCATCAATTAATGTCGTAGGGGCGTAAGGCATTACGCCCTCACTTATGCAAACCTGCCGTTTCTAAAGTCATCTAGCGCCTGATGGATTTCCTCCTGCGTGTTCATCACGAACGGCCCGTATTGCACGATAGGTTCATTCAGAGGATGCCCCGCAATCAGAATCAGCCGCGTATCGTTAACGTGAGACTCGCGCTGCGATTCGTTTGCCCCCTCGCCCGCAGAGCGGGAGAGGGTTGGGGAGAGGGGACGGGCATGAAGAGTTTTATCATCAGGGGTGCTCACTTCTGCACGCCCGTCCGCCGCCGTCATCGTTACACCGTCGCCCGTGTTGCTTAATATCCCCATGCGGCGCGTCGCGACGATGGTGCCGCCAATCTCGACCGCCCCGCGGTAGACATAGATGAATGCATTGTGCGTTTTTGGCACACCGGTCGAGAATGTGGCACCGGCGGGCAGGTGGACATCCAGAAACAGCGGTTCCGTGTCCGGGCGTGCAACGACGCCGGCAATCCCGTTGCTGCTGCCTGCGATCAGGCGGACGGTGACGTTATCCTTGGTGACATATTCCGGGATTGCATCGCTCGTATAATCTTTGTACCACGGCTCATTCATTTTGTTCTTTGCGGGCAGGTTGATCCAGAGCTGAAAACCTTCCATCACCCCCTCGATTTGCTCGGGGATTTCCGAGTGAATCACGCCGCGCCCGGCTGTCATCCATTGCACGCCGCCGTTTTGCAGCAGCCCTTCGTGTCCTGCGCTGTCTTTATGCCGCATACAGCCCGCCAGCATGTAGGTCACGGTCTCGAAGCCGCGGTGCGGGTGATCAGGAAAGCCTGCGATGTAATCGTCCGGGTCGTCGCTGCCGAACGCATCGAGCATCAAAAAAGGGTCGAGACGGCGTTGCAGCTTGCCGGTGAGCACACGGGTGAGCTTGACGCCTGCGCCATCCGAGGTGGCAATGCCTTCAATCAGCTGCTCGATGTTGCGGGATTGATGTAATTCAGTATTCATGGCCGGCTCCTGCGAGTAAGTTAACGCATGGTAGAGCGATTAAAAAAATAGATAAAGCCATGAATTCGGGATAGACTGTTCCATATATGGAACAATCCGATCTTTCCGCCGACGATTACATACTGTTCGCGACCATCGTCGAACATCAGAGCATGGTGCGTGCGGCTGAGCATTTGTCCATGCCCAAAGCCACCGTCTCACGCCGCCTGAACAACCTTGAAGCGATACTGGGACAGCGTCTGCTGATTCGCACGACAAGGCGTCTTACGCTCACCGATTTCGGTCAGGAGTTCCTCGACCATTGCCGTCGGGTCGCCGAGGAAGTCGCCTCTGCACAGGATTTCGTGCGCAGTCAGGTGGCCCGCCCGCATGGGCGTCTGCGCGTTTCCATGCCGGGCGATTATGCCCGGCAACATTTCTCCCGTGCCATCGCCACCTTCATCGAAGCCTACCCTGAGATACAGCTCGATCTGGATCTGTCATCCAGACGAGTCGATCTGATCGGGGAGAGATACGACCTGGCGATCCGCATGGGTGAACTGCAAGACGACGCGACGCTGATCGCGAGAAAAATCGACGAACAACATTTCGCACTTTATGCCAGCCCCATCTATCTGGCGCTGCATCCGGCGCCCTCTCACCCGGAAGATCTTGCGCATCATACGGCGCTACGTCTGCTCTCGGATCGCGGCAGCGCCGTGCCCTGGAAGCTGATCAACGGTGATGCGCAATGGGACGGTGTCCCGCCGGGCCGGCTGACGCTCAATTCCATAGATATGATCTGGCAGTTGTTGCTGAACGGTGCGGGTATCGGTGCATTGCCATGCCGGTTTGTCGCGTCAGATGTGAGCCTGGGACATCTGACGCGCGTGCTGCCACGGTGGTCGTTGCCCGCGACACCCGCATGGGCGGTGATGCCGATGCGCCGCTATCTGCCCGCTAAGACACGCGCTTTTTTGGCGCACATCGAACAATTTATGGAAAAAGGCTAATTAAAGGGCGTCTACAGATCGGGGATCTGCCAGTCTATCTCCGGTTTGCCGACCGAGCGCAGTGCCGCGTTGATTTTCGAGAAAGGGCTGCTGCCGAAAAATCCCCGGTGCGCGGACAGCGGAGAGGGATGGGGGGATTCGATGACGATATGCCGGCTTTGATCTATCAACGCAATTTTTTTTCGAGCATAAGCGCCCCACAGTACAAACACCACCGGATCGGGTCTCGCGTTCACGGCGCGTATCACCGCATCGGTAAAAGTCTCCCAGCCTTTGTCCTTATGTGAATTTGCCTGATGCGCCTGCACGGTCAGCACCGCATTGAGCAGCAGCACTCCCTGCTCGGCCCAGCGGGTCAGACAACCGTTGTTCGGTATCCTGCAGCCGATATCGGATTTGAGTTCCTTAAAGATATTAAGCAAGGAAGGGGGTATCGCAATGCCGGGGCGCACCGAAAAACACAGCCCGTGCGCCTGTTCATCATCGTGATACGGATCCTGGCCCAGAATCAATACGCTGACTTTCTCGTATGGCGTCAGGTGCAACGCGGCAAAAACATCAGCCTCGGGCGGAAAAATAGTATGTTCCCGACGTGCCTCGCTGACAAATTGCTGCAATTTTTTGAAATAGGGCTTGTGCGTTTCTTCGATCAAAACGGGGCGCCAGGAGATTTCCATGCAGGGGCTTTCAAATAAAAAAACGTGCGACGATTATATATGCCAGAAACTACTTGAGGCTAACACCCAGGGATTTCCTCATTCATTTTACGGGGATACGCTGGTGGCGTTCAGATTTAATCTCAGAGTGGGCTAAGGCGGTGAGATCAGCTGCGAGTTAAGTCGAACCAAAGCGGATGTTGGTGAATTTCTGGAATGTGCCGACAGTCAGGGGTGAAAACCTGATGCCAGAAAACTGACGTTCGTCATGGGTAACGCCGCTTCAGATCGCCAGTAAATAGCTTCAAGATTCGCAAAACCTGTTACGTCCGCTCGTCTTGGCTTTATAA
>JBAZCE010000120.1:0-7371 GCA_041671105.1 Gallionella sp.
CATTGGGCGGCATGAGTCTGGCTTTCGCCGGCCTGTTGCGCGGCAGCCGTTATGGCGGATTGAGCATCTCACCTGTCCCCGGCACCCTGGTCACCGAATACGCAACCGCCGCCAATGCCGCATTTGTTTCGGTAGATTCTGGTAATGGCTGGAATACCAAAGGTAGCGTGGATGTCTCGGCGGGTGCTGCGACGTTGAACGAGGTGTCCGGTTCTCAGACCCGCCTGAACCAGGTGTTTATGCTCAATGACAAGGACCGCTACCTCAGCTTCACGCTGTCAGGCACCGCGTTGGACAATCTCACCGGCGCACCGGACGATGCCTTTGAAGTTGCATTACTCGATGCCAACACCGGACGCTCCGTCCTCGGCAGCAACGGCTTAACCCGCTCTGATGCCTTCCTCAACCTGCAAGCCGACGGCACCCAAAACGCTGCCAGTTGCATTACCTGCACCTTCAACTCCGACGGCAGCCGCACCTACCGCGTAGACCTCACCGGTGTCGCCAGGAACACGGCAGTCAACCTCAGCTTTGATCTGATCGGTTTCGGCGCAAGCAACAGCCACGTCACCCTCAGCGACATCCGCGTCAGCGGCCTGCCGCAACTGCACGACGATGTTGCCACGATACTGGAAGACGGCACGTTGTCTTTCGATCCGTTTGCCCAGGCCGACAGCCAGATCAGACCGTTGCTGTTGTCGCATCTGGTGGATGCGCCGGTGCATGGCGCGGTTGCGGTGAATGCCGACGGCACTTTCAGCTACACACCGGTAGCCAACTACAACGGCGCGGACAGCTTCACCTACCGTTTGAGCGATGGCCCGCTGGACTCCAACCTCGCCACTGTGAACCTCACCGTCACTTCGGTCAACGATGCGCCGCTGGGAACCAGCACCACCGTCACGACGCTGGAAGACACGCCTTATGTGTTCCAGCTGACCGATTTCGGTTACAGCGATGCGAACGATGCGGCCTCTGGTGGTACTACTAGCCAATCGACTAGCCCGTCAAACAACAACGGGCAAGTCGCTGGTTATGTTGCGGGGGCGAATAACTTCGCCAATGTCATCATCGGCAACCTGCCGACGGCCGGAAGTTTGCTGCTGAATGGAACAGCGGTCACCAGCGGTCAAAGCGTTGCGGTGGCCGACATCGCCGCAGGCTTGCTGCAACTTGCGCCGGCAGCGAATGCCAACGGCACTGGTTACGCGAACTTCACCGTCCAGGTGCAGGACGACGGCGGAGCCGCCAAACTGGAAGTATGAGATTTCTTCCACCTTGCGCAACGTGACGCCCGCTTCCGCTGTCTTGTTGACCGATGAGACCTGATCAATGCAATGAATAAGTATTTGCACACCTGCCATTGAGCGAAACAACGGACGCTAATTGCCACATGCAGCCAACAACAGCGACACGCCATCAACCCGCAAACCTCATGCGCTTGATTGATTTGGCGTTTTTCGTCTTTAAAAACACCATTAAAATCAATATATTGCAACAAATAGACAGGAGCACTCAAGCCCGGCAACGGACGACAGAAATTCCTGCGCGCCTGAGCGCTTCGGTCAGTTCGCCGTCGAAGCTCGCATTGCTAAGTATTGCGGCCGGGCGGAACAGCTCGCAGGCGCCCAGCGACGAGTCGCCAAAATCGGCGATGGAGACGCTGCCCGGTTTGGCGATATATAACACCAGCACGCTCTGGCGCAGGTTGACCGCCGAACCCGCATTGCCCATGGCGATCATGGTCGCACTTCTGGTCGGATTCCCGCCGGAATGTTTGCGCTGATCTGAGGCCCAGCCGACCATTGTGAATTCACCTTTAACCCGGCTGTATTCCGCTATTCCCGCCCTGTCGCCCTCGAAGCCGTTCTTGCCAACTTCATCAAGCAGACGAATCTTGAGTTCGGGATTTGTCTCAATCAGCCGGACGATGTCAGGCGTTGGCACGTCCGGCGGAATATTGCCGATGTCCGCCTGCCAGTCCCAAGGATAGGTGCGACTGAATAAACTCATCGCATGGATCACCTCATTCAGGCTGAGTTTAACCAGTATCATGCCGGGCAATTTTCCCAGCATTTGTATCTCGCCGCCAAACGAGGTCGACTCAGCAATCACGATCTTGTTGAGGCCCAGGTGATAGAGGTGGATCAGGGTGCGCGTGCACATGATGCAGGGACTGAGCGTGGTGGCGAACACCACCCGGTGCCAGTCGACCGCCGCGAAATCGTCGATGTTACGGATCGCATCCGTCTCGCCGTGATCCGTGGGATAGCCACGACTCTCCGTGTCCGGAGCCGGGATTCGATTGTTGTTGCCGACCGTAACTTCGGTCAGCTCGCCTGTTTTGCTCATGGACACCGCAGCACCGGCGATAGGAATTCGCCTCTGACTGGACGAGCGGGCGGCTCTTTGTAGCGCAAGATTGGTGGCATAAAGACCCGCCCCGGCATATTCGCCAAGATCTTCGAAGTCTTTCAGATTCAGTTCCGACATTTGACGGCTCCTTTGCTACCTTCCAGAGAATCCACCATGACCAATCAAACCCAATTACTTGATTTATAGGGTTTAAAAATACCCGCAACACCATGGAAACGCAAGCCTGCTCGGCATTCAAACAAACTTGAATCGTGGCGTAAGGCAAATTGAGAGCAACGGGGTCGAGTCCCATTGCTCTCATCAATTTGCCTTTGAAAAGACAGTTCCTGATGTGCGCTTGTTAATGCCTGCCAGCGTTCAGCAGTATAATGACATCAAGTGCGGCAAGGTATATAAAACGAAGTAAAGAATGCCGGCTGTCAATACGAATAATTTTACAGAGATTTTTTATGGTAATTTTTTACAGGATTTTAGTGATATGACCCCGCTTGGGACGGTAATTGCCAGTGTCGTTTTTGCTTTCAGTCCAATCTTGATTGGATCGGTTGTTCAATTTTTTTCAAAGGATTGCACTGCTCATCAGGAATTCTTTTGGCTCATGATATTTACGATACCAATTGGTGGGATCGCTCTAGTGGTAGCTCTGACAGATATTATCCCGTTTCTGGGCTACGCCCTGATATTGGTAATAGCATTGTGCGTATTGTATGTGGCTATGAAAATGTTGAGTGCTATTTGCAGTTTGTTTATCGAAGCTGTGAGAGAGCAAATGAAAAAATAGAGGCCATTCAGGTAGCAACCTATTCATCACCTTTGCAAAATACAAAAAGCCGCTAAACAGACAAATTCAGCAGCACCGACGTTGGCCCGCGGCTTCAGACCACCGGATAAGCCTCTGCGATTTTGGTGCCCATCTTGTAGTGAACGCCCGGTTGCGCGGTGAAGCTTACGTTGCTTGCCGCTTCGAATAAAACAACGATGTCGGAGCCGCCAAACTGGAAATACGAGATTTCTTCCCCCTTGCGCAGCGTCACGCCCACTTCCGCTGTCATCACGACTGAGGAGACATGAGCCATGCCGATCGGCAGTACCGCGACCAGGCCGATGGGCGTGTCTAGCACCACCAAGCCGCGAGCCTGAGCAAACTGGTAACCGGCATTGTCGAGCGCATCGAATTTACGCCGTCCTTGCAGGCGGAAATTACCTTCCGTGTCATCCACAATCGGCACGGCCTGCACCTCCAGATACACTTGCCCATGAATGACGCGCGACTCCAGCACTTTGCCGCCGACCGGGGCGTGCTGACGGTGATAATCGGTTGTATTGAGAAAACTGTGCATGAACAGGCCATTGCTAAAGCGATCCTTGTAGGGACTGCCTTCCATCAGCTCTTCGACCGTCCAGTGCAGATGCTTCAGGGTGATATGCGAATCAGCTCTGATTTCCCACTGTCCCGCAAATATCGAATCCGCAGGCGAGACGATGACACTCTGGTCGCACAGTGCAGCAATGGGACGCATACCAGGTTTGTGGTTTCTGGCGAACAGCTGGTTGAAGGTTTTCCAGCCGCCGCGCGGGCAAAGATAATCGCTCATGTTGTAATTGGGCGATTCGTAAAACGACTTGAGCGTATCCGGCGTGAGCGATTCGGGCGTATCCATAAATTCACCGATGCTACGGGCGTACTTGACCATCCATTTGGATAGCGGTGTCAGCGGCAACGCTTTATCGTGCGGCAGCAGATTATTCTGCAACTCCCGCACCGGCTCCTGATCGAGGATGAAATAAAATTCGCAAAGGCGGTTGTAAACTTCCTTGCCGGGTTCATTTTCCGCTGGCACCCAATAGAGCAAGGCATTCATCCAGGCAAGATAATCTTCAAGATTCCTGATAGTTTTGATTTGCGGCACATGCTCTTTATGGGCGTTTCTGATCGCTGCTTCGAACTTTTTCTCCCACTTGTTTTCCTCGATCAAATCCATCAGCTCCTGAACGACCTTGTGCATTCGCTTCATTTTTATCTCCTTGTGTTGGAAAACAGATCCATCAGACGCCGCTTGCCGAAGGCGCCACCACAGGTACACTCAAGCAATAATTACCAGTAATTTCATGCAATTACCACATAAATTCAGAACTGATAAAGCCATCATCTCCGACGGGTAAACTGCTGACATGATTATGCTATGAATCAACCACGGATCGGCAGGTGAATCATGCAGAACGGCTGCAATATTTTTGCGTCAGGCAGAATTGCACAGGCCGGAGTTCATTTTTTGCTCCGCGCATATTCCGGCGGCACGAACAGCCAGGCAACGATCACAAGAATGCCGAATACGGTGTAGGCAACGGTAAAAACCCGGGGGGGAAAATCATAGAACAGGATTTCATGCAGCCAGTGCCGGATAAAGGAATCTGAATAGGCGCTGCCGCCCGCTGCCACCCGTAAGTTGCTCTCCCACCCGGTAAGCGGGCATATCAGGCCCAGCCATGACTCTGCGATTACGAATCCGATTGCCAGCAGGTGGGCTAACCTGAACCACAAGTTCCTGACCCACCCCCAATGCCTGCCGGGCAGAATCACAACCAGCCCCAGAATGACAAACGTCACGAACAACGCATGAATGACGAGAATGAGATCAGCAAGTAACAAGTTCATAGCGGTTCAATGATTGAAACGCAGCAAACCCGATGCGGTTTCCTGATGAAGTGTGGCGAAGTCTTCCCGTCACTCCCTTCCCTCCGGCTTGGGCCGCCACATCTTCCCTGCAGTCCATCCTTCCGATGCGGAGTCTATGACATCGAATTTTGGAATATACGGTTTAATGTCCAGCAGCGGTGTCTTATCCAGCATATCAACGCCTTGCACCATAAGGTTATTCCCTGCACGGCTTAGCAATTTCACGATGGACATCCCGATGCCGTTCGGCCTGCACGGATGCCTTGATGCATAGATACCGTGCGGCTCGTCGTCAAGGAAGGTGCTGCGCACCATTTCGATCTCGCCCGCCCTGTCAAAGCGATAAAGCAGATAAATGTGCGAGAAGGTTTCGATATCCTTCAATCCGGCTTCGTATTCCTTGAACAGCTCTATGCGCCCCGCTGTCTCGGCTGCATAGAGCGGTTGAAGGGGGCATGCCTCTTTTGAAGTATGGGGGGTATGTATGATTCCGATGGGATTTATCTTCATGTTCATCCTTCACCATGGCTGACGCCGGCACCTGTGCGCAGTTTAACGCACATCCTCGCGCCCGGTATGCAACATATCAACAGCTATCTTCCCCGATCGTCCGCATCCCCAGTGCGCCGCCTGAGCTGTTAACAAAACAATGCGGCAAAGGGATTGCCCATACCGATTTAGGCAACCTTAAAAATCATTGCCGGCAGGCGGCTAGGCCGAATTACCTATGCATTCAGGCATATTGTATTCGGGGTGAGGCACGGCTAGAGTTGCAAAAAACAAGACATAGGCAACTTGCCTGCTCATCCGTCTGGTTTCACCGTGATCTACTGCATTGTTGCCTTTTACTTGTCAAAATTCAAGAGAAGCCAAAATTGAACTCAGCTTCGCAAGCGGTTCTCGCAACATTACGTGAAGTATCCGAAAGAAATTTAAGACGCGGCTCCATTGCTTAACAACGGAGGAGAATGACATGGCAACCCGGATAATAAGAGATGTTTTCGACTTTCTCGCCAAAAATTACACAACCACCACGCCTGAAGTCAACATTCTTCCCGATGGATTTAATCCTTCCACGGTCAAAGCACAACCGGATCATCAAGACAGCTTCGTCCAGCGCTGGTATTTGAGTCTTCAGGGGGAGGAGACCCCACTGTTCTCACAAACCACATTGGTGCAAGATAACGCAAAGGAGCAACGCATCTACCGGTATGACTGGGCATTCGGAATAACCGTGATTGAGCCGTTCTGGTGGGACTGGATGGCAGAACTCTGCGACGACAGCTCGCTTGCTATCCATATCGCGCTGGAACCCGTTGGAGACTCGCCCGAGGCGATCCCGGTCTCTGCAACGCTCAGCGCACTGCATCCATCCCGAAACACCAGGAGTGTTTTTGAGAAAATATCGAAGGCTGCTGCCGAAACGGCCAGGATTGGCGCAACGGCATTACCTCTTCTTGACTATGTTTCAAGCGGCCTGACGTTGGCATCGAACGTTCTGGACTCCGATACGGATGGTCAAAAAAACTGGTTCCTGTATCAATTTTTTGATGAAAAATTAAAGTGCCCGGCTGTCGAATGGAGGATTAATAAACAAGTCCTGCGGGAATATGGGCCGCTACTTCGCGGTTCACTGTTTTTGGCTTTCCACGGCTCGGCGGAATCGAGTCCTGGCCGTGTGCGAATTTTGCTGAGGCCGCAAATTCGTTACTGCGATGAAGGAGACATCAATTTCGTCACACCTGCGGACAAAATCGAAAAAGAAAAACAGGTCTATATTGAAGTGACTCCGCAAGAGGCGAATTAATACGGGATGCATCCCGGATACGTCCACCACCAGGGCGTATGCCAACACTCCAGCCCGACATGTCGGGTTAATTAGTGGTGGCTTAGACACAGATTCTTCACGTCTTAGCCCAACACTTAGTAGTTCCATCAAACCCGACCTACGAAACTTCTCCGCCATACAGCCGCAACAGCGCCAGCATTGCCGAGGCCTGGTTCAGGGTCTCCTGATATTCCGAAAAAGGGAATCAGCGACCAGACCGCCAGCCGCTGTCAGCGCAAGTTGAAAAGTTGCGGGACAAGCTCGAATTAAATCCCGGTAAACAGCAAATCCAGTGCGGCAATGATTTCTGAGCGCTTGTTTGCCAGTGATGCAACCTTATCACCCAGCGAACGGCAGGAGACGCCCGCCAGTTCAGCGGTAGACATCACGACGGATACACTTTCAACCTTGAATGCGGATTGAGTTGCCTGGCTGCCAGGCCCATTTCCTCAGCCAGCACAAGTGGTACTACAACACGAGTTGCCAATCT
>JBAZCE010000121.1:0-6578 GCA_041671105.1 Gallionella sp.
TAAGGTGTTGGCGCCGTTGCTGCACAAGATGGTTGCGGAATACGACGGTAAGTTTATTTTGGGTATGGTGGATGCCGACGAGAACATGAGGATCGCGGGCAAGCACAAGGTGCGCGGTTTTCCAACTGTCGTGGCGTATAGTCATGGCGTTGAAATTGACCGTTTTCACAGCGCTCAGACGACAGGATTTTTGCGTGAATTCATTGATCGTGTGATCGAACGACACAACGCAGCCCTGCCGTAAACCGGCCAGGACGCGCGCAGCCTTTGTCAGCGAGTTGCCTGTCAGAGGCTCGTGCCCGGGCTGTTGCAGACATCAAATCTCCCTCGTATCTGGTAAACTGCACCCCGCTGTCGTGTTTGCTTCCAACTGGCACGCCGTAACGCCGACTTCACTCTCATGCGGGATGCTGGATCGGGTCAGACGGCCTGTGTGTGGCTGGCGGGAGGAATGAACATGACGGATGTGCCGTTTCCAAGCGCTGCCAACGTGCAGGTCAGCAGACTATAAGAGGTGCGAAGTTCTCTATCGGATACCAGGCGGTCTGCTGCAGCGGACGGCTTCTGGACGACCCGTGTCTGTTTTTCTCGTGCTGTTTGGTCGCGCCCTGTTTATTTATTAAGGGCTGCCATGACATATCTGCAACAACTCGATGACATCATCAACAACATAATTGCGCCAGCCGCGCAAACCACAGACCGTGACGGCGTATTTCCGCGCGCGGCAATCAATGCGCTGGGCGATGCCGGGCTGCTGGGCCTGCTTAGCGCAAAGGAAGTCGGCGGCATGGAACTCGGGCTGGGTGAGGCAGCTCAAGTAGTTGAGCGCATAGCAAAAGTTTGTTCTTCCACCGCGATGGTGGTGACCATGCATTATTGTGGCAGCACCGTGCTGGAAAAATTCGGCAGCGATGCGATACGCCGCGACATTGCCGAAGGTTCTCATCTGACTACGCTGGCATGGTCGGATAGCGGTTCGCGCAGCCACTTCTGGGCGCCGGTCAGCACCGCACGCCGTGAGGGTGATGAGATCATTCTGGATGGCAGCAAGAGCATGGTGACTTCCGCCATTGAAGGGGATTCCTATGTATGGTCGACCCGTCCGGCAGCCGTTGAGGGGGCCAGTACCCTGTGGATGGTCGCCGGCCGTGCAGCGGGGTTGAGCCAGCCCAACTATTTCGACGGTATGGGCTTGCGCGGCAACTGCTCGTCGCCGCTCACGGCCACTTCGCTGCATATACCCGCATCCGCGATGCTGGGTGCGGACGGCGGCGGCTTCGATATCATGATAGGCGCGGTGTTGCCGGTGTTCGCCACACTGATCGCCTCCTGTTCGATCGGTATCATGGATGCGGCTATTGCATCTTCCTGCGCTCATGTCAGCGGCAATAAACTGGAGCATCTGGGCAGCACGCTGGCCGATCTGCCCACGATACGCGCCTATATTGCCCGCGCCAAAATCAACGCCGACATGGCGCGCACGTTGCGCGATGACACGATCGTTGCGTTGGCCGCCGGACGCTCTGACGCGATGCTGCGCGTGATGCAAGTCAAGGTATCTGCTGCGGAAGCCGCGCTGGAAGTGACCGACACGGCGATGCGCGTCTGCGGCGGTGCAGCGTTCCGCCGGGATGTCGGCGTGGAACGCAACTTCCGCGATGCGCGTGCGGCATCCGTGATGGCGCCCACCTCAGATGTTCTGTACGACTTTATCGGCAAGGCGGTGTGCGGCATGCCGGTGTTCGGTTGAGGTGCGCGCGATGACAAAACCATTGATGATGGGTGCGGTGGCTTATGCGCCCAAGGTGATCACGATCTGGGAAGGTTTCAAGGAATATTTCCGGCAGCATGATTTCGAGTTCGACTACATTCTCTATTCAAATTACGAGCGTCAGGTAGAAGCTCAATTCGACGGCAGCATCGCGATTGCGTGGAACTCGCCGCTGGCCTGGGTGCGGGCGGATCGCATTGCGCGTGCTCGCGGTCAGCAGGCGCGTGCGGTGGCGATGCGCGATACCGACCGCGATCTTTCCTCGGTGCTGGTGGTGCGCGGCGATTCTCCTGTCAATGACGAACCGGATAAGCTTAAGGGTAAAACCATCGGCTTTGGCGCGATCGACTCGCCGCAGGCCAACCTGATTCCGCGCGATCATCTGCGTCAGCAGGGATTGATTGCCGGGCGCGATTACACTGCGCGGCGTTTCGATGTGCTGGGCGGCAAGCACGGCGACCATATCGGCGGCGAACGCGATGCGGCAGTGGCCTTGATGGCGGGTGAAATCGATGCCGCCTGGATGATAGACGGCAATCACATGGCCTTCTCGCGCGAAGGCATACTGCCTGCCGGTGCCACACGCATCGTGGCGCGCACCGGCAACTACGACCACTGCAACTTCACGGTGAGCCCGGGTGCGGATGAAACTCAGATCGCGCGTTTCACCGAACTGCTGCTGGCGATGCGCTGGGATGATCCAAAGGTTCGCCACCTGCTCGAACTCGAAGGGCTCAGGATCTGGCTGCCCGGTCGCATCAGCGGTTACGACCTGCTGATGCGGGCGGTTGACGATGAGCAGTTTTATGACGCGGAAGGGAAGATTCTTGTTGCCGATTATCGATATTGAAGATCTGGGGCTGGACGCCGGCGGCCACCTGCTGGTCAAGCACGGGTTATTGGGGGTGCCGCCCGGAGGCAGCCTTTTTGTCACTGGCCGCAGTGCGGGCTGGGAAGCGCAATTGTCGGCATGGTGTCGCAATCAGGGGCATCAATTCAGCTTCTCGGCGCAGGACGGTGTCGTGCGGGTGACACGCGGTACGGCAGAGGCCGGGCGCAGGCTTGGTGCGATGCATACGGGTCATGCCGATTCGTCTTTAGATGGTGCGGTTGCCGAACAGGCGCAAGCAGGATGGGGATTGTCCGCGCGCGGTGCGACGGTGGAAGCGGGTTCGCCCGCGATGCATTTTAGGCTCGACCGGAAAAACGAGGTATGGGCGGACGGTGCTGCCGATCTGTATGCGCAGGCGGTTGCGGCGCAGTGGAATCCGGAGACGGCGATAGACTGGCATACCCCCTTCGAATTGCCGGATGTCGTGGAAGATGCGGTGGTGCAGGTGCTGACCTATATGATCGAAAACGAAGAGGCCGCATTGATCGTGCCTGCGCGTTTTCTGGGGCAGTTGCATCCGCATTTTCGTGAAGTGCAGGCCGTGCTGGCGATACAGGTGGCCGACGAGGCGCGGCACATCGAGGTGTTTATGCGGCGTTTGCGCATGAAGGGCCGCGAACCCGCGCTGTCCACCGCAGGCGGACAGACTTCGTTGAAGACATTGCTGGATGAGACTGACTTTTCGGTCGCAGGATTCCTGCTATCGGTGCTGGGCGAAGGCACCTTCGTCAGCCTGCTCAACTTCCTGCATGCCCATGCACCCGATCCGGTCACCCGGCAGATTGCACGCCTGGCGGCACGCGATGAAGCGCGCCATGTCGCATTCGGCATGAATCATTTGATGTCGCGCCTGAAACAGGAGCCGCAGCTCTTCACGCGGCTGGCCAACGCGGTGCAATCGCGCAACGATGCCTTGTCCGGTACGTCAGGGCTTAACGAAGAAGTGTTCGACGCCCTGATTCTGCTTGCCGCAGGCGAATTTACGCCCAAGGCCATCGCCGCCGGCTATGTACGGGTGCAGCAGTTGATGCTGGATATGAGTGAGGGCAGAAAAGCGCGTCTGGAAAAACTCGGCTTCGAGCGCGAGACCGCGCAACGTCTGTCTTCACTGCATACGCGCAACTTCATGTGAAATCGATACACGGCGGATCAAGCGGGGTGCCAGATCGTACCCCGCTAATCACGATTGTCGCGCTTGCTACGCCCCGTTTTTAATCAATCTTCTTCGATGTTATGTTCGCGTTTTTTAGGCGTTGGATTCTCCGGAGTGCTGCGAGTTGCTTGCGGTTTTTCGATGGGCGCCGCTCGTGGACGAACGTTCGCTTGCGGCTCCGCTACCTCTTTTCGGTGTACGGCAGCGCCCCCGATCTCGCCGACAGCCTTGTGATGGCTCGCACAGGCAGACAACAGCAGTGATAAAAACAAAACAAAACTTTTCATGCCATATTCCTCTTTGCAAATATCAGCCATCGCGATGATTCCCTTGCTGCCTCAGTCGCGTCCATTGTTGTCACGTTCTAATCGCTTCGGTCCTTCCAGAAAGGCTTCTGTCGCAGCAAATACGAGTATTAACTTGTTTGCAGCAGTCTCTGTCAACTGCGGATATTGTCCGGTGTCTTGAGCCTTGATCGCCTGCTCCAGTTGGCTGACGGATGCTGTCAACGAGTTCGCGCCGACGGTTGCCGCAACGCCCTTTAGCGTATGTACCAGGCGTTCCGCAGTCGCCATGTCTTCGATGGCGAGCGCATCCCGTGTGGATTGTACCGCCTGGCGCTGGCCTTCCATGAATTTGGCCAGCATCGACCGGTAGAGCGGCTCTCCCCCCATTCTGCTCATCGCACTGTCTGTGTCAAGAACCGCATCGCTCTGATCCTCTGTTGCGGGCGGCTCGCAAGGTGGCACATCACGAAGTGTCCAGCGCGCAAGCGTGGCATACATCGTCTGGTAGTGCAGCGGCTTGGCTAGGTAATCGTTCATGCCGGCAGCAAGACAAATTTCGCGATCCCCTGCCATCGCATTCGCAGTCATCGCGATAACAGGCAAATCGGCCAGTGCCGGGTTTTCCCTGATACGACGCGTAGCCTCCAGTCCGTCCATTTTCGGCATCTGCATATCCATCAGAACGGCATCGAATTTTTCTTGCTGCAATGCCTGTAGCGCAGCAAAGCCGTCGTCGGCGATGCCGACTTTTACCCCGGCGCGCTCCAGCAGGGCGCATGCCAACTGTTGATTGAACAGGTTGTCTTCCACCAGCAATACATGCAGGCCGGTCAGGTCGGCATGCGTATCTTCCGGCTGTGCCGGCCGAGATAATTTACGCTGCCCTGACGTGCATGTCACGATTGCATCGAACAATGCGGATGGCGTGACGGGTTTATCGATCACTGCGTCAAGTAACTTTACCGCCCTGGACGCATTGATCATCTCGCTGTGTTTGTGACTGGATAGATAAATGAGCGCAGGTATCCGCTGCAGATGCAGTTTCTGTTTGATGCGTTTTGCCACCTCCAGTCCGCTCATGCCGGGCATGCTCCAGTCCAGTGCTACGCAACTGAACGGCTGCCCGTTCTCATCTGCATGTTCGATTAAGGCCTGCGCATCAATGCCATCTGAAGCCGACATCGCCTCGATGCCGAATGATTCCAGATAGCTCAGCATCAAGAGTCGCGCACTGTCGTTGTCATCCGCCACCAATATCTTGAGTTTGCTCAAATCCGGGAGATCGACCGCCTCGTCGGGTAAAAAGGTGAAGGGGATGCTGAATGCAAAAACACTGCCTTTCCCCGGTGTGCTTTCTACCTCTATTTGCCCGCCCATCAATTCCACCAGACGCCTGGAGATAGCCAGCCCCAAGCCGGTGCCGCCGTATTTTCGCGTGGTGGAAACATCGGCCTGGCTGAAAGACTGGAACAGTTTTTCGACCTGCCCGGGCGTCATGCCGATGCCGCTGTCGGTCACCGTAAAGCGCAGCACAACCTGACCGTAACTATCGCCCTGACAGGGAATCTGACTCTCCATCCTGATCTGAACCACAACCTCGCCCGTTTCGGTGAATTTCACGGCGTTGTTGGCAAGGTTGTTCAGCACTTGGCCCAGACGCAACGAATCGCCAACCAGCGATTGCGGAATGCCAGGCTCCTTGTCGATCAGAAATTCCAGGTGTTTTTCCTCTGCGCGGATGCTGATGACGGCGGCAACGCCTCTCAATACGGCATCCAGATTGAAAGGGGATTTTTCCATATCCAGCTTGCCGGACTCGATTTTGGAAAAATCCAGTATGTCGTTGATGATGCCCAGCAATGAGTTCGCTGAAAGGAAAACCTTCTCCAGATAATCCCGTTGTACGGGCTTGAGTTTTGTTTCCAGGCACAGTTGCGAGAAGCCGATGATCGCATTCATCGGGGTGCGGATTTCGTGGCTCATATTGGCGAGGAAGTAGCTTTTTGCCTGACTGGCCAGTTCGGCGTCGTAGCGGGCGGCAATGATTTCCTCCTGAATACGTTTGCGTCGGGTGATGTCGCGCACCATGCAGGTGAAATGGCGCTGCTCGCTTAACATCATCTCGCTGACCGCCAACTCCAGGGGAAAGGTTGCTCCGTCCTTGCGCAGGCCTGCGATTTCACGCTCGCTTCTGGCGGCATTTTTGTGCGCACGCGGCTGATAATCGTTGTGCAGCCCATGCAGGGCGTCCGGCATCAACTGGGTGATATTTTTCCCGATAATTTCGTCTGCGGAATAGCCGAAAATGAGTTCGGCGTTGGCGGAGAATTCTTCGATGATGCCGTTCTCGTTGAAGATGATGATGCCGTCTGCGATGGTGTGAAGTATCGCGTACATGCGTGCTTCGGTGTCGCGTAAAGCCAGCTGTTTTGAGTATTCTGCGGCGGCGATGCCAAGATCCTGCTGGGCCTTTTG
>JBAZCE010000121.1:6597-7287 GCA_041671105.1 Gallionella sp.
AAATACCAGCAACCGACCAGCAACAGTAACAGCATGCCCGCCGAGTAAAACACGCTAGACCACATCACCTTGGAACTCATTTCCCAAATTTGTTGCTTCGGGACAAATGAAACCACTTTCCAGAAGTATTTGTCAGGATCGACGCTGGTGCGTATCTGATTGTTTAAATCCGCCGGCGTGCGCGATTTCAGCGGGTAGACCGTTTCGAAACTCCACAATCCGCTGCCGTCTTCGAATTGACCGTAATCTGCTGCCGAAATTTTTTGCCATGCCTCAGGAAACCGGACGCCAAGCGTCTTGGGCTTGTCATACATGAACCCCCATTCATCATCGCGGTTGTTGCTCTTAAGCCAATAGCCTTCGCTATTGAGCAGCATGTTTTGACTCCTGGAAATATCATTGCCGGCACCTATCCGGGCCAAAAGCTCGTTGGCGGCAACGGTGACGACCAGTACGCCGTGACGATGTGAGCCGCGATCAAAAACCGGCGTGGCGATGCGAATGATGGGGCGGGGGATGACTTTTTTGTTTTCGAACTCAAGTTGCAGCGGGGATACATAGACCTTGCCCGAATTTAACGCGACACTCTCCGTGAAGTAAAAACGGTCGCTTTTGCTTTCCAGTTGGCTTCGATCGGCAATGCTGATGTGCCCGTCCAGATTGTTTATTTTCAGGACTTCTCCGCCATTT
>JBAZCE010000122.1:0-5984 GCA_041671105.1 Gallionella sp.
ATGTATCGCTGCGTTATCCAATGCTTCACGTCCGCTGCTGGTCAATACGTTAATCGCACCGCATGTCCCTTCAGCCAACACCTCGACATTTAGTATTACACGCCCCTCCCAGCCCATTTTTCGCGCTACCATCGGATAAGCCGGGCGGGGATTATTCAGATAGCCGGCTTTGTAATCCGGCTCGGTATCGACTACAGGAGCGACGGCTACAGCCGGTGCAGCCGCAACGGGCGGTGGTGACGCTGCAAATGGCAAACGTGCGACATCAGCCACCTCTCTCGCCACAAGTTTGCTAACCGGCTTGTCGGTATGTTCAACCTTAGGCTGCGGCTTGGGAGGTAGCGGTTCTGGTTGGATAACGGGCGCCTGCTGCATGGCAATAGACACGGACATTTCCTTTATTACAGGTGCCGATGGCGCTGATTGCATAATCCATGCACTTCCAAACCCGGCATGCAATACCAGGACAAACACGACAACAACAAATCGCTCTCGTTGCGCCGTATTTTCAGAACTTACTGAAACTGAGCGCCGGGTTGTCATTAGTGGATGGAATGAAAGCGTCAGATCAGACATTTTACAAACGCCCCTCAAGCGTCAGCATCACGCCGCGATAACCGCGTTCGCTATTGCTCAACTGATACGCGTTGCCTGCCGATGTAACGTTGTTTTGTCGCACCGTATTGGCGGCCAGCAAATTCTGCCCGGCCATACGCAGCTTGTATTGCTGATTGATCTGTACAACCAGAAGGCATCCAGTTGAGTCCGCGCATCGGTATAGCCCCATTGTTCACCCGGAATTGCCGTTGCACTGCGTCCCGAATGCTGCAAGGTCACGCCATAGGTGGATTTGAGCTTGGGCAGGCTTTGATCCAGCCCCATGGAAAGCACAAAGCGCGGTGTATCGCGCGCCATACGGGTGATACCCAGCTGCGTGTCATTGACCCGGGCATGCGGCAGGGTCAGATGCGCCTTGACGGTCGCCCCCTTCCAGCCCGCGCGGTCCGTCTTGATTTTTCCGTCGAACTCCATACCCCAATGCTGTGCAGAACCCGCGTTATACGGCCTGTCCACCCAGCGCGCCCCTTCCAGCAGCACATGGCGCTCGGTAAAATCCCGGGTGGAACGCACATACAAATTCGCCCCCAGCACCCCGGCATTGTCAGCCAGATAATGTTCCAGCACCGCCTCAAAATTAACGCTGCGTTCCGGGCGCAGGTTGGGATTGCCGCGTTTATCGGCTTCGACCGGCGTATTCACACCGATACTCGGCACGGCGGCATTGCTGATTTCGTCCAGTTTCGGCATCTTCAATCCCGCGCCGATGGAAGAACGCATCACCCATTTATCCATCGGTTCCCAGCGCGCCGCGACCGACGGCAGCCAACCGGTATGTTGCTGAGATACACCGTTAGAATTAAGGGAAGTATTTTCATTGCGCAAGCCCGTGGTCAGCGTAAAGGAAGCGAGCGGCGACCAGTCGTTTTGCACCCACAAAATACCATCGCGTGACGAGGCCAGGAAACTGGCCTGAGCGCCGCTGAAATTCTGCTGATCGTCGCGTTGCAAGCGAACAAATTCGGCACCCAGCGAAACCAGATTCACGCCAAATGGCTGATCCCAACGCAGCGCGGAATTCCACTCCTTATCGGTACTGAGCAGATTGTCGCTAAAGCGCGTCAACACATAACTCGCACTGTAAACATCCCGTATCGTATCGTTGCTCCTGCGGCTATTGTTCAACGAAGTGCGCGCAGTCAGTTTGGCATCGCCCACATGTTTTTCGCCCTCAACCCGCAATCGCAGCGTCCGGCTCAAGCCGCTTTCCCGAGTCAGTCGTTCACCGTTGTAAGCCTGCCCCGTGCCTGCTGCCGGACTGGTATAAGCCGTCAAATTTGAGGTGGTGTTGCGCGTCATCGGCCCGTAAAAAAACATCGGCAAGATGGTAAAACTGTCGCTGCCGTTTTTCCAGCTCAGACGCGGGCTAATCGCATGGTGACCGAGTTTGCTCACCGCGCCGGCATTTTCCTGCTGCCACAGATTACGCACGCCTGCGGCAGAATTTTGCCTGTCCAGTTGCGTATTCAACGGCGCGTTGTTCCAGATCAAACCAATCGGCAACGACCAGGCAAAACCGCCTTCGCCGCCATTTTCTGTCCACGCCAATTGCTCGTTCAGCTCATTACCGCGCATCCCGACACCCGCGCGCATCTCCGTCGAACGTTTGGGAATCGCTTTTTTCATCACCAGATTGACGGTAATGGAAGAAGCGCCGCCATACTCGGCGGATGAGCCGCGCAATATCTCGACGCGCTCCAGATCGCCGGAAGGCTGGCGCCCCAATGCGCCCATCACCGCCATTGATGATTGCCGTTCACCGTCTATCAGCACGCTCACCGAGTCGCGCGTCATGCCGCGCGCCCGTTGCGCATCGCCTTTAATTTCGACACCCGGTAATTTACCGATCACATCAACGATGGTCATCACGCTCATGTTTTCAATTTCGCGTCTATCTACCACTACCTTTTGCGTACCGGACTCACGGCGCTCGGACACATCGTCACGTTTACCCGTCACCTTGATTTCTTCAAGCGTTTGTACCTCCTCGGCGCAAACCAGCGCAGCACTGGAGAAAAAAATCAGCAAGCCTGCCAAATGCTTCATAAACCACCTCATATAAACAAAATATCAACTTGATTATTAACAATTATTTAATTTTAATAAACACGCCTGCGGCAAAGATACCCGCGAACAACAGCCCCAACCAGGTCGGCGCGGACTCCATCAGTTGCACGCTCAGATCAGACTTTTGCTGTTTCATCTCATAGCCATCCACCTGCGCCGTTTTGCCGCTCGCTGCATCCGCCTTAGCGGCGGATTTGGCTTTAGCCGCATTACTCGCCGCAGGAGTGGCTGCCTTTTTCCCACCCGCCTGTCCTGCCGATGGGGCTTTTGCTGTTTGAGCTTGCGCAGGTTTAACCGCTTGCGCGCCGATGCGCGGTGCGGCTAATTTTGCCGCCGCCTCACCGATACGTTTATCTTGTTCCTCGGCCAGTTTAGTCACTTCGCTGCTTGAGCAACGATCGCGGTCACACGCTACGCCCGCCTCGGCAATCGCCTCGCGATTGGCCGCGTCCAGCGCGGCACGGGTTTGTTCATCAGGCTTCCAGTAGCCTTTATTGACTGCCGTCAACATGCGATCCACCATACCCTGATAAGCCAGCATGTTTTTTGAGTCGCGGAATTTCTGTTTGATGTTGAGATTATTGCGATCCGCAACATAGGTCTCGTACATCTCCTGCCACTTGGCATCGCCGACCGCATCGGGCGTGGTGACTTGCCAACCCCACAGATTTTCGGTCACTTTACCGACGAAGCGCGCGCCGCTGTAACCCTCATTCATCATGGATTTAATCCACTCCGGATTGAGATAACGCGTGCGCATTTCTGTGCCGATAAATTTTTCCAATGTCTCATGATGCGGATTATTCGGGTTGGATAAATTCGCCACAATGACTTCCGCACCCGCTCCATTTACCGCACGCACCGCCAACGCCGAACCGCCCAGGGCATCGTAAAAATCATCGTTATCCAGGGCAGCATAAGTATTGGACGAACGGCTATGAATGGTGGCTTTCACATCGGTCAATGCCAGTTTGAATAAATCCACGCCCAGAGTCGCGGGAACTTCCTTACCCGCCGCAGGCTGCCCCTCTTTGGCACTGACATCCAGCCCGCCCCAATAGCCCTGCCCGTAAGGATTGCCGACACGGTTCAAATACACAGCGGCGATTTCTTTTTCATCCTTCCAGGTGTTCGACATCGGCACTAATTTGTTCACGTTCGTGCCATATGTACCCGTCGGTTCAGAAAAAATGCGCACGCCCGCCAGCCGATTCGCCTGTTCTTCGGGTACGCCTTTAGCCATCAATGCGGCACGCACTTTTTTGTAATTCGCCGCCAGCGGATTATCCGACTCCTCCCCCAGGCGGGCTTCGCTGACCGCTTTATCCAGCAACAACATCACGGGCGCGAATTGATCGCGATACATGCCCGACGGGGTAATCACCACATCCACACGCGGACGGCCCAATTCCTTACGGCTGATACGTTCTGCGCCCTTGACCATACCCCGCTCATCCCACACCGGCTTCACGCCGAGTAAACGCATGATCTCCGCTTCAATCATGCCTTCATGGCGGTAGCTTTCTACCCCCCATAAAGTAAAAGTCAATTTATCGGGATACACCCCATGCCGACGGCGGTAATCCTCTAGCAACGCCTCCGCCTGTTTCGCCCCCGCCGCATACACGGCGGGACCGGGCAGGCGCGTGGTATCAAAGCCAAACAGATTGCGCCCGGTGGGCAGCGCATCGGGGTTGCGTATCGGGTCGTTGCCGCCACTGGCTGCGATGTAGCCGCCGTTCAAGCCGTTGATCAGCGCGTCCAGTTCCGCCTTGCCGCTTTGCTCCAGACGCGTCAGATAATCGCTGCGTTTGGCTGCGCGCTGTTCAGGCGTAAGCGTCACATCGATGCTCAACATCGCCTCCACCGTGGTTTGCCGTGCATGTTCGTCGGGCGACACGCCAAAGGTATGCAAACCATATGGCACGTTCGTCTGACCGATTTCATTGAGATGATCTTCGATAATATCCACCTGTTCGGCCGTGCTGATGGTGGTGAGTCCCATATCCTGCGCCACCCCCGACTTCAGCGCCAGACGGGAAAATTCGTCCAGAATGGCCTGTGCCGCCAGCGGACTCTTTTGTGCCGCCACGCGGTAATCGCTAATCAAGCCCGTCAGCTTCACCAGCTCGGTATTCAGCACCGCTTTATCCAGCGGCGGCGTGAGATAACTGATGAGTGCCGCCATGCCGCGCCGCTTTGCCTGTATGCCTTCGCCGATGTTGTCCACGATATAGGGATAGAGCTGCGGCACGCTGCCTGCAAACACGTCGCCGGGATCATCCGCCAGGTTGCCGACCTCACGCCCGCCATGCCATTCGTGTGTACCGTGAGTGCCGACATGCACCATCGCGTGGGCTTTGAATTCATGCTGCAACCACAGGTAATACGCCAGATATTGATGGTGCGGCAGCATATGCACATCGTGATAAAGCTTGCCGGGGTCGGCACTGCCGATGCGATCCGGTTGCGGATTCAACAGCACATTGCCGAACCTAACCGTGGGAAAAACAAAATATGCGCGTCCTTTGGCATCGCGCCACAACATCGCTTTCGCCTGTTCAGGCTCGCCCCAATAATTATTCACATCGCGGCGCAACGATTCGGGCAACCTGGCGAACAGTTTTTTGTACTCCGACACAGGATAAAGCGTAGCGTGAGCGCCGCGTACCAGGACTTCCAGCGCGCCGGGGGCATGACTATTCACGCCCTGCTCTTGCACCTGTTCAAACAAGGCGTTCTCGTCTTTGGGCAAGCTGCCGGTATCGTAGCCCTCGGCTTTCATGCGCTGCAACATCGTCCACAGCGATTTAGGCAACACATTCAAATACGACGCGCCGATATTTTCCTTGCCGGGCGGATAGTTGTAATAGATGAGCGCGACACGTTTGTTCAGGTTCATTTCGCGCTGCAACTCGATGTAGTTGCGGATGCGATCCACGGCACGCTCGACACGCTCAGGTATCGGCATATCCGAGTCATAAGTCACCTCCAATTCGACATCGTGGAAGCGTTCTTTGCTCGCCACCACGGTCGGCGCAATCGCACCGCCCAACTCGGTGCTGCCGACTTGCCAGGAGCGTTCCATCATGTCCAGGCCGATGGGCGAAGCCTGAAACTGTTCGAGGTTCTGCGTCATCAGGGTAATCAGATTAATGAACGGCACGTTGAGTTTTTGCAGCAGCGGCACGGTATGTTGCGGTGTCATATCGAACTTGCCCGCCAGCATCAATACGCCCGCGACACGCGACCTGCCGCGTTCATCCAGCATCAACTGTTCGATTTCCTGATTTGTATGA
>JBAZCE010000122.1:5994-7208 GCA_041671105.1 Gallionella sp.
GAATGCCGTAAGTCACCAGCGGATTCAAGCCGCGCGCCGCCAGTGCATAGGCCAGTGCCACAGCGGTTTCGCCTTTGCCCGATAAGGCATTGTTGCGATACATCATGATGCCGACATAAGCACGACCGGGTTTGCACCAGATGCAATCCTTTCGATAGCTGGCAAAATCAGCGTAGCTTTGATTATTCAAGGGATTGTAATAAGCCATTTCGGGCAGCTTATCGGGCGCAGCAATCGCTTTTAATTTCAGCGTTTTTGCCAGGGCCGCGCGCTCCATATTCGCCAGATTGACCGCGCCGCCCGCGTCTTTATACGCGGTCAATTCAGGATTTTTAGTCAGACCAAAGCCGGCAAAGTCGCTATCCCATACGCTGCCTACGACGTATGCCTGCCCCCCTGCCCGGGTTGCCTGTTTGATTTCAATGCCCGCCAAATCAATAAATCTGCGACCGACGCTGGTGGACACAAAAATGTGTTGCGATTGACTCAAAAAAGTCTTGTCGGCGGGGATACCCGCCGTGGCGGTATGCGCAGGAAAATCCAGCAGCGAATAAACTTTAACCTTGACGTTGCGCATGAACGGATCGGCCTTGAGCAATCGCGCCGCATCAGCCGCCGTCACCGTGTCGTTTCCGCCCATCATCAGGCTGACCCGAATGGGCGCGGCAACAGGTACGGCATAAGCTGTACAGGCAATCAACATCAGGCTTGCCAGGCAAGCGCGCAGAAAGATCAGCATGGCGTTATTGAGGAACATACACGACACGACCATCGGACAACTGGTAAGCCGTGCCCAGCCGCTCGCCTTCACCCGATAGTTTCTTATCGGTCACTTTGCTTACTTTGATTTCGCGACCCTTGCGCGTGATGATTTCGACTTGCCCGTCCGCGCCCTTTTTGGTCATGGTGACTTCGGCGTTGGGATTAAGCAGATCCATCATGTTGTAAGCCATGAACAAGGCCAACATCATGGACACGATGAACACGATGCTGGCATCGAACAAATTGGCAACCCCGGCGATCGGATCTTCCAGGGCTTCTTCCGCCTCGAAGCGGCGGTGACGACGTAAATAACGCATGCTAATTTTCCGCTTCCAGCTTACCGGTACGCACCACCATCTCTGTCAAAAACTCCATCTCGCGGATGTCTGCACGCACCCATTTTTCGCGCTTTAACGCGATCAAATAGGCGATGACACCGCAGCCCAAACCCG
>JBAZCE010000123.1:0-2279 GCA_041671105.1 Gallionella sp.
TTTCACCAACATCATGGTCAATTCGGCACTGTTATTTGCGGTCGGTTTCGTGCTTTGGCTGCTTGTGCACAGGCTTGTAGTCAGACCACTTTCCCAGTTCTCGGCACAGGTCACACAACTTGCGGAAAACACCCCCAGCCATGCCATTGACCCCGGACAAACCGATGTAGCCGAAATCATCACCCTGCAACAGGGTTTCAATCAACTCATGATGAAAATTGGTGAAAATCAGGCAAAGATTACCGAACAGAATGCGGTGCTGGAGCAGCGGGTGAACGAACGGACACACGAGTTGAACATCAAAAATGCGGAACTCCTCGACACCATCGTACAGAAGGCAGAGTTAGCCAAATCGCTGAGTGAGTCGCAAAGTATTGCAGGCTTGGGCAATTATGCGCTGATCATACCCACAGGGTTCTTTGACATCTCTGACGTAACGTCCAGGTTATTTGGCATCGACGATACATATGATCACTCTGTGGAAGGATGGAAGGCGCTGATTCATCCTGACGATTGTGCTATGGTTATCGAACATCTGAAAAACGACGTTATTGGTCGGGGCGAGACGTTCGACATGGAGTACCGCATCTTCCGGCACGACGATCAGGCTGAGCGCTGGATGCATGGATTAGGCAGGCTTATATACGATGCTCACGGGTCTCCTTTGAAAATGCTCGGTACGGTTCAGGATGTAACAGAGCGTAAAAAATCTGAAGGGCAGATAACAGATTTACTGGCTTTCAATCAGACCATCATCAATAAAACTCCGTACGGCATGGCAGTCTTTAAAGCCGAGGGGCCTTGTGTGATGGCGAATGAAGCCTATGCGCTGTCTATCGGCGGCACAGTCGAAGGCGTCCTTAAACAAAATTTCCGGCATACCGTCTCATGGAAGCGCCACGGCCTGTTTGCGGCGGCGATAAATGCGCTTGAAACAGACCAGCCAACCAAGGTTAACTTCGAGGGAGAAACCTCTTTTGGTAAAGATGCAATTTTGGAATGTGCGGTAGCCCCCATTCGAATTTCCGGTGTTCCCCATATTGTTGTTATGGTGCACGACATTATGGAGCGGATCAAGGCTGTGCGCGCGCTAAGTGATTCATTGCAGCAGCTGGAAAAAAAGGAATTGGCCAAGACCCGCTTTCTCGCAGCCGCAGGACACGACTTAAGGCAACCCCTGACGGCCGCCAACCTTTACATCAGCGCTCTCAAGCTCTCCGAACCCACTGCTCGCCAGGATAATATAATCCAACGCCTGGAGCAGTCGATGGAAGCGTTCAAAGGACTGCTGGATGCGTTGCTGAATGTATCGAAACTGGATGCGGGCATGATCAAGCCGGAATACACATTGATCAATGTGCCTGAACTCATCATCTGGCTGGAGCAAAATTTTGCAGCGGTAGCCAAAGATAAACAGCTCGATTTTAAATTGTATTTCCCGATGAAACGGACGCTGTTCGTTCGCAGCGACATCGGTTTGATTAAATCTGTGTTGATGAATCTTGTTTCAAATGCGATCAAGTTCACAACTGAAGGCGCTATTCTGGTGAGCGCCAGACAACGCGGCAGCTGCGTGTTGTTCCAGGTATGGGATACGGGCATCGGAATTCCTGAAGAATACATAGAACATATCTTCGATGAGTTCTATCAGATCGATAACCCGCAACGCGACAGGACAAGCGGCTTGGGACTGGGATTGTCCATCGTAAAACGCGCGTTGGCTCTGCTGAATACACAAATCAGATGTAAATCGCAAAGCGGTCGCGGAACGGTTTTCGAGTTTAGCCTGCCCCTGGCTGAGGCTGTGGCTCCGTCAGCGGATGCGATAACGTTTCCGCATAAAAATAATGTGGCAAACAATTTATTCGCCGCAGGAAAAAAATTCATCGTGGTGGAGGATGATACGCTGGTCGCACAGGGCATGATCGCCTGGCTGGAAGGAATGGGCGGTGAAGTTACCTACTTCAACGATGCCGAAGATGCCCTGCTTCACGCCGATATCGAATTCGCCGGTTACTACATCGTCGATTACATGCTGGGCGGCGCGCTCAGCGGCATTCAGTTTTTGAATAAACTCAGTCAAAAATCGGACGAACCCATCATTGCGGTACTGATGACAGGAGATACATCAAGCGATTTCATTCGTGAATCGGCTGGATTTGATTGGCCCGTGCAATTCAAACCCGTCAACGCGTCCGAATTGCTCTCCAGCCTCCAGGAACAGGAAAACTGGCTGGCTTGTCAGATGAGCATAAAATCCTGACCCGGTTGAAAATATC
>JBAZCE010000123.1:2289-7176 GCA_041671105.1 Gallionella sp.
GGGCATCATCCCTGCGAGAGTCATTTAGTGGATGAAAATTCATGTTTAAGGATAGATAGTCAAAGCGTTATCTCACAACGCACACCAATCACGGTAGCGTTTCTGATTACCGGCGACAGCCCCGGATGAAATATACGCTGAACATCCGGTTGCAAGACCAGCCACGGCTTGAGTTGAGCACGGTAGGCGATTTCTACAGAGGTTTCACTGCCTGGAATTTCGATACCGAGGCTTTTTTGTGCAAGGCGGAATTTGTCGCCGCCGTGCGCGGTCGTTGCGGCAATACCGAAGAAATCATCCACCCGGCCGTTGATCAGCCCGCGTATGCGCAACCCGAGGCTGGCTGAATAATCAAAGGCATTGACATTTTTTTCAGCCCGTCCGTAACGCACGAATGCAGTCACATCGCGCTCCATATTCTGTGCGCGGTACAGACTGTTTTCCATTAACAAATAAACCCCTCGATTTTTGCGTTGCAAGGGATTCCCGGATAAATCCGTGTCCAGCAGATCATCAAAAGCCCTGCTGTAAGACCAGTAGCCAACCGCGTACTTGCCGACAGGCTCGTAGCGTTGTTCCAGTTTTTCCGCCTCACTTAAAATTCCCCCTTTTCCCGTTTCAATATTGGGTTCGTTCATGTGGTGAGCTTCGCCGGGAAGGTATGAGATTTCCGCTACAAGCAGCGAGCCATCGCCGTGAAAAGGGTTGAAGCCTGTCCAGTGAGGATTTCGCCCGTTCCCCGGATTGCCATCCAGCACGGCAGCCTGAACATAAAAGGTCGGCAAAGGCTGATACTTCACCCGAAAGCCCAACGACGAGAGAGGATAAACGGAAGGACCGTTTTTTCCGGTCTGGGCCATCTCAGCCGCCATACCAAACGACGGATGTATGAAAATAGCCGATGAATCAGTCACATAAAACTCGGAGTCCACCGGATAGACGCCTGCCAAAACAGACAGAGTCGAATTCAGAAAATTCCTGTTGATCCAGGCCTGAAACAGCTTGTGGTTGTTTTCACGCGCCTCAGCGTTATCCACCCCCATCAGGCTGCCCACGTATGCGGCGTTCATCTTGCCGCCGCTGTTGAGCACCGCGTGAATGTAGGCTGAACTATCGGGAATACCCCACAATCTGGAAGCATCCAGTCCGATTTTGAACTCGGTGCTCTGCATGTAATCGCTGCCCTGCCCTATGCCCCCGGCAAGGTTGTTCATCAGCGAGCCTTTTAGCAGCAGTTCAACATTGACGCCTTTTTCGCTCCACGCGCTACGAGTACCGTTCCAGTCTCCGAAAAATTTTTCCGTGCCCTCGTCAATATTCTCACCCCCCTGCGCAGGACAGGATGACACCAACCACATCGCTATCAGCAAAAAACCAAAAAAACGATGCTTCCAGCGTTGTCCTGACATGGTCTCCTCCTTGACGCGATGTCTGCAACACACGAACGCGCTGCATGGACGAAGTGGCAGTTGATCAATCGCAAGCAGTCCGCAGCCCTCCAAGAACCCGTCGACCAGGAAAGGGGGAGAAACATCGCCGACGGATGATGAGACTCAGCTCATCAAAACTCTTCCCATTCGCCATCTGCCCCCTGTATTTGCTGCTTAGCCCCTGCCTGCGCTCCCTTAGTCTTTGCAGGATGTGCGCCCCGTTTGCCTGCGACCACCCTTACCTGAGAACGTGCGGTAGCCGCGTGAGCTGCCGGCGGAGGTTCACGCCTGACGACGGCTGCGCCATGTCCATCCATCTTGAAAGTACCCACCGACACCGCCAAATTCTGCGCCTGTTCTTCCAGCGCTTCGGCGGCCGCGGCAGCTTCTTCGACCAGCGCTGCATTCTGCTGCGTTACCTCATCCATCTGGGTGATCGCCGTGTTCACCTGCTCGATACCCTGACTCTGTTCTGCGGACGCGGCGGTGATCTCCGACATGATGTCGGTCACGCGACGGATCGATGTGACGATCTCATCCATGGTCTGCCCTGCCTGTGCGACCAGTTTGCTGCCGCCTTCGACCTTCTCTACCGAATCGCCGATCAGCGTCTTGATTTCCTTGGCCGCCGCGGCCGAGCGTTGTGCCAGATTGCGCACTTCTCCAGCCACCACCGCAAAGCCGCGCCCCTGCTCGCCGGCACGTGCGGCTTCCACTGCCGCGTTCAGCGCCAGGATGTTGGTCTGGAACGCGATGCCGTCGATCACAGAGATGATGTCCACGATCTTGCGCGAAGACTCGTTGATCGAATCCATCGTGACCACCACTTGACCTACCACCGCACCGCCCTTGCCGGCCACATCCGACGCGCCGATCGCGAGCTGATTAGCCTGCCTTGCATTTTCGGCATTCTGTTTCACGGTGGAAGTCAGTTCCTCCATGCTGGAGGCGGTCTCTTCCAGAGAAGATGCCTGCTCTTCGGTGCGTTGCGACAAGTCGCTATTGCCGGCCGCAATTTCCTTGGATGCCGTGTTGATGGTGTCGGTCGCATCCTTGATTTCACCGACCAGCTGTTTGAGATTATCGACCGTACCGTTCAGACTTAGCTTTACGTCGTTGAATGCGCCCTGGTATTCTCGACTAACCGTTTGAGTCAGATCCCCCTTGGCCAGCGCCTGAGCTACGTGGATGGTATCCTTGAATGCCGTGTCGACCGTATTGGAGAGCAAATTGAGCAAATCGGACAGTGTTCTGGTATAGCCTTGCTTGCCGTTCATATCCATCTTGATGCTGAAATCGCCCCGATTGGCCGCTTCTACAATCGTCTGAATTTCCGCAACGATTTTGGTCAGCGAATCTGCGGTGGTGTTGACGCTGACCTTGACCTGATTATAAGCACCGGAATATTCCGTCGTCACTTTCTGGCTCAAGTCACCTATGGACAGCGCTTCGGCAACCCGTATGGTGTCCTTGAACGCCCCGTCTACGGTATCGGAGAGTTGATTGAGCAATTCGGACAGTTCCCTGGTATAACCCGCCTTACCGTTCATCTCCATCTTGATGCTGAAGTCGCCTTGAACCGCCGCTTTTACAATACCCTGAATTTCGGCCACGATGCCGCGCAGACTTTCCTGCATGATCTTCAGCGAGTACACCAGACTGGTGGTGTCGCCCGGCTTAACATCCAGATTGATGGACAGGTCACCCGCCGCAATCTTGCTCACCGCATCAGCCGCAAAATCGGGTTCGCCACCCAGCTGTTTCATCAGGTTGCGTACGATCAGATAGCCGATGACGATCGCCGCGATCAGCGCGATCAGCGTAGCAATAATGATCTGCATCATGGCTGACTGTACCTGACTTTCAGCCTCTTTCCCGGTTTTAGCCATCGACTCGCTCTGATGATCAATGAGTTTTCCGACCGATTCGATATAAGCGTCCTGAAGCTGCATAAGCCTTTCAAGCAGATAGACTCTTGCCTCCGCCTGCTTACCTTCCTTCTGCAGTTGAATAAAATGATCCTGGGCGCTGATGTATTTGGTGCGGCTGTCCAAGACCTTCGACAGTGCAGCCTTCCCGGCTTCGGATGCGACAGATTTCTCCAGCTTTTCCACATTTCCGGCGATATCCTTACGCTTCAGCTCTATGGCATCCAGCTCCTTTTGAACCTTATCCTGCCCTGTTTCCAGCAAGGAGTCGCGCATAAACATGCCGATGGAATTGACGCCATCAACGATGTTATTCGCCCAAACCGTCTTGGGAAACTTGTCATTGGCCAGTGAATCGACGTCATCACGCAAGGTGATCATATTCACGATACACAAAATTGCGACGATCAGCAGCAGCACAATCACCGCACCAAAGCCCAGCCCCAGCCGGGTTCCAACTTTCATGTTAGCCATGATATTTCCCCTTAATTTTCAATCAAAATTACTGCGCGGCTTCGAGTTCAACCAGATCCATGTCGCGGCTGGTCATGAGTTTTTCGATATCCACCACGATGATCATGCGATCATCCACCGTACCGAGACCTGTGATGTACTGCGTGTCCATCGCTGAGCTGAATTCCGGTGCCGGTTTGATCTGCTCGGCAGAAAGCGCGATCACGTCGGATACCCCATCCACGACGATACCCACCACCCGGCGGGCGACATTCAGAATAATGACGACGGTCAGCTCGTTATAGGTCACATTGCCCAGGCTAAACTTGATGCGCATATCGATGATCGGCACGATGATGCCGCGCAGATTGATCACCCCCTTGATGAACTCAGGCGCATTGGCAATGGTGGTGACCGCATCGTAGCCGCGAATCTCCTGAACCTTGAGGATATCCATACCGTATTCCTCGCTGCCCAGGGTAAACGTCAACAGCTCACGGTTACTGACATTTGCCGCCTTCTCTTCGTTTGCTTGCATCATGTTCTCCCTTGTTCACTCAAAGCGTTGTTGCCAAAAGCCTGCTCAAAACCCGGTTGATCAAATGACAGCTCACAAGCTAGAAACGGATTGAAGCTTTTCAGATGAGCGGGACTGAACGAAGCATCCAATACGCAGAGTCCGGCGACCTGCGCCGTGATCCGAATGCGTCTCCGGCAAGCGAAGAAATGAAACCGCCGTTTTCAAGATATTGATCACACTACTCACAGCAAAATGACAACGCAAGCCTGATCGCAATAAAGCACGGTAAATAACGCCCCCTGCAGATATGCATTGGACGTCCCCGATACAGAATATTTCGAAACACCCGGTATCTTTTACATTTGGCACGATAGCCTTGTTGACGAGTTGCGATTTTTCGTCACATCATCCATCGGGGTGCATCGTGCCAATCCAATACATATTCCCGATTTGACGTAGCGTATGTAGCGAGGTTCGGGGCTACCGGGAAATTCCCGTACATTAGTTGCTGAAGCTCTTTTAAGGGTTCCAGGACAGCGCTTTCCTTATCCAAAAC
>JBAZCE010000124.1:0-2453 GCA_041671105.1 Gallionella sp.
GTTTTTGGCATGAGTAATTTTTGCCAGATGAGGCACAAATATCGATCTATCAGTTTGCTGTGGGCCGCCAGCAAACGTGACGCCTTGCCCTGTTGCAGGAATTTGCATTCCAGCGCCTGCCGGTCGCGCCGTAACGCGTCGCGCAGTTCTGCAACGTTAAGGGCTTGATCGACTGGCATCCCCGGCACGGCGCGGCTATAACGGCGCCGGGCAGCCGGCCGAGACGGTCAGGACTTCAAAGCCCGTTTCGGTGACGAGCAGGGTGTGTTCATATTGCGCTGACAGGCTGTGATCCTTCGTCACGACCGTCCATCCGTCGCCTAACTGTTTGATCTCCTTTTTTCCGGCGTTGATCATAGGCTCTATGGTGAAAACCATGCCGGCTTCGAGTTTCAGTCCGGTCTTCGGACGACCGTAATGCAGCACTTGCGGTTCTTCATGGAATTTGGCGCCGATGCCGTGACCGCAAAACTCACGCACCACGCTATAGCCCAATGGTTCGACGAAGCTCTGAATCGCATGGCCTACATCGCCCAGATAAGCGCCGGGCTTGACCATGCGAATGCCGCGCCACAGGGACTGGTAGGTGATTTCGCACAAACGCCTGGCCTGTATCGAGGGTTCGCCGACGTAGAACATGCGGCTGCTGTCGCCATGGTAACCATCCTTGATTACCGTGACGTCGATATTGACGATATCTCCGTTTTTGAGCACCTTGTCGCTCGGTACGCCGTGGCAAATCTGATGGTTGATCGAGGTGCAGATGGATTTTGGATAAGGCGTATGCCCGCCGGGCGCATAGTTGAGCGGAGCCGGGATGCCCTTTTGTACATCGACGATCAGGTCGTGGCACAGCTTGTCCAGTTCGTTGGTGGTCACGCCGGCTTTGACGAAGGGGGTAATATAGTCGAGCACTTCGCTGGTTAACCGACCGGCAATACGCATTTTCTCGATTTCTTGGGGTGTCTTGATGGAAACTGACATGTCTGTTCGATATTTTTAGGAAGCCTGAGGATAGCATGAGAGAAAGATTGCCGACAAATACGATTTGGAACTAAACTCGACGCGCCGCTGACTAAGTTGCGCTGTAAATAATTCAATCAGGAGACAATTATGAAAAAATCATTGGCAATCGTCTTGTTGTTATCGTTAAGTGTTAGCGCCTTCGCGGTCGATGGCGGTGCAGTTTTAGGCGGCGCATTGGGCGGTGCGGCCGGTGCTGCGGTAGGGCAGAGCGTGGGCGGCAGGAACGGTGCCATTATCGGTGCCGCGATCGGTGGCGGTACGGGCGCTGCGGTCGGCAGCAATAATTCGGCACAGCGTCAGACGGGCGGTGACCGTGGATATCGCGGTGATGGCGGATATCGTGAAGATCGGGGCGACAGGGGTGATCGGGGCGACCGTGGTCGTCGAGGCGATCGAGGCGATCGAGGCGGCAAGGACGATTGACCTGCTAACTGCAGGATAAAAAAAGGCACGGTAACGTGCCTTTTTTTATCTTCAAATTATTCGTTCCGGGTCCGTTCGCTGGTAAAGAAAGGCTCAAGAAATAATCTTCTCAGTTTGTCTAAAAGAGCATAATATTCATTCCATACGTTCATTTATCGGGTTCAACTCAATTTGAGAGGAAAGTGATTATGAAAATCATCTTGTTACCGTTTATTCTGGTGTTTGCCCTGCTGGCGAATTCAGTCTCCGCAGAGGATATCAGGACGGTTCGCCCGGAAGAAGTCGGGTTGTCTTCCCCCCGCCTTGAAAGAATAAGCAATCTGATGCAAGGTACGATCATTGATAAAAAGATGGCAGGTGCGGTGGTGTTGATCGCGCGGCACGGCAAAATCGCCTACCTTGAATCTTTCGGTCGTGCCGACACCGATAAGCCGATGACTAATGACACCATGTTTCGTGTCTGCTCGATGACCAAGCCGCTGGTGACTGTGGCTATACTGCAACTCTATGAAGAAGGTCGTCTGTTGCTCTCGGACCCGGTCGCCAAATACATCCCGGAATTTGCACATCCTAAGGTGATCGAGATGTTGCCCGAGGGTTCCAATCCGGCCTTCAGACTGGTTCCCGCCAAACGAGACATCACCATCAAGGATCTGCTCACCCACACCGCAGGCATGCCTTATTCGTTTGCGTCCGAGTGGTACCCGAAGGACCGTTTGCTGCGCCAGATGCATGTGCTGTATGAAGAGGCCGGTATCAGCAGCGGGATGTATGAAACAGACGGTACGATAGGCGATATGGTCAAACGACTGGCCCGCCTGCCGCTGGCCAGCCAGCCGGGAGAGGCGTTCATCTACGGCATGGCGGCGGACGTGCAGGGCTACCTGGTCGAAGTGGTGTCCGGCATGAAGCTCGATGACTACATCACTGCGCATATATTCAAGCCGCTGAAAATGAGTGACTCCTACTTCTTCGTGCCGGAAAACAAGCAGGACAGGCTCTCT
>JBAZCE010000124.1:2463-7163 GCA_041671105.1 Gallionella sp.
AGTATGGAAGAGCGACTGGCACGGCAAGTTGGAAAAGGTCACACCTGGCCCGCATCGGGAAGGTGATTATGTGTATTCCCCGACCTTCCAGATCGAGGGGCCAAAGACCTTTCTTTCGGGCGGCGTCGGCATGGTCACTACGCCCTACGACTATTTTCGTTTCGCCCAGATGTTGCTGAACAAGGGTGAACTCGACGGTGTACGTGTGGTCAGTCGCAAGACGGTCGAACTGATGACAAGCAATCAGATCGGCAAGCTCTTTGAAACCACGCTGCATGACGAGGGCTGGAAGTTCGGACTGGGTCTGGGGATTCAGGCAGACCGCGAACACAATGTGGATGCAGGCGATGTCGGTACATTCGAATGGGCGGGGCTTTACTCCACGCGCTTCAGCGTCGATCCTCGCGAGGAAAAAATCACTGTTTTCATGTCGCAGACGCACCCGTTCAATTATCATTTCGATTTGTGGGATAAGTTGCTGGTCATGTCCAGTTCCAGTATCGCAGATTAATTTATCGGAGAACATCATGAGACATTACACAGGTTTTTCCCGTTCGGTGGCCAGCGGCGCGACCGGTCTGCTGGCAATATTTCTCCTGGTTTGCTCATGCAGCGCCCAGGCGACGGCGCCTCGCATCACGCCGCAACTTTTCGGAGAAGAGCTGAAGGCTGATATCGTCGGTTACCAGTTGGAGCCCTTTGATGCGGCCGCCAAATCAGATAGCGCGTTGCAGGTTGACATTGTGAAGGAGGCGTTCAAGGCGGTCGGCAAGATGCCGGTGGTCGATGTGCTACCTTCAAAACAATTGGCAGTCTACGCACTGTCCAACAACGATGCGGCGGCGTTGATGGGGACTACTCAGGATCTGGCAGTGAAAAAACAGTATCGTATGGTGACGTTCTATTTCAGGGCGGATGAGCCTGTTTTCCTGATGTTCAGTAAAAAGAGTGTGAACGGAAACGAGTTATATCAGGCCTTCAATGAAGGTTTGCAGAAAATCGTCAAAAATGGAAAATATCTGGAAATCCTGGAGAAGAATCACGTTAAGGTGTCCGCCGATTATGTCAGTCGTTTACAACGCCATAATTCAAGCTGGAAATAATGCCTGTAAAAAAATTGCTCCGGGTAATTGGGGTGGCGCTATTGTTGCTGGCGACAACGGCACTGGCCGAGAACGTTGTTTTTCAGTCCACCGATACACCTCCCTATTGGTCTGAATCGCTTCCTGAGAATGGCGTGGGCGGCGCGATGCTGCAACTGTTGTCTGCCAATGCGGGCATCCCGTATTCCATTGAATATTTGCCGGTGAGGCGCTACCGGAACAGTCTTGCCAGCTATATTGTCGGCGATCCTGACATTCTGATAAATCAGAAACATTGGGCCATCTTTCCAATCGGTTTGTTTCGTTCGGCATTTTTCTATTACAAACCACATCACGATGTGATCGAATTTCACAGGCTGGCTGACTTGAAAGGACACACGCTGGGTGTGTTGCGCGGAACGCTCGAAGACAGCAGCTATTTCGTCAGTAACGGCATCAGCGTGGAAGAGAGTGATTCGGCTGAGTCGCTGCTGAGGAAGTTAAAGCTGGGCAGAATCGATTTCTGTATTCTGGTCGATGGTACCGGGGGCTATACCATAGGAAAATTATTTCCGGGGGAACAGGATAATTTTGTTCATCAGGTGATTGCAGGATCGGCCCGTCCTATTGCCGTCATGATAGACATAAGCGCACCTGGCGGTAAAACTGTCGCCGGACGTTACCGGCAAGTGCTGGACAAGACGCTGAAAAGCACACAATATCGCAACATCCTGGAAAACTTTTACGGAAAAAATAAAATTCCCGCCGACAGAGCGGAGTTGTTGAATCGTTTTGTACAGTATTACGCAAACACCTGGGATCAGTAATGCAAAACGACGTGAATTTATCAGGCGTGCAACAAAAATCGCTTTATCGTGAGCTCACGATCGGCCTGGTTGTGCTGGTTTCACTGGTGTCGGTTGCAGTGAGTCTGTTCAATTATGTTTATTCCACGCGCGAAGCGGATGCGCTGCTTGACAGCAAAGTCTCCGCATACACCGCTAACCTCAGGGAATCGCTCGAATGGCCGCTGTGGAATATCGACGATGAACTGATAGGCAAGATCGGCCGTGCAATTGCGACGAATGAGGAAATTGCCTCGCTTACTGTTCGCGACGACCAGCAGCGTCTCGTCTACAGTCATCAAAATTCCAATGGCAATCAGCTCAAACGCGAGTTCGTCATTGAACACAACGGGCAAAACATCGGCCGGGTGGAAATTGGTTTGTCGTTACACGTTTACGAAGCGAAAAATAAATGGTTGCTGTTTAACAGCATTGTTACCGCAGCATTGCTCATCGTCAGCCTGCTCGGTGCGCTGCGCTGGATGTTGTCGCGACTGTTAAAAAAACCGGTTGATGCACTGGTCGGGGTGATCGGTGAAGTCGTCGAGGGTAAATACCGGCAGATTGACTTGACGGAAAGCTATGTGGAATTTGCGTCTATTCTTTCCAGCTTCAAGATCATGAAGGATGCAGTGGCAAGCCGCGAGTACAGTTTGAACCAGACAAATGAGCAGCTGGCAGCCGAAATTGACGAGCGCCGGCGAGCCGAGGAGGCGTTGCGTGTCAATGAAGAGCGTCTTAAGCTTGCCACCAGCGCGGGAAATATAGGCATCTGGGACTGTGATGTCGTTAAAAACAGACTGACCTGGGACGAAAGTATGTACTCTCTTTACGGTATTCGCAAAGAGGAGTTCAGCGGTGCCTATGATGCCTGGATCGGTACGCTGCATCCCGATGACCGTCAGTTTACCGACGGGGAAATTCAGGCGGCGCTACAAGGCGAGAGGGAATATGCGCCCGAATTTCGCATCGTTCGTCCGGACGGTATCGTCCGGAATATCAAGGCGGCTTCTAAAACCTACTTTGACCCGCAGGGCAAGCCCTTCCGTATGATTGGAATCAATGTCGACATCACAGAACGCAAGCAGGCGGAATTTGTTTTGCGTCAAAGCGAGGAAGCGCTGAAAGAAGCACAACGCATCGCCCATTTGGGAAGTTGGCATCTGGATATAGCGACTAATCAGGTTGTCTGGTCGGAAGAACTCTACAAATTGTACGGTTTCGACCCGGCACTGCCTCCGCCGCTCTATACCGAATCCATGAAACTCTTCACCCCGGAGAGCTGGGAAAGATTGAGCACCTCCATAGCTCAAGTCACGGAAACCGGCATCCCCTATGAGCTTGAACTGGAGACAGTGCAGAAAGATGGAGGCAGGGGGTGGATGTTGGCGCGCGGGGAGCTGGTGCGTGATGCACATGGTGCGGCAGTCAGGGTTCGGGGTGTGGTGATGGACATTACCGGGCGCAAGCAGGTGGAAGATGAACTGAGAAAGTACAAGGATCATCTTGAGGAAGAGGTGCAAGAGCGCACGGCCGATCTGGTGCTGGCGCGCAATGCGGCGGAAGCTGCGAATCGGGCCAAGAGCGTGTTTCTGTCCAGCATGAGTCACGAACTGCGCACGCCGCTTAATGCGATTCTCGGATTTTCCAACATGATGCGTAAAGATCCCTTGCTGCAACAGGGGCAGCGCGAGAGCCTCGATATCATCAACCGTAGCGGCGAACACTTGCTTACGCTGATTAACGATGTGCTGGAAATGGCCAAGATAGAAGCCGGCCGTGTCCAGCTGGATATAGCTCCTTTCGACCTTGGCGGTCTGGTACGCGATGTCACCGATATGATGAATGTGCGCGCCCGGGAGAAGGGGCTGCAATTGCTGATCGACCAGTCTTCGGAATTTCCGCGCTATATCAAGGGCGACGAGGCGCGCGTGCGTCAGGTGTTGATCAATCTGGTGGGCAATGCGGTGAAATTTACCCGGCAGGGCGGTATTACCGTGCGTTTCGGGATGAAACCCAATGCCGTCCCGCCGCGCTTGCTGATCGAAGTCGAGGATTCCGGTATCGGCATCGATGTGGCTGATCAGCAAAAAATCTTTGAGCCATTTGTGCAATTGGGCAAAACGGCTGCACAGAAGGGCACCGGCCTGGGTTTGACGATTACCCGGCAATTTGTGCAGCTGATGGGCGGGGTTCTCAGTCTGGAGAGCAAACAGGGTGTGGGCTCGATCTTCCGGGTGGAGTTGCCGGCGGATCGGGTCGACGCCATTGAGGTGAGCCGTGCGGAAAGTGTGGGTAGAGGCGATATCACAGGCATGGTCCCCGGGCAGCCTGACTATCGTATTTTGATCGTTGAAGATCAGCTGGAGAATCAACTGCTGCTCAGAAAATTGATGGAGAACATCGGTCTGCAGACCCGAATTGCCGAAAACGGCGAGCAGGCTCTGGCACTGTTTCAGAGCTGGCAGCCGCACCTGATCTGGATGGACAGACGCATGCCGGTGATGGACGGTATCGAAGCGACCCGGCGTATCCGTGGATTATCGGGCGGGTCTGATGTGAAGATCGTCGCCGTCACGGCATCGGCTTTTACGGAGCAACGCGATGAAATGCTGGCCGCAGGTATGGATGATTTCGTGCGCAAGCCTTACCGCTTCAACGAAATATACGAATGTCTGAGCAAACAGTTGGGCGTACACTACACTTATGCCGATGCGCAGGCTGTGGATGAAGTGATGGATGTGGTATTGACCGGGGAAATGCTGTCGATATT
>JBAZCE010000125.1:0-3467 GCA_041671105.1 Gallionella sp.
ATCATCGAAATTGCCGCAATCGAGCTGGAAGGACGCAAAGTCTCCAGACGGCATTTTCATCACTATCTGGATCCCGAGCGCGAAGTGGATGAGGAAGCCGCGCGCGTGCACGGTTTCACCTGGGATATGTTGAAGGGCCGCGCCAAGTTCGCAGATATCGCGACCAGCTTTGTGGAATTTGTCGACGGTGCCGAGCTGATGGCGCATAACGCGCCGTTCGACATGAGCTTCATCAATAACGAACTGCGTCTGCTGAATCTGCCGCCGCTGACCAATCCGGTGGTGGATACGCTCAAGCTGGCGCGCGAAATGCACCCCGGCAAAAAGAACGGCCTGGATGCCTTGTGCAGCCGTTATGAAATAGACAACACGCACCGTACCTTCCACGGCGCATTGCTCGATACCGAGTTGTTGGCCGAAGTGTATTTCGCGATGACGCGCGGTCAGGAGAGTCTGCTGGGGGACGATGCGGAACCTGTCGTTCGCCAACCGGCGGTGTTGAGCACGGATGCTTCCCGTTTGAGCTTGCGCGTTTTGCACGCAACCGCGGACGAGTTGGCGATGCATGCGCAGCAACTGATCGACATCGACAAGGCCAGCAAGGGCGCCTGTTTGTGGACACAACTGGATGCCGCAGCATGCGCCGCCTAGCGACAGGTGTAGCTGTACTGGCGCTGTTGTATGCATCGGCCTGCGGTTACATGTGGGCGACGCAGATGGAACAGGTGTTCGTGCCGACCCGGGAATGGCAAACTACGCCGGAACGCATGGGCATGAAGTACGATGAGCTGCACATTCCGGCGGGGAGCGGCGCCGAGCGGGGCGAGCTGGATGCCTGGTGGGTGCCCTCCGATAAAACCAACGCGCCGACCGTGCTTTATTTTCACGGCAATTACCGAAATATCGGCAATAATCTGGAACACACACAGCGCCTGCACAATCTGGGCTATAACGTGCTGCTTGCGGATTATCGCGGCTACGGCAAAAGCACCGGCGGCAAGCCTTCTGAAACCAAGGTGTACGAGGATGCGGAAGCCATCTGGCAATATCTGTCGAAGGTGCGCGGCGTAAAATCCGGCCTGACCTTCATCTACGGGCATTCATTAGGCGGCGCGATTGCGATCGATCTGGCCGTGCATCATCCGGAGGCCGCAGGCTTGATTACCGAAAGCACCTTCACCTCGATGCACTCGATGGGCGAGAAGGATTACGGTTATTTGCCGATAGGGTATTTGCTCAGCCAGCGCTTCGAGTCGCTGAAAAAAGTGCCGCAACTGAAGCTGCCGGTGTTGTTTATTCACGGCACCTGGGATCAGAAAGTGCCGGTCGAAATGGGGAGACAACTCTATGCCGCGGCACCCGGGCCTAAGCAAATCGTCCTGATAGAAGGGGGCGAGCATAACAACAGCAGCGCAATCGGATGGGTACAATATCGCGATGCGGTGACGGCTTTCGTCGGAGAAAATGTACGCTAGTTTAAAAAATACAATATAATCAAGCTAATACGTTATTGATCTGATTCTGCGGAATCGGGATGATTTCGGCTAATCGCTATCTCAATAATTTACTGAGCCCGCACAGGGCGGTACGGAACAACTATGAAATCAGATGTAATCATTATCGGTTCAGGCGCGGCAGGCCTGATGTGTGCGCTGCAAGCGGGTCTTCGCGGGCGTTCCGTGGTGTTGCTGGATCACGCCAAAAAACTTGCGGAAAAAATCCGCATCTCGGGCGGCGGGCATTGCAACTTTACCAATATCAATGCCAAACCGGAAAATTATATTTCATCGAATCCGCATTTTTGCCGCTCGGCACTGGCGCGTTACACCCCGAATGATTTCATTCAACTGTTGCAAAAGCACAACATCGGTTTTCACGAGAAGACGCTGGGACAATTGTTCTGCGATGACGAATCTGAAGTGATAATCGCGATGTTGCGTACCGAATGCGATGCGGCGGGGGTCAAGCGCTTCATGAGCTGCGATATCGAAGAGATCGAGCACATGCCTTACGTATCCGATGCGGGTATCGGCAAGAAGGCCAAATATTATGTCTCCACTTCGCGCGGCAAATTCGAAGCCGTTTCGCTGGTGATTGCCACCGGTGGTCTGTCCATCCCGAAGACGGGCGCGACCCCTTACGGTTATCACGTCGCCGAACAGTTCGGCGTGCCGATCACCAGGCTGAAAGCGGGTCTCGTGCCGCTGACCTTCGCCCCCGATGACTGGAAGCCCTATGCCGATCTGACCGGGGTTTCATTCCCCGCCATTGTGACGGTCGGCAAACAGTCTTTCCGCGAAGATATGCTGGTCACGCACCGGGGACTTAGCGGCCCGGTCATTTTGCAGGCATCATCCTACTGGCAGTCCGGCGAGCCGTTGCACATCAATCTGTTGCCCGATCTGGACATGGCAAGTGTGCTGGATGAGCATAAAACCAGCAAAAAACTGCTCAGTAACTTCCTGATACAATGGTTCCCGAAGAGTTTCTCCGAGGTGTGGTGTGTTGATAAGAAGCCTTTTGAAAACAAGCCATTGAATCAATATAATGATAAACAACGTAAAGTCATTGCCCAGCAGTTGCACGACTGGCAGGTGACGCCTTCCGGCACCATGGGCTATGCCAAGGCCGAAGTGACTTGCGGCGGGATCGACACCCAGGCGCTGTCCTCCAAGACCATGGAATGCGTTGAGGTGCCGGGGCTGTATTTTATCGGCGAAGTGGTCGATGTCACAGGACAGCTGGGCGGCTATAACTTCCAGTGGGCCTGGGCATCCGGCTTCGCAGCAGGGCAGGCGGTCTGATGTAGGGGGTATCCCATGCACCTGTACACCAGCGGACACTCATGCGAAAAATAATCGGAGCAATCATAACCGCCACCCTGGTCGTTTTGGGGTTGATGTTCTCGGTGCTGGTATTTGCGTTGATCGTGGCCGCAGGCTTGATTGCCTGGGGTTACTTCTGGTGGAAAACGCGTGCGTTGCGCCGGCAGATGCGTGAGGCGGCCGCACATAATGTTGAGAGCGGGGAATTTTGCGGTGAGGTGTTCAGGGGTGAGGTCTTCAAAGGCGAGGTGATTGAGGGCGAAGTTATCCGCAAGGTTGTTTCGATTGATGTGGCAGAACGTGTCGACGTTAAATAGAAATGCCCGCTTTCCCTGTTTTTTTGCGCTATGTTGCAGCGCGCTGACCGTTGCGGCGCATCTTGTTGGCTGATTTTGTCCTCTATTAGCAGATCCAGTATCTGGGCTCGCTTCACTTCTTTTTGACTCATGAGTTCGTCCATCTTCAAAATATCCGCCACTGTTTTTAACAGCGGTGAGTTTAATTACCAGCGGACATTTCTATTTGGGAGAAACCGGACATTACTACTTTGGGCTAACACAAGTTAGCGTGCGGGTTGAGCTCGGCGGTCAATTGGTGTTAGAATGCGCGTTGCATCGGAATTGGCCGATGTGAATTTCCCGT
>JBAZCE010000125.1:3477-7140 GCA_041671105.1 Gallionella sp.
GCGGTAGTTTTAACCCTTACGTTAGGAATAATCATGGCTGTAACAATGCGTCAAATGCTGGATGCTGGTGTTCACTTCGGTCACCAAACCCGTTTCTGGAATCCTAAGATGGCACCATTCATCTTTGGTCATCGCAACAGAATTCACATCATCAACCTGGAAAAGTCCGTCGCGCTGTTTGCAGAAGCCGAGAGCTATGTGCGCAAGCTGTCCGCGAAAAAAGGCACCGTCCTGTTCGTGGCAACCAAGCGTCAGGCGCGTGAAATCTTGCAGGAAGAGGCTGTTCGTGCAAATTCTCCGTACGTGAATCACCGCTGGTTGGGCGGTATGCTGACCAACTACAAGACTGTACAGCAATCCATCAAGCGTCTGCGCGATCTGGAAGCCATCATGGTTGACGGTTCAGCCGAAGGCGTTTCCAAGAAGGAAGCGCTGATGATGGCTCGCGAATTGGAAAAGCTGAATCGCAGCCTGGGCGGTATCAAGGACATGCCTAATCTGCCTGATGCAATCTTCATCATCGACGTCGGTTACCAGAAGGGTGCCATCGTTGAAGCGCAAAAGCTGGGTATCCCTGTTATCGGTATCGTCGATACCAACAACTCGCCTATCGGTGTTGATTTTGTCATTCCCGGCAACGACGACTCGACTCAGGCAATTCGTTTGTATGCCCGCGGTATCGCCGACGCAGTTCTGGAAGGTCGCGCACAGGCACTGAATGAATTGGTTCAGCAAGTCGCTGAAGAGCCAGAACAAGCAGCCTAAGCCACAATCAGGCGCACGAAGGGGGCGCAAGCCCCTTTTTTTGTAATTTTTTTATCCGAAATTCAGGAGTTGGACATGGCAGAAATTACTGCAAGTATGGTCAAGGAATTGCGCGAAGCCACAGGCCTCGGCATGATGGAATGCAAAAAAGCATTGGTTGAAGCCAATGGCGATTTTAAGGTTGCTGAAGAGCAAATGCGCATCAAGAGCGGTGCCAAGGCCAGCAAGGCTTCATCGCGTGTGACCGCCGAAGGCGTTGTCAGTGCATACATCGCCGCGGATGGCAAGACAGGTTCCGTAGTCGAAGTTAACTGCGAAACCGATTTCGTCGCCAAGAACGATGATTTCATTGCGTTTGCAAAGAATGTGGCAGAAACAGTCGCCCTGCATAACCCGGCTGATATCGCTGCGTTGGCTGATTTGGCGATCGCCAATGGCGCCGACAGTGTGGAAGAAACCCGCAAGGCATTGGTGATGAAGCTGGGTGAAAACGTTTCCGTGCGTCGTATCGAGCGCTATGAAACAGCGACCGGTTCGTTGTCTACCTATCTGCACGGCAGCAAAATCGGCGTGTTGTTGAACTTCGCGGGCGGCGACGAAGCGCTCGGCCGCGATCTGTGTATGCATATCGCTGCTTCCAAGCCAAAGTCGGTTGATGTCACTGGCGTAAATCCGGTGGAAATCGAAACAGAACGCCGTATCGCGATCGAAAAAGCGCGCGAAGCCGGTAAGCCTGATGCGATGCTGGAAAAGATTGCCGACGGTACGGTGCAAAAGTTCCTTAAGGAAGTTACCTTGCTGGGGCAGGTGTTCGTCAAGGCGGAAGATGGTAAGCAGACTATCGAGCAATTGCTGAAAAGCCGTGGCGCATCGGTGACTTCATTCCAGATGTTCGTTGTAGGCGAAGGCATCGAGAAGAAGGTTGAAGATTACGCAGCTGAAGTGGCTGCAACTATCGCTGCGGCACAAGGCTGATCATCATGACTACACCCGTCTACAAACGCATTCTGCTCAAACTCTCCGGCGAAGCCCTGATGGGCGACGATAGTTATGGCATCAATCGCGTGGTTATCGAGCGCATCGTAGCCGAGATTGCGGAAGTGGTGGCGATGGGTGTACAAGTGGCGATGGTGATCGGCGGCGGTAATATCTTCCGGGGTGTGGCACCCGCTGCCGCCGGCATGGACAGAGCGACCGCCGATTACATGGGTATGTTGGCCACGGTGATGAATTCGATGGCGTTGCAGGATGCGATGCGGCGTGCCGGTCTGGATTGCCGGGTGCAGTCTGCCCTGAATCTGGAACAGGTCGCCGAACCGTTTATTCGCGGCAAGGCCCTGCGCTATCTTGAAGAAGGTAAGGTGGTGATTTTCGCGGCAGGCATCGGCAGCCCGTTTTTTACCACCGACACTGCGGCAGCGTTGCGCGGCGTGGAAATGAGTGCCGAGGTTGTGATCAAGGCGACCAAGGTGGATGGGATTTATACCGCCGATCCGAAGAAGGATCCGCATGCAGTTCGCTATCAGTCGTTGAGTTTCGACGAGGCGATCAGCAAGAATTTGCAGGTAATGGATGCGACAGCGTTAACTCTTTGTCGCGATCAGAAATTGCCGATTATTGTATTCAGTATCTTTAAGCCGGGCGCGTTGAAACGCGTAGTATCCGGTGAGGGTGAAGGTACGCTGGTACGTGTTGAGTAGGCCTTTTCCCGGGACACTGGTAAATTAGGAGAAAATCATGATTGCTGAAATCAGAAAAGATACAGAACAAAGAATGCGCAAGTCGCTGGATGCATTGAGAGCTGACTTGGGTAAGGTGCGTACCGGCCGTGCTCACACCGGTTTGCTGGATCACGTGATGGTCGATTACTACGGTAGTCCGACGCTGGTGACTCAGGTTGCCAATATCACGCTGGTTGACTCGCGCACGATCGGTGTTCAGCCGTATGAAAAAAACATGGTAGGCAAGGTCGAGCGCGCCATCCGCGATGCGGATCTGGGTTTGAATCCTGCGACGAATGGTGAATTAATTCGCGTGCCGATGCCGATGTTGACCGAAGAGCGTCGTCGCGACATGATCAAACTGGTCAAATCCGAAGGCGAAGATGCCAAAATTGCGGTGCGCAATATTCGCCGCGATGCGAATCACAGCTTGAAAGAGTTGCTCAAAAAGAAAGAAATTTCTGAAGACGACGAGCGCCGTGTTCAGGATGAAATTCAGAAATTGACTGATCGTTTCGTGCTGGAAATTGACCAGGCGTTGGCTGCTAAAGAAGTTGATTTAATGGCGGTGTAACAGGGCGAGGAGCGAGGATTGCGTAAATCCAAATGCACCGTTTTTAACTCTATCCTCAATCCACTATCCTTTATATGACCAACCTGTCCAGCTCCACGCGCACCATCCCTGAGATTGCCCATATCCCGCGTCATATCGCCATCATCATGGATGGCAACGGGCGATGGGCAAAACAGCGATTCATGCCACGCGTCGTCGGGCATCAGCGCGGTGTCGAGTCATTGCGTACGACGGTGCGAGCCTGTCGCGACATGGGTGTGGAATACCTGACGGTATTTGCTTTCAGCAGTGAAAACTGGCGACGTCCGGTCGATGAAGTCTCCTTTTTGATGTCGCTGTTCCTGAAAATGTTGGAACGCGAGATCGCAAGTCTGCATAAAAACAATATTCGTCTGAAAATTATCGGTGACCGGGATCGCTTTGACGACAAGCTCAAACGATCCATGCAGGATGCTGAACAACTGACGTCAAATAATACCGGTTTAACCTTCACGATCGCGGCCAACTATGGCGGACGCTGGGATGTGATGCACGCTGTGCATGCCCTGTTAACCGATCGTCCTGAGCTTGCAACCAGTTTTACCGAGGAAGATTTGCAGCCCT
>JBAZCE010000126.1:0-7096 GCA_041671105.1 Gallionella sp.
ATCCCGATGAGGAAACAACTAACTGGAGAGCCCGTCGCGGGAGAACCGCACACCGGGTTCGGAGGGAGGGGATGGCGACGTTCCCTACCCCTATACTTACTGTGCAGATAATTAACGGCTGAGCTTTCTGTATAAAGTGCGCTCGCTGATGCCCAGTTTATCTGCGAGTGTGTGGCGATCGCCGCCATGTTGTGCCAGCGCCCACTGTAAATATCGCTGTTCGGCCTGTTCCAGCGGCACGATGGCTTGCGATTCCGTACCCGGTTGAAAGCCGGCGCCCAGATGTTCCGGCATGATGGTGTCACCATCGGCCATCAGGCTGGCACGTTCAAGCATATTGCGCAGTTCGCGGATATTGCCGGGAAAGTCGCAGGCGCCGAGTTGCGCCAGTGCATCCGGATGCAGATTGAGGCGGCGGGCAGGGTTGATCCGTGCCAGCAGTGTCGTGGCCAGCAAGGGAATATCATCGCGCCGTGCGGAGAGTGCGGGTAAATGAATCGGAAATGTGCTGATGCGATAGTACAAATCCCGGCGAAAACTCTCCTGTTCGACCATCTTTTTCAGGTCGCGATGGGTCGCCGATACGAGACGAAAGTCCGCGCGTAGCGGCTCAATACCACCAACCCTGCGATAGGTGCCGGTTTCCAGCAGGCGCAATAACTTGACCTGCAAGCCGAGCGGAATATCGCCTACCTCGTCGAGAAACAGCGTGCCGCCGCTCGCGCTCTCTACCAGCCCGAGTTTGCGCTGCGCAGCTCCGGTAAAGGCCCCTTTCTCATAGCCGAACAGCTCGCTCTCGAATAAGGTCTCCGTTACCCCGGAACAGTCCACCACTACGTAGGGTTTGTTCGAACGGGAGCTGGCATTGTGCACTGCCTGTGCCACCAGTTCCTTGCCGGTGCCCGACTCTCCCAGCAGCAGCACGGCGGCCTCTGACGGCGCGACACGCTGAACCATGCCCAGCATGTAATTAAACGCAGGAGAGCGCCCCACCAGCCCGCGTGAAGAAGGGTTCGCACTGGCATCTTTAAGGGTCTGTATCATTTCCACAAAACAGGAAATTTTGCCACTCGCATCAAGAATCGGCGTGAGCTCGACATCGACATGTTCCTCTCCGCGCGGCGTCTGATGTAAATGCAGCACACGCTGAGGAAGACCTGTCGCAGCGCTCAGTTTCAGCGGGCAGGATTCTCCGAGCTCATCGCAGGGGCGAGTAAAGTGATGCGACACCTCATAACAGTGCCGTCCCACCAGCGGCGTGGACTCACCGTGCTTTTCCCGGTAGGCCGCATTGGCGGCAATGATGGTGTAATCCTTGTCCATCACCACGCGAGGCTCGGGTTGGCTGTCCAGATAGGACAGCAGTTCGGTGAGATGCGGAATGGACATGCTGTGCTCCGGGTCGATGTCAGAAATGGCAGTTTACTCTGGTATTCTGCAAAATAAAACTGCCAATTTTGGCATGTTATCTTTTTATTTTATTTTCTGAAATGAATCTGAAGCTTGTGTGCGAATAATTTTATATATAAAAAACAATATATTAATTAATTAAAAAGCGGAAAGTTAATCGCTGGCACAGTAAGTGCTCTAAGTAATACGCTGTACGAGCCACCCGGCAGCAGGATGCTGCAACTCATACAAAGGAAACGTTGGGATGCGTCAATTTTGGAACAGCCCGTTCAGTCGGGAAATTCTGCTCATTTTGATCGTGAAAATTGCGCTGATAATTGCGATCTGGTGGGTGTTTTTTCGCACAGCCGACACTCCTTCGCCTGAGCAGGTCAGCCATGCCCTGCTGGAATTCAGGCCTGTAATCGATAACAACAAGGAGTAACGACTGATGATCAGCACCGAATTAGTGGATATCTCGCGACTGCAGTTCGCAGTCACTGCGCTCTATCATTTTTTGTTTGTACCGCTCACCATCGGCATGGCCTTCATGCTGGTCACGATGGAGCTGACTTACGTCACCACGGGGCGACGGATATACAAGGATATGGTCAAGTTCTGGGGCAAGCTGTTCGGCATCAACTTCGCGCTGGGTGTGACGACCGGCATCACGATGGAATTTCAGTTCGGCACCAACTGGGCGTATTACTCGCATTATGTCGGCGATATTTTCGGCGCACCGCTGGCGATCGAAGGGTTGATGGCCTTCTTTCTGGAATCTACCTTCATCGGGCTGTTTTTTTTCGGCTGGGATAAGCTCAGCAAATGGAAGCACTTCATGGTGACGGTATTCATGGCGGTGGGTTCCAACCTGTCCGCGCTGTGGATTCTGGTCGCCAACGGCTGGATGCAAAACCCGGTCGGCTCGGAGTTTTCATTTGTCACGATGCGCATGGAAATGTCCAATTTCTGGACGATTATTTTCAATCCGGTGGCGCAGGCCAAATTTGTGCATACCGTTTCGGCGGGTTATGTGACGGCTTCGCTGTTCGTCCTGGGCATTTCAAGCTTCTACCTGCTCCGTGGCCGGGATCTCGATTTCGCAAGACGCTCGTTCCGGATGGCGGCAGGGTTCGGCTTTGCCTCGGTGCTGTCAGTCATCGTGTTGGGCGACGAATCCGGTTACACCGTGGGAGAAGCGCAGCAAACCAAACTTGCCGCGATTGAGGCGACCTGGCACACCGAACCTGCTCCCGCATCGCTCGTGCTGTTCGCACTGCCTAACGAACAGACGCACAGCAACGATTATGAAATCAAAATCCCGTATTTGCTGGGTCTGATAGGCACGCGTTCGCTGTCTCAGACGATACCTGGCATCAGCGAGATCAAGGAAAAAAATCGCGCGCGTATTGAAAACGGCATCATTGCGGTCAAGGCGCTGGAAGCGTTGCGTCGCGACAAAAACAATGCGGATGCCCTGACAAATTTCAACGCACATAAGGCCGATCTCGGCTTTGGTCTGTTGCTGAAAAAATACACAGGCGATGTTTCTGCCGCAACACCCGAGATGATCCAGCAGGCCGTCGACAGCACGATCCCCAGAGTCGCACCGATGTTCTGGAGCTTCCGGGTCATGGTGGCATTGGGTTTTGGCATGTTGTTGCTGTTTACACTGGCGCTGCTGTACTCGATCAAAGGCAACTTCATGGAGAAAAAATGGCTGCTGCGCTGGGCGCTGTTGTTTATTCCCGCACCGTGGATAGCCGCAGAACTGGGCTGGGTGGTCGCCGAATACGGGCGTCAGCCCTGGACAATTTACGGCGTATTGCCCACCCATCTGTCGGTATCCAGCCTCACACCCGGCAGTATCTACGCTTCACTGGCAGGCTTTGTGGCTTTCTATACCGTGTTGCTGGTCATCGAGATGTTCCTGATGGTGAAGTATGCGCGTCTGGGGCCATCCAGCCTGGGGACAGGAAAGTATTTCAACGAGCACCAGTCTGGCGGCGTATCAGCCAACTAAGGAGAACTGCAATGGATTATGAAAGCCTGAAATTGATCTGGTGGTTACTGGTTGGCGTGCTGCTGATCGGCTTCGCCATCATGGACGGACACGACATGGGGGTGGGAATGTTGCTGCCCTTCGTCGGCAAGAACGATGATGAACGACGCGTCGTCATCAACACGGTTGCGCCCCACTGGGACGGCAATCAGGTCTGGTTCATCACGGCAGGCGGTGCGATCTTTGCAGCATGGCCGCTGGTTTATGCGACGGCCTTCTCGGGATTTTACTGGGCGATGATGGCAGCCCTGTGGGCGCTGTTCTTCCGTCCGGTCGGCTTCGATTACCGCTCCAAGGTGCAGAATTCGACCTGGCGCAGCACCTGGGACTGGGGGCTGTTCATCGGCGGTACGGTGCCGCCGATTATCTTCGGTGTGGCATTCGGCAACCTGTTGCTGGGCGTACCGTTCCACTTCGATGACACGCTGCGCTCCACCTATACCGGCACCTTCTGGCAACTGCTCAATCCGTTTGCGCTGCTGGCAGGCGTTGTGAGTCTGTCCATGATTGCCTTTCAAGGCGCCAATTACCTGATGCTGCGCACCGAGGGCGATATCTACCGCAGGGTGCGCACAGCAAGCCTGATTGCAGGTGTCGCGACATTTGCCACTTTTGCACTGGCCGGGCTCTTTATCATGAACGGGATCGACGGCTATGCGATCACCAGTCATGTAAATCCGAACGCACTGCCCGACCCGATGGATAAGACCGTGATCAGGGAAGCCGGCGCATGGATGAAGAACTACAGCATTTACGGCTGGGCGAAATGGGTGCCGATTGCGACCTTCATCTCGATCGTCGCGGGCGTATTGCTTGCCAGAATCAATAAGCCGGGTAGTGCATTCATCGCCTCGTCTGTCACCTGCGCAGGGATTATCGGCACGGCGGGTGTGTCCATGTTCCCGTTTCTGATGCCATCCTCATCCGATCCCGGATCCAGCCTGACGGTATGGGATAGCGTATCGTCCGAAATGACGCTGGGTCTGATGCTGGGTGCGACGGTGATCTTCATGCCATTGATTATTGTCTACACCTCGTGGGCCTACAAGGTGATGCGGGGCAAGGTCACGGTTGCCTACATCAAGGCCAACGACAAGTCTGTGTACTGATTTTTAAAGGAGAAAAATTATGTGGTACTTCGCCTGGATTCTGGGTGTCACCCTCGCCATCTTGCTGGCTTCAATGGCCGCCACTATGTGCGATGCCAAAGAATGTGCCCTGGATGCCGCAAAGCGCGACGACGCCTCGCACTGATAATCGATACCGTCATGGCTGATAACGGATGGACAAGGGGTTTGTTGCTGGGGCTGGCGGCGAGTCTTGCGCTGGCGATCACAGTCTACCCGCGCGGCCTGATGCATGAAGGGGTGGTCATGAGTCACGCTCAGCTTATCCTGCTGATGTGGGGTATGTCGGCAGGCTTCGTGCACGGTATTGGCTTTGATCCGAATAACCGCTGGCTGCGCATGCTGCTGGGCCCCTTGATTGCCTGGCCCATCCTGCTGCCGGGCTGGGCACTGTTCGTACGCAACTATCTGTCCTGATCGCTGCGCCGGTACGACGCGATATAACTGAAAAAACAAACTCACATAACAGGAGAATCTATGTATCTGACCCCGCAACAACTCGTCGCTGAAGCCAAAATGCAAGTGAGCGAAATCGACATTGCGACCGCTGTTCAGCATATCAACGCAGGCAGTCTTGTCATCGATGTGCGCGAACCCGCAGAATTTGAAGCGGTCCACCTGACAGGGGCGGTGAACATCCCCAGAGGCGTGATCGAATTCAAGACGGTCGATCACCCTGCGCTGTCTAAAAAGGATGCCGAAATTCTGTTGTATTGCAAATCCGGGGGTAGATCCGTGCTGTCCGCCTTTAGCCTGCAGCGTCTGGGCTATACCCGTGTGACCTCGCTGACCGGCGGATTTGACGGGTGGGAAATTCACCATCAGTCAGTTGCCAGAGACAACACCGACTTTGGCGGGTAAGCTGCTGTCAATCAACAGGTTAATTAAATAAAAAATCAACTCACAGGACATTAAAATGGCACGAATCGTGATTTTAGGCGCCGGCATTGCGGGTCATACTGCGGCCAGACACTTGCACAAGATGACAGGCAAACAGCACGAAATTATCGTTGTTTCGCCCAATGCAAAATGGAACTGGATACCTTCCAATATCTGGGTCGGTGTCGGGCAGATGAAAGTGGAACAGGTTACCTTCGACCTTGCCGAGGTTTACAAAAAAACCAGCGTGAAGTTTCGTCAGGCTCGCGCGCTGTCGATCAACCCTGAAGGCGATACTACGAGTGCGGCCCCGTTCGTCACGGTGGAATATACGCATGCCGACAAGGCGGGTGTGACGGAAAACATCAGCTACGATTATCTGATCAATGCCACCGGGCCGAAGCTGAATTTCGGTGCGACCGAAGGACTGGGTCCTGATCACGGCCATACGGTGTCCGTCTGTACCGCAAGTCACGCGCAGGACGCCAATCAGAAGCTCCAGGCGATTATCGATGCGATGCGCAAAGGCGAGCGCCGCACGATCGTGATCGGCACGGGTCACGGTATGTGCACCTGTCAGGGCGCCGCGTTCGAATATATCTACAATGTGGATCACGTGCTGCGCGAGGCCGGCGTTCGCGACAGGGCGCGCATCGTCTGGCTCAGCAACGAATACGAGCTGGGCGACTTTGGTATGGGTGGTGTGCATATCAAGCGTGGCGGCTACATTACCAACGGCAAGACCTTCGCCGAGTCGCTGATGGTCGAACGCGGCATCGAATGGATTACGCGCGCTCACGTCACAAAAGTTGAAGCCGGCAAGATTCATTATGAAACCCTGGACGGTACCTTCCATGAGCAGGAGTTCGACTTCTCGATGCTGATTCCGCCGTTTGCCGGGGTCGGGCTGAAGGCCTACAACAAGGCAGGCGAAGACATCACCAGCCAGCTGTTCGCGCCCAACGGTTTCATGAAGGTGGATGCGGATTACACCCCGCGTCCCTATCTGGAGTGGAGTGCGAAGGATTGGCCGAAGACTTATCAGACGCCGGGCTACCGCAATATCTTCGCGGTCGGCATCGCTTTCGCACCCCCTCATATGATCAGCAAGCCGATGCAAAGTGCGAACGGAACGCCGATCAATCCGACCGCCCCCCGAACCGGCATGCCATCGGCAGCCATGGCGATGGCGGTTGCCAAGAGTATCAGCGACATGGTGAACGGCGCAGACAAACCGACGCATACCGCATCCATGGCCGAAATGGGGGCAGCATGCGTGGCGTCTACCGGCGCAGATTTCTTCAAGGGCACCGCTGCCACGATGACCGTCTATCCTGTCGTGCCGGACTTTGAGAAATACCCGGATTACGGCCGCGATATCGATCTGACCTTCGGCGAAATCGGCCTGGCAGGTCACTGGATGAAGCATCTGCTGCACCACGCGTTCATCTATCAGGCAAAAATGAAACCGGGCTGGTCGATCATTCCGGATTAATCCTCACCTTCAAATTTACAGGAGCAAGACATGTCAGGCAAAGTTACCAATAAAGAGCCTTACCAGCAGGCTTATTATCCACCGGCGCCGACCGGATTTACCCGTTACATGAGGACATCGCTGATATGGCAGGGAATACGCTTT
>JBAZCE010000127.1:0-7081 GCA_041671105.1 Gallionella sp.
CTCCGCCAGATCGCGCATCAAATGCAAAACCGCCGGTTTGTCAGGATAGGCTGCCACCATGGGATAGATTTGCATGAAGATCAGGCCCACGTTGGGCACATCAGCCCTGAGCACCTTTTCAAATTCCACGCGCGCTTCATCCAGCCTTCTGCCGCGCAGCAGCAACTGCGACAGCATGCGTGTCGCCATCTCGGCGTCCGGATCAGTTTCCTGCCAAAATCTAAAGGCATCGACCGCTCGATTCATGTCACCCGACTCCAATGCCAGCTGCGCTGCACGTTTAGCCAAACGAGGATCACGCGTTTTTTGTGCAATATCCGCACTCCCCTCCACGGCCAGCGCCTTGTGACCTCGCTGACTCGCAAACTCGGTCAGCAGAAACTCATAGAGCAGCTCAGGGCTTAACTCGACATCGGGCAGGGCGGTTTTTTCAGCTGGCGCAGGTACTGCCTGCACCGCCGGTTTCGGCTCAGAAACCGGCTCAGGCACGGGCGTTCGAGGTAGTTGCGCACATCCTGTGAGCAGCAAACCGGCAACAATTAAAGAATTGAATTTATTCATGGCAAGACAGCTTTTGGTACGGGCACACATATTAGGTTATATTCATGGCTATTCACAACTACAGCCACCACTTACTTTGTCGAACGCAACTCCCGAAACAACACTTAGTGCACGCAACTTGACGCGCAGCTTCGGCAACCAGCTCATCATCCGCGATATTACGCTGGATTTGAAGCGCGGCGAAGTGCTGGGCCTGCTCGGTCACAACGGCGCGGGCAAGAGCACCACGCTGCAAATGCTGACCGGCTGCCTGCTGCCCGATAGCGGCGAAATTGAAATCTGCGGCATCAACCTGCGAAAAAAACCCGCGCTTGCCAAGGCGCATATCGGTTATCTGCCGGAGACCCCGCCTTTATATCGTGAGCTGAGCGTGAACGACTACCTGACATTTGCTGCCCGCCTGCGTGGCATAAAATCAGATGAAGTCGCCGCCGCACTGACAGAGGCCATACAGCGCTGCGGGCTGGAGTCGGTCAGACGGAAAACCATATCGACGCTCTCGAAAGGTTATCAGCAACGCACAGGCATCGCTCAGGCGATTATTCATCGCCCCGCCGTCATCGTGCTGGACGAACCCACCGTAGGTCTTGATCCCACGCAGATCCGCGACATCCGGACACTGATCCGCGAACTGGGAGATGCAAGCAGCGTGATTCTGTCCACGCATCTGCTAAATGAAGTGGAAAGCGTGTGCGACCGCGTGGAAATCATGCAACAAGGATGCCTGATCTATAGCGATTCCAGCCGGCAGATGCAGGATTATGGGCTGGCGTCAGGTTTCATCATCAGCCTGCGCCATCCGCCCGCCTTAAGCGAATTACAGTTGATTCCCGGCGTAAGTTCAGTCGAGGAACTCTCCCCGACAAGGTTCCGCGTGCTGCACGCGCCGGACGATCATCCCGGCAGCATCCTGCTTGCCACTGCCGCCGAACGTGGCTGGCAACTGGAGCAGCTCACCCCGCTGCACGCCACACTGGAGGATATTTTCGTGAAAATCACAGGCGACAAGAAAGACCAATCATGATTCGCCTGATCGCATTCCGCGAATTGCGCAGCCTGTATTCCATGCCTTCGACCTGGTTTGTGCTGGCCGTGTTGCAATTCATCTTCGCCTGGTTTTTTCTGGCAAGACTCGAAGCCTTTCTGGAAATCCAGCCGCAACTGGCGCAACTGGCCAATCCGCCGGGCGTGACCATCACGGTTGCCGCCCCCTTGTTCAACACCGCGGCGCTGTTGCTGATGATGCTGGTGCCAATGTTCACGATGCGTCTGATCGCAGAGGAGCGGCGCAATCAAACCCTGGCGCTGCTGCTCTCGTCCCCGCTTTCAGGCAGGCACATCGTGCTGGGTAAATTTGCAGGCCTGCTGATTTTTCTGCTGCTGCTGATCTCCACCCTGCCGCTGATGCTCTACACACTGGCGCTGGGTACACATCTGGATCACGGACTGATTCTCGCCAACTGCATCGGCCTGATCTTGCTGACATCGAGTTACATCGCGGTGGGCTTGTACATTTCCGCACTCACCAGCCAGCCCGTCATCGCCGCGATCGGCGCACTTGCCGTGCTGGTCGGCCTGTGGCTGGCCGACATCAGTGCAGCGGCGGCAGATTCACCCTGGCACCGGATCTCACCGCTCAACCATTTTCAGAACTTCAACGCCGGCCTGCTAGACAGCACAGACGCCGCGTTCTTCGTGCTGTTTACCGCAGTCTTTCTGTTGCTTACGATGAAGCGACTGCACAATAACCGCGTATACGGATAACCCATGCTGCGTAAATTTTTCACCTCCCATTCGTTGCGCAACCTGATGTTTGTGTCGCTGCTCATCGCAACCTCGATCTCTGTTGGCTATTTAATCAACCTGCATCCCTTGCAACGCGACCTCACCTTCAATGCCAGCAATAGCCTGGAGCCTGCCAGCGTGGAGGTGCTCGGCAAACTTGCCGGCCCGGTCCACATCACCGTCTATGCAACGCTACAGGATGCACGCCTGGGCGACATACGCAAAATAATACGGGAATTTATATCGCTTTATCAGCGCTACAAATCAGACGTGGTACTCGAATTCATCGATCCTGAAAAAGAACCCGAAAAAACCCGCGCCGCGCGCATCCAGCTCAACGGCGAAATGATCATCGAGTATGCCGGGCGCTCCGAGCACCTCACCCTGATCAACGAACAGACGCTCACCAGCACCCTGTTGCGTCTGGCACACAGCAGAGATCAGACCGTGATGTATCTGGACGGACACGGTGAGCGCAAACTGGACGGGCGAGCGAATCACGATCTCGGCCTGTTATTCGGTGCAAAGCTGAAACAAAACGGATTTAAAATCAACAGCCTGAATCTATCCATCGCGCAGGACGTGCCCGCCAACATTCGCGTGCTGGTGATTTCCCAACCGCAGGTAGACCTGATGCCGGGCGAAGTGGATAAACTGCTGCGCTATGTCGGGCGTGGCGGCAATCTGCTCTGGCTGATCGATCCTGAACCGCTGCACGGACTGGAACGGCTGGCACAGACACTCAACATTCAACTACCCTCAGGCGTCGTGATCGATCCTGCGGCTGCCGAGATGAACGCCCCCGCCACCTGGTCGCTGGGCACAAGCTATCCGCCGCACCCCGTTACCCGCAATTTCAACCTGATCACAGCCTACCCGGGTGCGCGTCCGCTTGTCTGGAATGAGGGCTCAGGCTGGCACGCACTGGTTGAAGTTGCAACGCGCGGCTGGATCAGCCAGACGGCTAATACTGCGGACGAAAACCATTTGTCCGCGCACCCGTTTGATAAACAGCGCGACACAAAAGGCCCTGCTGTCATCGCAGCGGCTCTGCAACGCAACATTAACGATATCGAGCAGCGCATCGTGGTGACGGGCAACGGCGCATTCCTGTCCAACAGTTTTGCCGGCAACGGCGGCAACGTTGACCTCGGTGTAAACATGGTGAACTGGCTGGCCAACGACGAGAAGCTCATCTCCGTGCAACCGCGCGCTGCGAAAGACAGCAACATCGTGCTTTCCAAAACGCAGCTTGGCATCATCAGCACAGGTTTCCTGCTCGGCCTGCCGCTGCTGCTGGCAGGCTTTGGCGGGGTTATCTGGTGGCGTCGCCGCCGTGCCTGAACTACCGGAAGTCGAAACCACGCGGCGCGGCCTGTCACCTCATGTTGAGGGGACAACCATCACAGGTGTCGTCATTCGCTGCGCCCGGTTGCGCTGGCCGATTCCGGAAGACATGCCGCTGGTCGGGCAGACGATCCTCACGCTCACTCGCCGCGCAAAATATCTGCTGCTCGATTGCGGCAACGGTACGCTGATCCTGCACTTGGGCATGTCCGGCAGCCTGCGCATCCTGCCAACAGACACCCCTCCTGAACGCCACGACCATTTCGACCTGCTGTTGAGCAATGGCTGCCTGATGCGCTTGCGCGACCCGCGCCGCTTTGGCGCCGTACTCTGGCATGAAGGCAATATCAAGCATCATCCGCTATTGGCCAGCTTAGGTCCCGAACCCTTAAATCCGGACGACTTCAACGCCGACTATCTCTACCATGCATCGAGAGGTCGCAGCGTCAGCATCAAGCAGTTCATCATGGACAGCCATGTGGTGGTCGGGGTCGGCAATATCTACGCCAGCGAAGCGCTATACAGCGCCGCCATCTGCCCGCAGCTTGACGCCGGAAAACTCAGCAGGCCTCGCTGCGCAAGACTGGTCGATGCGATACAAACGACCTTAAGCTGCGCGATTCTGGCCGGCGGCAGCACCCTGCGCGACTTCGTCAATGCGTCAGGTAATCCCGGCTACTTCCAGCAGCAACATTGGGTATATGGACGCGCGGAGCAGCCATGTCGCAACTGCGGCACCCCGATCACTCAAATAAAACAGGGACAGCGGTCGAGTTTCTATTGCACTGTCTGCCAAAAATAATGCACACTCTGAAAGCGACAGTCGGCGGAGATTTTTTGTTCATTGCAAAGCAGGACGCGCCAATACCAGACCGACCCATGCAATTGTCAACATAAAAAATATAAAAATCAATAAGTTATAAACATAACTTGAGTTATAACGAATCAGATAAGTCGCTGAATACGGGGGGATTGTAATGAACAAGGAAGAAGGCATGCTGGCCATCAACAAGCTGGTATTCGAGTTGACCATTACCAGCAGCATCACGTCAGATCTTGATATCTTGCTGCAGCGCTTATTTGCCATACTGGCGGACTACCCTGTCCTGCAACTTGAACCGCACGGTGCCATCCTCCTGCTCAATCCGCGCGGACGCTATTTTCAGGTCGCACAATTCGGCATGGAACCCGCATGGACCACCAACCTGCATTGGGATACGCCTGCCTTCACCACCCCTGTTATCAGCGACCAATGCATCACACAGGATAGCCCCGACCGGCAACGCATGCTGCTGCTGCCGCTGCACAGCGAAGGAAAAGGGCTGGGCTATACCGTGTTGTTTGCGAACAGCGATTGTGAACTGAACGGGATACGCGGCGAATTCATGCATGATCTGGCTCGCGCATTATCCGGCCTGGTCTACCGCGCTTTGACCAACGAGACCCTGAGCATCCGCGAACTTGAACTCGAAGAATCACGCGCCGATGTCATCCGCAGCCTGGGGGTCGCCTCGGAATATCGCGACAATGAAACCGGCCTGCACATTATGCGCATGACCAACTTTGCGCAAGCCATTGCCAAGGCACTCGACTTACCTGCAGCTCAACGCGAGTTACTCTATATCGCAGCGCCCATGCACGACGTGGGCAAGATCGGCATCGCCGATGCGGTATTGCTAAAACCCGGCAAGCTGACGCCGGAAGAGTTCGAGATCATGAAGACGCACACCGATATCGGTGCCACCATACTCAAAGGCAAGGATGAGTTGATCGTTGCCGCGCGTGATATCGCAGGCTCTCATCACGAACGCTGGGACGGCAACGGTTATCCGCTCGGATTGAAAGAACAAGAGATCCCGCTGCTCGCCCGCATCTGTGCGGTGGCCGATGTATTCGATGCACTGACTTCATCGCGTCCGTACAAAAAAGCCTGGGCCGTCGAAGAAGCCTATAACTGGGTCATGGCCGAATCAGGCAAGCATTTCGATCCTGCCGTGGTACACGCTTTCGATGAGGCGATGCCGGACATTCTGCGCATCCGCGAGCTTTATCGGGACGATATCATAGACCCCAAGCAAGTGCTTTCCCTGCCGCCGATTGCGCATCGAAAGAACGCGTGGATACCCTGGGATGAAAACCTGAGCGTGGGAATCGATGTCATCGACGAGCATCACCGCTACCTGTTCGATCTGATTAACGACCTGTTCGAAGTGGTTGTGAATAAACGCGGCGCACGTGAAGTCGCCCGCCTGATTAAGTCGCTGGACGCTTATGCGAAGATTCACTTCCGTGCGGAAGAACAGATGATGACCCACTACGCTTACCGGGGGATAGACCGTCAGCTTCATCAACACCACGCCTTTGAAGAAAAAATCAGGGAGTTTTACGAAGAATTGCATGCCAATCCTTTTGTTGCGCAATTCGATGTACTCTCCTATATGCGCGACTGGCTGATACACCATATCCTTGTCGAAGACAGACAACTGATCGAACTGACGAAACCGCAACGATGATACGCCATTTACTCCCCCTGATCTTTCTTGCCCTGCCCCTGGCAGTCCAGGCCGCGCCGCGCCCCGATCACGTCGTCGTGGTGATAGAGGAAAATCGCGGCTACAACCAGATCATGGACAAGCTCAACAGCGATTCCTACATCCATCAGCTTGCCCGTCGCGGCATGTTGCTGACCAAGTCCTACGGCGTGACGCACCCCAGTCAGCCTAGTTATCTGGCCTTGTTTTCAGGCTCAACCCAAGGCATCACCAGCAACACCTGCCCGCTTGAATTCAGTACAGATAATCTGGCATCAAGCCTGATTTCAAAGGGTCTTGGTTTTGCCAGTTTTTCGGAGTCGCTGCCATCCGTCGGGGATACCAGCTGCATGTGGGGGCCCTATCGGCGCAAGCATAATCCGGTGGCAAACTGGCCGCAACTGGCCGCCTCCGTAAACCTGCGCTTCGAGGATTTCCCGCAGGATTTTTCAAAGCTGCCGACCGTCTCGTTCGTCATCCCCAATCAGAATAACGACATGCACGACGGCAGTTTCGGCACGGCTGACGAGTGGCTGAAAAATCACGTCCAACCCTACGTCGAGTGGGCGTTCAGGCACAACAGCCTGCTGATTCTGACCTGGGATGAGGATAACGGCACCGAGGGCAACCACATCGTCACGATACTGGCAGGCCCGATGATAAAACCCGGCATCAGCGATCAGCGCGTCAACCACTACAACGTGCTGCGTACCCTGCTCGATCTCTATGATTTACCTGCGATAGGTGCCAGCCGTGATCTATCCCCGATACTCAACATATGGAACAAACACTGATGCCGCTGTTTGACGATAAAAAATCCGTTGTGCCCGGAGCGAATCCGTTCTACCGCTGGGAGG
>JBAZCE010000128.1:0-7070 GCA_041671105.1 Gallionella sp.
CACAGTCGCCAGTGCCTGGCAAATGTCGGCCGGGAAAAACGGCTGCGCATGGCTGAGTGCGTTGCCGCTCTGCCATGCCATCAGTACCGTTGATTCAAACCCGTACATGTGTTGCGGCGGTACGGTGCCAATCAGGGTGCTGTTGTGCAAGATCGCCAGTCGCGCGGCCTCAGCCTGTACGCTGCCCAGCAGTGCACCCCAGGTTTTCGGATGTGGCTGTGGAATGCCGGTCGAGCCTGAAGTAAAGACCACCGCAATGCGCTGCGCTGCTTCGATCTGCGGAATTGATAATGTGTCAGACGAGCCGCCATCCATGGCCGGGTAGTGCAGTCGGGGCAGATCCACCGCGCACCGCTCGCTGTCCGTCAGACAAAATACATCGGGTGCAAAAATCTTGATCTGGCGCACCACTTCCGGTGTGTGGGTGGACGGCAGCAGGCTGACTTTGCCGGCCACGATGGCCGCAGCCAGTCCCACGCTGAAACGGTAACGATCACTGCACATATTGAGCAGATGCCCGCCCGCCGGAAACAGGGCGGCAAGCCGGCCGACTTCGCTTAAAAACTGTTGCCGCGTGACGGCACCTTCGCTGCGCCAGGCGATGATGCTGTCAGGGGCGTCGTGCGCTAGCAGGGGCAAGGTGGGCATGATCAAGGATTTAGCGCTGATACTTGCGTGGCGGCGGCTGGATATTCCTGAACGCACGCAGCGCATCGAGGATGTGCGTGTTTTCTACCTCGGGCAGCATCCATCTGCGTAGCCGATATTCGGCAATGAACATTGCGGCGATCAAAGGCAGTGTCAGGAAGTTGGCAAATACCGACCAGGTTGTCAGCGGTGCGAGGAAAAACAGCAAGGTGGAAATTAACGCCATCACGGCAAAAAATACGCTCCAGGCGATCGTGACGTTGCGTGAGTAAATCTCATGCTGCGCTGATAAGGGTGGGTGCAGCGCCTCTGCGAAGCGGGTGCACAGCGGTTGCCGGCCATAGAACAAGGTACGGGCAAAAGTAATGAACAGGACGAGCAGCATAGTCACATCCTGCAGCCAGTAAACCAGACCGAAATGCTGTTCCAGCATCGGCCATTCAGCTATCAGCGCGATACCTGCCGGCGCCAGTACACTCAGCATGAGGGTACGCCTGGGCGAGTTCCATGTCAGCGCCAGTGCAATGGCGATCAAGGGTGCGATGGATACCAATGCGCCCAGATCGTGCGCGGACGAATTGGTGTAATGCGCCAGCAGCGAATAGCCGATCAGCAGTGCGGCAATGCCAACAGGGCGCAGGCCTGCCATCAGAGGGTTCGGTGTGCTGCGATATAGTCGCAGAGGCTGCGCAGCGAGCTGAAAATGTGCTGGTTGTCCGCGCTGTCGGTACGCAGTTGCAGGCCGTAACGTTTGGATACCACCAGCGCGACTTCCAGCACATCAATCGAGTCCAGCCCCAGGCCATCGCCATACAATGGGGCGTCGGGGGTGATTTGATCTGCCGTGACTTCGAGGTTCAGGCACTCGACCATCAATTGAGCCACTTCGCCGTGCAAATCGGCATTGCCGGAAATATTGATTTTTTGATTATCTTGCATTGTGCTTGCAACGTGAACTTTTTTGAGAAATTCCCCGCCCGGGTGGAATTTGGCGACGGATGGGGTGGGATGGGCAACCGTGCAGGATGTGGGCTGATAAACCTGACACCGCACTTGAAATGGATACTACGCAACAGACGGGAATTATGCAACGGTGACGAGAAGTCAACTGCCAGTCTTGTGTCCGGCTACCCTTCATACGGGAGTCATTCTTCCTGTTTTCGGCTGTGAATCACGGGGGAGTGCATTGCCCGTAGCCTGCCATTTTTGGTCAATAGTGGCAGCCAGTTTTAGTGTGTCGTATGTGTGGGGCCAAGATTCTCTGTTTGGAGACGAGAATTTGTCATATATTCTCATCTCGCCCGGTTTTTATTGGATTCATACCTAGACTCAGAATATGACTCCTGCTTCAATCATGCCAACCTTCAAGTCGATGCGGAGCTATGCTAATGAATTCAGTTGAAGTATTCCCCTGGAATAAAAATTTTGAAACCGGTTTACCGCAGATCGATGAGCAGCATCAGCAGCTGGTGCGTCTGTTGAATGTGTTGGCCAGTCACCTGGCTTTTCAATCGGATGCGCCAACGTTGAACACTGTGTTCGATGAATTGGCGAACTATGCGGTTTATCACTTCCAAACTGAAGAGGCGATATGGCACCAGTTTCTCGCTGATGATGTAAGTGAGGAAAAACACAGGTGCACCCATGCCGGTTTTTTAGAGAGCGTTCTCAAACTTAAAGCTGAGGCAGGTATAAAGCCCTCGGATGATGTTTTCGATAGCGTGCTTTTATTCCTGACGCATTGGCTGGCTTTTCATATTCTGGAAGACGATATGCGCATGGCAAAAGTTGTGTTGGCCGTGCAATCGGGCATGCCGCTGGATCAGGCAAAATTGCATGCGGATAAAGAGATGAGCGGCGCGATGAAAGTGTTGATCGAAACCCTTTTAACCATGTACGACACACTTTCGGTGCGCACGATGCAACTTGCACGGGAAATTGCCGAGCGGAAGCGTACGCAGGAAAAGCTGCGTCTTGCGGCTAACGTGGTTGAAAATACGCTGGACTCGATTTGCATCACCGATGCAGAAGGTCGCGTGCTGGAAGCCAACCCTTCGTTTTACGAATCAACCGGATTAAATTCAGGCGAAGCGGTTAGCAAATCGTTGAAGGAACTCAAAAGTGGATTGGCCGACGAGCAACTGTCTGCCGCAATTTGGGAGAAGGTCAATGAAGGAGAGTATTGGAGCGGTGAGCTTACCAGCCGAAATCGCAGCGGCGAGATTGAGCACGAATGGCTCACTCTTTCATCTATAAAGGACGAGCAGGGCGATTAAAGCAACTACGTTGCCGTATTTTCCAATATCACTCATCTCATCAGACGGCAGCGTAAACTCGAACGAATTGCACATCACGATGTGCTCACAGGCTTACCCAATCGCTTGTTGCTGGCCGACAGACTAGCGCAGGCATTGGTTCACGCCAGGCGAACGCATGAATTTGTCGCCGTATGCTTTCTCGATCTGGATGGATTCAAGCAGGTAAATGACAGATTGGGACACGCTGCAGGCGACCTGCTGCTGAAAGAAGTTGCGCAGCGTCTCGTCAATGTGGTTCGCGATAGCGACACTGTCGCCCGTGTTGGCGGAGATGAATTCGTGCTGATCCTGGGCGAGATGAAGTCTGCGGATGACTACAGCTTGTTCCTCGACAGAACGCTTGTCGAAATCGCTTTGCCAATCGCTCTGGAAAACACCCGTGTGCAGGTCACCGCCAGCATCGGTGTGACGGTATATCCGTTGGATGATGTCGATGAGACGACCCTGGTCAAACATGCTGACGCAGCAATGTATCAAGCCAAGGAGTCGGGTAAGTCGCGGTATTGTTTGTACCAGCCGGCGCAAACGGCATTGTAGACAGATCAATCAATGACGCGCCGGAGCTTGAAGGTGACAGGCGGCAAACAGCCGCTCACGGCCAAACCAATTTTTTGACAGTTTTTGCATCAGGCAGTTTGTGATGGTGAATTAATAACTTAGCGCCATAAACAGAGGTTCGCCCCTGTGTTATTCTTGAATCCGGCTCAACTTAAGCGCTGTAACACGGGCTTGAAATTGATCCTGCGGGATGGTGTCGGGGTGTGTTTGTCCTGACCTGTGCCAGGAGGCGTCATAAGAACGTCCACTTTATAGAGCCGATTACAACAGCGGTTAAACTTAAAGATGTAAACAATGGCTATATTCAATAAACAGCACGCATTTCATTGCATTGCCCTTGTGGTGTTGCTGTTTTCGCACAGCTTATTTGCTGAAGTATTGGTTGTGACCGGTGCCGGTAGTCCGTCAATTTCCATGAATAAAAATCAGGTCTGCGATGTGTTTTTAGGCAAGGTTAAGTCACTTCCGAATGGCATTAATGCGACCCCTGTTGATCAGCCTGAATTTAATTCGCTACGCGAAGAGTTCTATTTCAAGGTGGCTAACAAGTCAGTCGCTCAAGTCAAGGTGAACTGGGCGAAACTGTATTTTACCGGCAGGGGGACGCCGCCGCGCGAAGGTGCCGACAGCGACGATATCAAAAAAATTGTCAATTCAACCCCCGGTGCGATTGGTTATATTGATCGATCCTCACTCGACAGCAGCGTCAAGGTCGTGTTTGTCGCGCAATGATGCCGATTGCTCAACCTGTCATGGTAAAGGACTTTTTGGAGGGAATTTGTGAATAATATTTTTCTGAAATCCATGTTGCTGATACTTGCGCTTGCAACGACAGACAGCCATGCGGACGAAGGATATGGCCCTGAATATTCAGGATCGGGTTTCATGACACTGGGCGCGGGCAAGATGTTGGGCGGTAAGAGTGGCAATGTGGGTGGCTACAATTGTCCCTGTTTCGTCTCCGACTATGCTCAGGCTGCAATTTACGACGGGGGTAGCGGTTTGCAATGGAAACCCGATTCAAAGGTGGGGTTGCAGGGAACTGCGTCCTTCGATAACAAGCGGTTTTCGATTACGGCTCAAGCGGTATCGCGCGGCGCCAGTAACGGGAGTGCGGATCTGGAGTGGTTTTATGCCGGTTACCAGCTGAATGAAAAAATCAGCTTACAGGCCGGACGGAAACGCTTGCCGATGTTTTATTATTCCGATGCACAGGACCTGGGATTCACTCTTCCCTGGACTCACTTGCCAACGTGGCTGTATGGTTGGCAGGCTGTTAACTATAACGGTATCAGCATGTCATATGAGGATCGATTCGGCGACTGGTCGGCCAATGTCAATGTCCTTGCCGGCAACGAACACAGAAAAAACAGCGGTTACTGGAAAGTCTATGGTAACGGGCGTCAAAGCGTTACCAACGTGAATTGGACCAATATTGTCGGCGGCGACCTGATGTTGTCGAAAGACTGGTTCGAAACACGTGCCGTATACATACAATCCAACACTCAGGATAACAATATCAGCGGCGCGTGGAACTACACGACGTTGACCTATGATCCGCCAACTGGGGTGGCTCCAATCGCGAAACAGCAGATATACGGTTTGACCCTGAAAGCGGATTACCGGAACTGGCTGCTGTTTAACGAGTTTATCTATATCAACCACCCCGGTTTGACCTACAAGGACTACGCTCAAATTGTGTCTGTCGGCTACCGTTATGACAAGTGGCTGCCGATGGCGACCTGGGGGCATTACCGGGGGGCGGTCGCAACGAGCGGCGTTCTGCCCGGCGCGCCCGCGAGCACAGCGAATAGTCAACAGACCATCACGTTGAGTCTGAGGTACGATCTGACGACGAGTAGCGATTTAAAGTTGCAGTACGACGATACGAGTGATCATAGCGATCCGGGTTTTGCCCCGCTTTACGGCAGTTCGCGTTTGCTGAGTTTCGCTTATGACAGAACATTCTAATATGCTTTGAATTTTAGTATCCGACTGATTGAGGATGCAGGAGATCATCATATGTTTAATATCGCCAAACCAGGCTGGCGGGTAGTTCCGTGAATTTTCTGCGCCGACTTGTTCGCTCTCCACGCGTCTATATGGCGATCTCCGCGTTGCTGGTTCTGCTGGTCATGTTTGTTGTGGCCTGGCAGCTTAACCTGCACAACGAACGGGATCTTGATTTGCCGTTAGCCCGGTCACTCGGGGCTTACACATCCACACTGGAAGGCGGCACCATCAACAGTCATGCGATGGGCGCTGCGATCTTATTCGGACTGGAGAATCAGGAAGCCAAGCAATTGGCTTTGGGGAAGTTGCCGCCTGACGCGCCTGCAGTCCTGTCTGCACTGAATTTGTTGCGCACGCAGTTTATTGCCGAGGCTGCTTTTCTGGTAAATAAACAAGGTGTAATCGTCGCATACAGCAGCAATGACAATGCACAAGGCAGTGGACGCGATCTGTCTTTTCAGCCCTATGTGAAATTGTCCATGCAGGGGACGCCCAATGTGTATCCTGGCGTTGACAGCGAAAGTGGTAAACCTGGCATTTATCTCGCTGCACCCTTGCGAGCTGCAATGAGTAACACCTCGACACCGATCGGTACGGTCGTGATCAAAATCGGATATGGCAAGTTGAACCAGCTTCTTAAAAGCTGGGCCGGGGGCATCGCTGTATTGCTGTCACCGCAGGGTGTGGTGTTCGCTTCCAGCCGGGAAGATTGGCTGTTCCGTACGACCAGCGAAATGGGCGCCAGTCAGATTGCCGATATTCAGCGTACCCGGCAATTTGGCAAAATGATTGATCAGGCAGCACCTTTGCCATTGGCGTTTAATACGTCGGAAGTCAGTATTGACGGTATGCGTTATGCCGTGCGCGGGCTTTCATTGGAGTGGGATGATCCTGCGGGAGATTGGCGGCTGGCGTTGCTGGAGCGCCGCGCTCCCTGGTGGACTCAGTGGCGTGTGCTGAGCATATCAGGCTTTGCCGGTCTGTTTGTAGCCGTATCGCTGTTCTGGTTGTTTAACCTGGCACGCAACGCGTTCACGCTTGAGAATATGAACTGCGAACTGGAATCTGCGCAAACGCGTTTGCGCATAAGCGAGACGAGGCTGCAGGCCATCCTTGACAATGCGCCCATCGGAATCTGGCTGGTCGGTGTGGACGGGCGATATCACTTTCTCAACAAGACTTTTTGCAATGCCGTCGGCATACCCGAAAGCAAGTTTCTCTCCGCGTTGCACCTTGCGGAAGTTATGGAGCCGGAAGTTGCTGCCGGCTGCCTGAAATCGGATCGCGAGTGTCTTGAACAGGATGCGCCGCATCTGTCACAGGAAATGCTGAACCTTGTTGATGGCAAGCAGCATCTGGTGGAAATAACCAAGGTCAAATTGCGTGACGACACAGGCCGCATCACTGGCATCATCGGAATATCTGTTGATATCACCGAAAAACGCGATCGCGAGAAGGCGCTTGAGGCGGCCAGCCGCACCAAGGATGAATTTATCGCAAACATGAGCCATGAAATCCGCACGCCGATCAACA
>JBAZCE010000129.1:0-5606 GCA_041671105.1 Gallionella sp.
GCGTCAACTGCACGCTCTCCCCTGCAGTCAACGGCGCATTCAGGCCGATCAGCGTCAGGTGATAACCGCTCTCATTCAGTGAAATGCGACGACCGGCAGGCAGATCGACAGACGGCACTTCGCGCATTTTCATCATGCCGTTGTCGTGCGTCATGCTGTGCATTTGCGGCGTCTTGCAGGCAGGACTGGAAAACCCGGTAAGCTTTGCGTCCTTTGCGCTGGTGATCGTCAAATCCACCATCGCGGTATCCTGCCCCATCGCGGTGGCGCGCGACCAGGCACCTTCAACCTGAATATCGCCCGCATAAACAGATGAACTCAGCAACATCGCAGCCAACAGCGCACACAGTTTGATCATGACTTATATCCGTTCAATTGAAAGGTGCGAATTATACCCGTTGCGAATTTCAGGCGTGCTGCGTCAATTTGTCGCACACAGCCACCGTGCACACCGATTACAATCTCAGACATGAACATATTTTCCAGCCTTCCCGGTCATATTCAGTTGCGCCGCCTGGTCAACCTGCGCGCACTGGCGATTGCGGCACAACTGCTCACCCTGCTCGCCGTATGGAAGATACTCGAACTCGATCTGCAATGGCTGCCGATGCTGCTCTGTATCGCAGCGCTTGCCGCGATCGACGGTTTCACGATGCTGCGCCTTAAAAGCAGCAGACCGGTAGCCTACCTCGAACTATTCGGACAGCTGAGCGTCGATGTTTTCGCACTCAGCATCCTGCTGTATTTCGCGGGCGGCTCGACCAACCCGTTTGTATCGATATATCTGCTGCCGCTGGTCATCGCCGCCGCCACGCTGCCCGCCCGTTACACCTGGGGCATGGCCGCGCTCACCACCGCATGCTACAGCTTCCTGATGGTCTATCGCATCCCGCTGCCGCATAATCACCAGGATATGGACAACGCGTTCAGCACGCATGTCATGGGCATGTGGCTGGGATTTGTGATCAGCGCAGTGGTCGTTGCGTATTTCGTGGTAAAAATGGCCGAGGCCGTGCGTAGCCGGGATGTGATGCTGGTACAGGTACGCGAGGAAATATTACGCAACGAGCGGATCGTCGCTTTAGGTACTCAGGCGGCCGGTGCAGCACATGAACTGGGCACGCCGCTGTCCACGATGGCGGTGGTAATCGGCGAACTAAAACACGATACGGATGACGAACAGCTGCGTGACAGCCTGACGCTGCTGGACGAACAAGTACGCGGCTGCCGTCGCATCCTCGACAAGATGATGTTGAACGCGCAGGACAGCGGGAGCGTCACGCTGCAATCTGCGGATGAGTTAATCTCGGAAGTGCTGGATGAATGGCAGTTGCTGCGCCCCACCGCACATTACAAGTACACAGCAAACACGAAAACTCCTGCACCGCTGATCAGCGTGGATGTCACCCTGAGAGCCGCCTTGATGAACCTGCTCAACAACGCGGCTGACGCCAGCCCGCAGATGATCGAAATCATCTCACGTCAAAACGGCTCGAATTTCGTAATTGAGATACGCGATTACGGTGCGGGCTTAAGTCAGGAAGTCGCCCAAAAAGCCGGTTCCGCCTTCTTCACTACCAAGACGGAAGGACGGGGAATCGGTCTGTTCCTCGCCAACGCCACGATAGAGCGGATGAGAGGCACGGTGCGCCTGATCAACCGGGAAGAAGGGGGCGCGACCACCGAACTCACCTTGCCCATTTCACAAACTGCCTCATGAAGCCAGACTCGTCATTAAAACAAAAGGGGTCTACCCCCACCCTCCCCCTGCAGGGGGGAGGAGACATGAAACATGAGGAATCTGCGACCCTGCTGTTGGTGGATGACGACCCGACCTTCTGCCGGGTACTCAGCGCAGCCCTTGCAAAGCGCGGTTTTTTTGTCAATACGGCGCACAGCGTGGAGCAGGCCATACCGCTGGCCGAGGATAATCCGCCTGAATTTGCGGTTGTGGATCTGAAAATGAGCGGCGCCTCCGGACTGGTTCTGGTCAAGGTTTTGCACGAACTCGACCCGAACACCCGGATCGTCGTGTTAACCGGCTATGCCAGCATTAACACCGCCGTCGAAGCGATCAAACTGGGCGCGACGCAATACCTGGCAAAGCCTGCCAACGCCGATGAAATCGTTGCCGCCTTTAATCACAAGGCCGATGGCAATGTTGCGTTCAGCGTACAGCCGGCAAAGATCGAAAATCTGGAATGGGCGCATATCCAGCGCGTACTGCACGAAAACGACCAGAATATCTCGGCCACCGCCCGTGCGCTCAACATGCATCGCCGCACCCTGCAACGCAAACTGAACAAGCCGCCCCCCGGCAAGTAACACAAATTTCATTCAACCAACTAATACACTCGCACAATCGTCGAATCTCTCGTATATTCACAACTTGCAGCTTTGCACCAGACGAGACATGACCATGACCACCGAACGCACCAGGCTCACCCAAGCCATAGCCAACATCGATTCCCTGCCCGCCATGCCGGCCATCGCCTTAAAACTGATGTCGCTCAGGCTGGATACGGATGAAGGTGAGATCCAGCTGCTGAACCTGATCGGACAGGATCCGCAAATCTCGGCAAAACTGATCAGCCTGGCCAATTCACCCGTGATGAGCATGTCAGTCAAGGTCAGCAACATAACCGATGCCGCTTTGCGGCTGGGACTCACCCGCGTTAAATCCGTATCGCTCGGCATTGCCGCAATGTCCAATTTCACCCAGCCTCCCGGTCCGCAGAATTTTGCACCGCAGGATTTATGGCTGCACAGCCTGACCATCGCCATCGCGATGCACACGCTGTCCCTGGAAATGCCGGCCGCCATCCGGCCGCCGCAGGATCACATCTATCTGGCCGGCCTGCTGCACGACATCGGTTATATGGCCATCCAGCACATCGACGCTGTTGCAAGCAACGATCTGCACCACCAACTCCGCCTGCAACCCAAGCGTCCGGTAGTGGATATCGAGATGCAGATTCTGGGCGTGTCCCACTGTTATATCGGTGCACAACTGGCGCGGCAATGGAATCTGCCCGAGGAGATCATCACCGTGCTGGCTAACCACCACATTCCTTATATCGACGACATGTCCGCAGGCCATCCTCTGGTGCGACTGCTCAATGTGTCTGAAAAATTGTTACCCAATTTTGGCATCACCGAATATTGCGGAACAGAGATCTCCGATGCTGAATGGCAGGAGTTGGGCATAAATCCGGAGAAGGCGGAGGAACTGCGCGACAGCATCAATGAACTCGCCATACAGGCAGCGCAAATAGCCGATGTCTTTTAGTGGTGAGCGGGAAGTGGTGAGTGGTGAGAATTCACGCAACAACTTGGGGTGCAGCCCCTTCATTGATAAAACTACTCAATTCTGGACTAAGGCAAAAAGCGCGCCTAAGTCATCATTGATCAGGAACAGGAGCTTTCATTCAAAAACAACGAGCGCATAGCGCGACTATGTTTTGTGGGAAGCCCCCTGCGGGTTTAGCTCCGTTGTTTCGTGGGAATGCCCTTGCGGCATACATCCTGCTTTTTACTCGGTCAGCAATCGGTTGATTTTGCTCAATGACTGGAGGATGTCGCGCAACGCCAGACTATATTCATTTTCAAACATCGCCGCAGCACCGGCCTTGTCGTCCGCCTTCCGTTTTTCGACCACCACCGACGCCAGCTGATGAAATTTCTGATGCGCATCGCTTAAACTCCGGTATTCATCTCTTTCGCGAAAAGCAGAAAACGCCGCACCGTTAATCAAATTTCCCAATGGGCAGACTTGCTCAGGAAACACCGCATCCAAAAGCGCTTCGCCCCAAATGTAATTTCCGAGGCGTATCTTCCAGGCCACATGCGCTTCTGCTGCCGCAATAAGATTCAGGCGATCGCGCAAACCCCGTTTATTGCAACAATCGAAACCATCCTCTGAAACTGCCACTTCAATCATCGTCTCACCCTGCATGATTCACATTCAGACTTTATACCAGCCTGGACTGACACGAAGCTTACAACGCAGTCATCCCGCATGCTGCGCATCTGCGCCAGCCTGAGACGAAACAACAGCCATGCATTTCACAAGAAAATCGTTCGCAGCCATTGCGACGTTACGGCTATCGCCTATGGCCTGCGCAAAGACTATAATCGGCTACCGCCAACACTCACACCATCATGAAAATCATACTCTGCCTTTTCAGCCTGCTGCTATCAGCAGCGAGCCTTGCACTACCCGTGCAACTGCCGGAGCCACCGGAACTGACCTCGAAGTCCTATCTGCTGTACGACTTCGCCAGCAATCAGGTGCTACTCAATCAGAACGGCAATGCGCGCATGGAACCCGCATCACTGACCAAGCTGATGACGGCCTACCTTACTTTTTCCGCCATCAAGGCAGGTACGCTCAAGCTCGATCAAAGCCTCACCGTGCCGGTTGATGCAACGCGCAATAGCGGCGGCGAATCGCGCATGCTGCTCAAACCGGGGCAATCCGTTACCGTCGACGAGCTACTGCACGGCCTGATCGTGCAATCTGGCAATGATGCGGCGAACACCCTTGCAGTCAATGTCGCGGGCTCGGAAGCTGCCTTTGTCGAGCTGATGAACAAGGAAGCCGTACGTCTGGGGATGAAAAACACTCACTTTTCCAATCCGGTCGGCATGCCCGATGCACAGCATTACAGCAGCGCTTTCGACATCGCGATACTGGCAGCGGCGCTGATCCGCGACTATCCCGAACACTATCCGCTGTTCGGCCTGCATGACTACACCTTCAACAATGTCACGCAGGCAAACCGCAACCGCCTGCTATGGCTGGACCCCTATGCAGACGGATTAAAAACCGGGCACACCGAAACCGCCGGATTCTGCCTGGTAGGTTCTGCCAAACGCGACAAGCGCCGTCTGATCTCGGTGGTGCTGGGTGCCGATTCAGACAGCCTGCGCGCCTCAGAAAGCCAGAAAATATTAAACTACGGCTTCCAGTCTTTCGATGCGGTACGCCTCTACCAGAGCAACCAGCAGGTCGCCCGGATGCGCGTCTGGAAAGGCACTGAAAGCCACCTCGCACTGGGCTTCAAACAGGATCTGTTCCTGACCATACCCAAAGGGCAGTTTGCACAGCTCAAAGCCAATATAGAAACCCGTCAGCCGATATTAGCGCCGATCACACAGGGCGAACAACTGGGCATACTCAAACTTTCGCTGGGCGGCAAACCCTACGCCGAATTCCCGTTGATCGCGCTGGAGAGCATAACGCTTGCCAACGTATTTTCACGCGGCTGGGACAGCATGCGACTGCTGGTGCAGAAATACAACCCGCTGTAAACAAGGAGGCCTTATGACCATCTATCTGAACGGGCAGTACATGCCGATAGAACAGGCGACCATCTCCGTACTGGATCGCGGCTTCATCTTCGGCGACGGTGTTTACGAAGTCATCCCTGTGTATTCGCGCCGGGCTTTCCGCCTCGAAGAGCACTTGCAGCGCCTGCAACACAGCCTGGACGGCATAAGGCTTGCCAACCCGCACGATATCGCCGGATGGACCAGGATCGTCGAAGGGCTGATAGAGCGCAACGAAGGCATCGACCAGTATCTGTACCTGCACATCACGCGCG
>JBAZCE010000129.1:5616-7063 GCA_041671105.1 Gallionella sp.
CGATCACGCCTTTCCCAATCCGCCGGTGCCACCCACCGTATTCGCGATGAGCAGCCCCCTGCTCCCGCCCCCTGCCGAATTGCTCGCCAGCGGCGTGGGCGCTGTCACCGCACAGGATAACCGCTGGCTGCGCTGCGACATCAAGGCCATCTCGCTGCTGCCCAACGTGCTGTTGCGCCAGATGGCGGTGGATGCGGGCTGCGCCGAGACCATTTTGATTCGCGATGACGAATTCATGACCGAAGGCGCAGCGAGCAACATTTTTGTGGTCAAAAACGGCACACTGCTGGCGCCGCCCAAAGATCACCTGATGCTGCCGGGAATCACCTATGACGTAGTGCTGGAACTCGCAGAAATACATGGCATTGCGCATCAGGTACGCAAAATTGCCGTTGCCGAAATATTCGATGCCGATGAACTATTGCTCACATCAAGCACCAAAGAGGTTTTAGCGATCACTCAGCTGGATGGCAAAGCGGTAGGATCGGGACTTCCCGGACCGATGTTCGACAAAATATATGAGTATTATCAAGAATTTAAACGAGATGTGATGCGTGCAAAATGAATAGCCAAATGCCTGTAATTCCCGAATCCGAGAGTCTGGTCGAATACCCCAGCGATTTCCCGCTCAAGATTTTCGGTCAGCAACACCCCGACTTCGCACAATGCGTGCTGGAAGTCGTCACCCGGCACGACCCGGATTTTATCGCCGCCAGTATGGAGATGCGCGCCAGCAAAACCGCGAAATACATCAGCCTGACCTGCACGATACGCGCCACCTCGCGCAAACAGCTCGACGCGGTTTATCAGGACTTGTGCGACCACCCGCTGGTCAAGATGGTCTTGTGAGAAACAAGGAATGAGGAGCGAGGAGCGAGTGGCGACGCATGAAGTCCAAAGCGCGGAGAATGATGAACAAGAAACGGTAAGCGGTGAGCTAATACTGCACGCGTCCCTCAATCCTCAGTCCTCGATCCCCGATCCTCGATCCTCGATATTGCATCCTGTTCTTCACACCCTGGGTATGGTCGACTATCAGCCGACCTGGGAGGCGATGAAGAAATTCACCGCAGAGCGCACAGCCGATACGCGCGACGAAATCTGGCTGGTGCAACACCCGCCCACTTACACTCAGGGGCTGGCAGGCCTGCCCGAGCATCTGCTATTCCCTTCCGACATCCCTGTCGTGAAGATCGATCGGGGCGGACAGATCACCTATCACGGACCGGGTCAGATCGTAGCTTACCTGCTGCTCGATCTGCGCCGCTGGAAAATCAATGTACGCGAACTGGTCACCCTGATGGAACAGGCCGTGGTGGATCTGCTCGGCGAATACGGTGTCGCAGCAAAAGGGCGGGTGGATGCGCCGGGCGTGTATGTCAGTGATGCTAAAATCGCATCGTTAGGCCTGAAAATAAGACACGGCTGCTGTTACCACGGCCTTGCG
>JBAZCE010000130.1:0-6906 GCA_041671105.1 Gallionella sp.
GTTTAATTTTTTATAGTTACCACGTTAGTTACCACGGTTTATACTTCGATACCCGATAGTTTTTGCTTATACAGTTGTTCAGCGCATCAGACAGCAGTCAGCTAATTTTCGTATTCTACAGGTATCATCACATTACGAATGATTCCGATTCCCTCGAACTTACGTAGCGACGCTTATGAAGAAACATGCCACATGAGGTTGGAATCAGCCTCTTGCGCGTATCTAGCTCACGGTTGAATTGTTAATGTGTTCGGCGTCCACAACGTAAGAGACGTTCAGTTTCTCCGAAGCTGGCTATGTGCAGTCAATCGGCAACGCCTTATTCAAGTTCCAACGCCCACCTCCAGGCCAGTAATCAGCCTAGGTTGGCGGGTAGGGCATGGGCAGACATGCTTCCTATGAACTTACGCTGCCGCCTGCGCGCGCAATGATTCGTAAAGCCCGGCGTTATTCAGCAGGATGTCTTTCATCCCGCCCTGTATGAACTTGGAGTTCAACGCCTGTGTGCTCATCAGCGTGTGCGCGTCCAGCGCGCCCATGATGGCATTCATCAGTTCGTTTTTCAGGTCTGGGGAATTAGCGAATTGCTCTTTGGTGTTGTTGGCGGCTTGCTGCATCAACGTTGCCGACTCCAGCAGTTTTCCCTTGATGACGTTGTTTACGTAGACCAGCTTGTCTTGGTCGGTAAGTTCGCCGTCAAAGAGGTCGTTCACTTTTTGGATGATTTCGTTCAGCCAGGCTTTTTCTTTCTCCTGCACACTGCCGCTACCGGATCCTGTGATAGGGTCAATCAGGGGCTTTTTACCTATACCCAACGGCATGGGCTGAGTGCCTTTGTTTTTCAGGTCATGATGCGTCAGCACAACTTTTGAGAGGTCGATTCCCTCGCGCTCACGGCCAAACTCCAGCAGCGGCAGCAGGCGCTTGTAGAAGATCGCGCGCTTCTCGATGGCGGTGTTGCCGTAGTCGAAGATTTGCGAAAGGAAGATATACAGCCGGATGAATGTCCCTATGTCTGCCTTGAACAGTATCAGCGCGTTCAGCTCGTCCTGGGCTTCCTTGATTGCTGACTTATCCTCTTTGATCAGAGCGGCTTTCAGCGCGACTTGAGCGGCCTTGTAGCGCTTTAGTAGACGATCCAGCACCGGTTCCAGCGCGGCGATCAGTTCGCTCTGTTTGGCATGCGGGTTTAACTCCACAGCTACCACGCGATCCACCTCGGAGTCGTCATAATGTCCTGATGCATCCAGCTTGGCACGCAGATTGAGAACCAGATGCGGGTCCGTGGTTGCCGAAAGCTCCGCCGTGGTGTGATAGGTCTTGAAGGCTGCCAGCACTTCCTCAGGCTTGTTCACAAAATCCAGCACATAGGTCGTGTCCTTGCCGGGGTAGGCACGGTTCAGGCGCGAGAGGGTTTGTACGGCCTGAATACCTGCCAGACGCTTGTCCACATACATGCCGCACAGCAGCGGCTGATCGAAGCCAGTCTGAAATTTGTTCGCCACCAACAGGATCTGATACTCGTCGCCCTTGAAGGCTTCGCGGATGTCGCGACCTTTCAGGTTAGGATTCAATGCCGGGCTGTTCTCGGTAAAACCCTCCGGGCCAGATTCCTTGTCGTTCACTTCGCCGGAGAAGGCGACCAGCGTGCCGATCTTGTAGCCGTGCTCCTTGATGTATTTTTCGATAGCCAGTTGCCAGCGCACAGCTTCAAGCCGACTGCTGACCACCACCATCGCCTTGGCCTGCCCGTTAAGCAGCGGAGAAACATACTGGCGGAAATGTTCCACCACGATTTCTATCTTCTGCGCGATATTGTAAGGATGGAGTTTGACCCAGCCCATGATCCGCTTTAGCGCCGCGCTGCGCTCGACTTCCTTGTCGGAGACTTCTTTGCCTTCGTGGGCCAGCTTGAAGGCCAGCTTATAGGGCGTGTAGTTTTTCAGGACGTCGAGGATGAATTTCTCCTCGATGGCCTGGCGCATGGAATACACATGGAACGGGTGAGGAATATTGTCCGGTGCCAGTTTGCGGGAGGGATCAGGGCGCGTGCCAAAAATCTCCATAGTCTTGTTCTTCGGAGTCGCGGTGAACGCGACGAATGTGATGCCGCTATCGTCGGCCCGTGTGGCCATTTGCGCGGCAAGGATGTCCTCGCTGCTGACTTCGCCACCATCGTTAAACTCTGCCAGTTCCTCGGGGCTTAATAGTGCCTTGAGTTTGGCCGCTGCCTCACCGGTCTGCGAGCTGTGAGCTTCATCGGCAATCACAGCAAAGCGTTTGTCCTGTGTGGCGGACAGTTCACGCACGGCTTCCAGTGCAAAGGGGAATGTCTGGATGGTGCAGACCACGATCTTCTTATCACCTGAAAGCGCTTCAGCCAGCTTGCCGCTCTTGCTGCCGTCCTGGTTGTTGATGGTAGCAACCACACCGCTGGTGCGCTGAAAATCGAACAACGCTTCCTGTAGCTGCGCGTCGATGACGTTTCGGTCGGAAACCACCAGCACGGTATCGAACACCTTGTTGTGTTGAGCATCGTGCAGCTCGGCAAGAAAGTGTGCCGTCCACGCGATGGAGTTTGTCTTGCCCGAGCCCGCTGAATGCTGGACGAGATACTTACCGCCCGGCCCATCGTGGAGCACAGCCGTCTGAATTTTGCGCGTCACGTCGAGCTGATGGTAGCGAGGGAAGATGACCGCTTTGATCTGCTTCTTCTTGTCGCGTTGACCGATGAGGTAGCGCCCCAGTATCTCCAGCCAACTCTCACGCGCCCAGACTTGTTCCCACAGGTATGCCGTGCGATGACCGCCTTGCGGGTTGGTCGGGTTGCCTGCCGCGCCGTCGTTGCCGAGGTTAAAGGGCAGGAACACTGTGGCCGGTCCTGCCAGCCTGGTCACCATATGGACTTCGCTGTTGCTCACCGCAAAATGCACCAGCGCCCCGTTAGGGAAGGACAGCAGCGGTTCAGCGGTTTGGCCCTTGGGCTTGGGATTACGGTCAAAGCGATACTGGTCAATCGCATCATTGATGCTCTGAGTGAAATCTGTCTTCAGTTCTGCTGTGGCGACCGGTAGGCCGTTGAGGAACAGCCCGAGGTCAAGACTGTTCTCGTTGTTCAGCGAATAGCGCAACTGCCGCACCACGCGCAACCGGTTGGCGGCATGACGGGCGAGGATGTCAGGATTGATAGCGAGTGCCGGTTTGAATTCAGCCAGCTTCAGCGGAGCCTTGAGACCCAGTATTTCGATGCCGTGGCGCAATACGTCCAGCGTGCCGCGCTGGTCGAGCTGGTCGCGCAAGCGGTTCAGCAACGTTTCACCGGCCTGCGCGCCGTGGTTCTTGGTCAGGGTTTCCCAGGCTTGTGGCTGTGTAGCCTGCACCCAAGCCAGCACATCCGCCGGGAACAGCGCCCGTGCGCGGTCGTAGTTTGCCGCATCGCCCTCGCTATACATCCAGCCGTGAGAGGCTAAGTGCTGGCAAATCTCGGACTCGAAGCTGATTTCTTTATGGAGGCTCATTTTTATTCGGCAATTGCCGGATTAAGAACGAACATAGCACGTTCGTGGCGCAGCATTTGGTATGGGGTCATAAACCGAACACCCAAGTCTACACAAGCATTCGGAATTTTTATTCTGCGAGTTGAATTTGCAGGCACTTCATGTGTTACGACCGTATGTCCATGGGCAAGTGCGTACGCCACCAGCCAATAGTCAGCTACCTGAAGAAAAGTATTTATCGCAGCAGGCTCATAATTTTGCCCTGTAGCCCAAGAGCTGACACGGGACAGCAATGGTAACACCAACTCATCCGGCGGCAAGAAAAATGCCGCACCACGTGTAGCTGCCCAGTCCGCTAATTCATCACCACCTGCCTGTAACTCATCTCCCACCTGTTGAATACTACAAACTACGCCTGATTCATTTTTCTGCTCAAGCCAATTCCAAAAAGCGGGGCAAAAGTCGAAACCATATTGCAGGTTCTTAGCCTGAATGAAAATATTGGCATCAAGTAAGTAAGACATCAGATGGGGAAGTTCAGGGAACGCCCGAACTCATTAAATGTACTGGTCTTGGCAATTCCAAGCATGCGAAAAGCATCCCGATAGAGAGTTCGCCCCTCCAATGTGCTTTCTACAAGTGCACGTGCAAATCGCTTACTGACACGAGCCGCTGTCGTACGATAAAAATTCCCGCCTCCAGAACCGCCAGCGTCAAGACTCCGCAGATGTTCCAGTTCAGCACTATAGGCATTAAAAAACCCGCTACGACTTAGTTGTCCAGCATCTGCTAATCTTCGTAAAATCACTAGCGTACTAACCTTGAATCGACGAGCAAGTCGAGAAATTGTTTCCTGTACTGGCTCGTCAGCGATTAACTCAGACGAAAATATATTCATCGGAACTAGGAGTTCTGCCGCCACCTGATTGCACCAGACTTCGGTCGCATTATCAGCAACATCCCCTGCACTGACATCAGAAAGTGCAGATTGACCCAGCCAAAGATGTGCCAACTCATGGGCAAGCGTAAACATCTGAGCTGCTTTGCTGTCCGCGCCGTTGACAAACACCAAAGGTGCATACCCATCTGCTAAAGCAAAACCTCGAAATTCTTGTGGATCAAGGTGCCGATAGTTGTTGTTGAGAACGACGCCACTGGTCATCACCATTACACCAATTCGTTCCGCCTGCTCGATGAACATTCGCAAAGCTTCCGTCCAAGTACGGCAATCGCGTCTCGCATCCACATCAAAGCTTAATTCACCCCGAATCTGCTCTGCTGCTTGCACAGGAGAAATGCCAATATTCATCGTACCTATGTACGACAAAGGTTCTTCACCGCTCATCAATGCAAAATCACGATACCAAGATTGCCGCTCCTGACAAGCATAAACGGTATCCAGTAGGTTGGGACTTGGACGTGTAATTATCCTGTCTGCTACGGTGCGAAAGTCGGGTATCGGCATAGGCTCCACCGGAGGCTCGGACAGAAAGAAGTATCCAATTGGCGCATGGGTAGCCCGAGCATAATCCTCTAATTGCTTAAGTGTGGGCTGAATTTCACCTATTTCCCATGCTTCCAGCTTTGGAAAGCGACCCTCTAGTGCAAACACGTCCAACTGGGCACGGTCACGTGCCCAGCGAATCATGTCTGGACTAACAGAAATTCTGGTCATGAATAACATTTAACCATATTTTGCATGGTTCCGGTGGCGACACACATTTACATTGATACTTTACGAACATCAATTTTTCCGGTGACGGCGGCGGAAATCAGCGCGGTGCGGCGTTCTTGCAGCAGGTCAATGGCACGCTGGGCCTCCAAGGTGAGGGTGTCGAATTTGGTGAGTTCGACTTCAATATGGGCAGCAATTTTAGCTTGCTCACCTAAAGGTATGAGTGGCAAGTCAACTTGGCTGAAGTTGTCATAGCGTAGAGCCTGTCCGTCACGCACTAAATTTGAGGTGGTTTGAAGTGCCTGGATATAACTTTGGCTCTTGAATAAATACGAAAAGAAAAGCCCATGAATCCGCTCGCATGGAACGAGCATCACATAGGCCGAGCTGATGCGACCTCGGCTATTGCACCATTCAATGCCACCTTGAAAGCTTCTCATGCTAATTACAAAATCGTTTGGCTCAACATGTTTCAGGATGTCTGCTCCCTTAATTACCTCAACGACCCTTCGCCCCTCCAATCGAATAAAATCTTCCTGATAAATGACGCCATGCTCCTGAGACGCTGTGAGTTGCCTGTCTGATTCTTGTGCACTTTCATTGCGAAGCGCGAAAAGTCTGCGGCTTTGACCGATACCCCAATGCGCTGGCACTTCGCCGAGCCACGCTATGCCGGAACGGCGTGGGAGATGACGGCTTGGCGTTTTTCTTTCAGCAGTTCCACCAACCGCCGCTGCTCTGCCACCAGTTCATCAATCTTTGCCGTTTCGCGGTCGAGGAAGGCTGCGATTGTTTGTTGTTCTTTGTCTGGCGGCAAGGGGATGAACAAATTTCCTACTGCCTCAACAGCAAGTCCAGGTTGTGCTGCGGTAATCGAGTATTGGTTGAGATTCATTGCCCGTAGTAACTCACCAAGCCAAGATGTAACAACCATTTGAATCGGTGATACCACTACCGCATGTTCAGAAGCCCAGAACTTCCCGTTTGCATAATTCACGTTTCCGCACAAAGCGCCCTGTCGTCCAATGAGTGCATATCTTCCTTCGTGAGTGAATTTTCTTGTGTATCCACGAAGGCCATTGCCACCGTACACCGGATAATTCCCTTCTTCGGCAATATCCTCGGAGGTGATGCCATCACCACTTCTCAACGCACAAATTCGCTTCAGCTTTAGCACATCCCAATGCTCCGGCACATCACCCAGCCATTCCACGCCGCTGTCCTTGTAGTTCGAATATCGTAGCAAGCTCATGCGTCGCCACCTTCCAGCGTGTTTTTCACAAGACGGTCGAAGTCGGACTCGAACAACCTATCCTGCACGATGCGGTATTTTTCAAACTCGCTTTCGGCAAACGCTTTGGCGACCGCCTGACTCACTTTGCCGGGATGATCGAGGATGTCGCGCTCATTGAATTGCAAAAAGGCGTTGAGCTTGGTCGCCCAATCCTGCATGGTCATGGGGATGCCGCGCTCGGCTTGATCCTCGGCATAGTCAAGATACATGGTGACAAAGCGGTCGAGCGATTTCAGTTCTTTTTCGCTGAGGTAATTTTTTGCGACAACGACATCGGGCTTGAGGATTTTTCCGTGCGGCGCGTTCTTCCATGTGGTTAGCCCCATCTGCGCTTTCTGGCCATCTGCGCGCTCGACGATCAATTCGGCGGCGGTGCGTCCGTGGATGGCGAAATGCAGTTTGTTTTGCACCGTGGCAAAAAACGCCTGCGTGGTTTCCGC
>JBAZCE010000131.1:0-6803 GCA_041671105.1 Gallionella sp.
GTATCGGGCACATTGAGCGTTTCGGCACCAGCCTTGATGACTTCGTCGAAGATGCGCACCAGAAAATCCATATCGGAGCGCACCGCATCTTCGGCTGAGAATTCCACGTCATCCGTGTATTCGAGCGCCCACTTCACCGAGGCGACCGCGCGTTCGACAACCTGATCCTCGTTCATGCGCAGCTTGTGCTGCATGTGGATCGGACTGGTTGCGATAAAGGTGTGAATACGGCCCGACTTCGCAGGCGCAATCGCCTCACCCGCACGACGCACATCGTTCTCGCCGGCACGCGCCAACGAACACACGGTCGATTCCTTGACCGCTTCGGCAACCGCCTTGACTGCCTCGAAATCGCCTAAACTTGCTGCGGCGAAACCCGCCTCGATCACATCCACGCCCAGCTTTTCCAGCTGGCGTGCGATGCGCAGCTTCTTCTCGCGGGTCATCGCGGCACCCGGGCTCTGTTCGCCGTCGCGCAACGTGGTGTCAAAAATGATTAACTTGTCAGTCATGCAAAACTCCTGATGGAATAGATTAACCAGCGCTCGACGCGCTCAAATTATTAAGTGTGGCAGGATCAGCGCTGCGATTGAACGAACTTATCGCCTCACGCCGCGGTGCGTCGCCGTACAAACCACATCACGAAGCCTGACAGGGCGTAGCACAGGAACAAACCGAACAGCACACCCGGCGGGTAGCTGAAAATCAGAAGGAAAAACAATGCGATCAAAAAGATCACCAGAAACGGCACACTCTTGCGCATGTTGATGCCTTTGAAACTGTAGAAGGGCAGGTTGCTGACCATGCTCAAACCCGCAAACACCGTCAGTGCCGCAGCATACCAGCGCAAGGAATCGCCGCTGTAGCCGTAATCGAGCATCACCCAGACGAAGCCTGCGACCAGAGCCGCAGCAGCGGGGCTGGGCAGGCCCTGAAAATAGTTCTTGTCGACGATATCGATGTTGGTATTAAAGCGCGCCAGACGCAAGGCGGTAGCGACGCAATAAATGAAGGCGGCGAACCACCCCCATTTACCCAGCCCTTTCAATGCCCATTCGTAGACAACCAGAGAGGGCGCGACGCCGAATGAAACCATGTCGGACAAACTGTCGTACTCCGCACCGAACTCACTTTGCGTGTGCGTCATGCGTGCCACTCGACCATCCAGTCCATCGAGCACCATCGCGATGAAAATCGCGACTGCCGCATGCTCGAACTTGCCGTTCATCCCCTGCACGATCGCATAAAAACCCGCGAACAGCGCACCCGTCGTAAACAGATTCGGCAGCAGATAAATGCCGCGTCTGCGCAAGTTCATCGGTTTTCTGGTATTGAATTCGTCCATGGGCGGCAGATTACCCTTTTTGCGCCAAGACTGCCAGAATAGTTGTGGTCGCCGACACCTTGTCGCCGATGGAAACCTTCACGCTGGCATCCAGCGGCAGGTAGACATCCACCCTTGAGCCGAAGCGAATGAAGCCATAGCGCTGACCGCGCGCCAGCACATCGCCCGCCTTGACGTAACAAAGAATACGCCGTGCAATCAGGCCTGCGACCTGAACAAAGGTAACGGTCTGATTATCAAGCGTCGTCAGTACAATCGCGTTACGCTCATTATGCGTGGACGCCTTATCGAGATCTGCATTGACGAATTTGCCTGGGAAATACTGAACCAGATTGATCTTGCCATCCACCGGACTGCGGTTGGAATGCACATTGAACACGTTCATGAACACGCTGACCAGAATCGCCTCACGCTGACCATATGCGTCTTGCGTGCGTTCGACCTTGATAACACGACCGTCCGCAGGAGAGAGCACAGCGCCGATATCCTGAGGGATTTCGCGTGGCGGATCACGGAAGAATTGCAGCACAAACAGCGCGATGATCCACACGGGGATCGACCACAGGGCGCACCAGACGGTGGCTGCAATTGCCAGAATGATTGAAATAGCCAGAAACGGCCAACCCTCGCGGGCGATGATAGGATGAGGATAGTTGGTCATATAGTCGCAAGTTATTAGTCGCTAGTCGCTAGTTGAAAGCAAGGGCTTGGCCCTTGCTCACTATTAACGCTAGCGACTGCTTTGAATCGTTAGTCAATAGCGCTGGCCGTTAGTTTAACCCACTACTAACGACTAACGTCTAACAACTGCTTTTTAGTTTTTAGATTGATCGACCAGCTTGTTCTTACCGATCCAAGGCATCATTGCGCGCAACTGAGAACCTACCACTTCGATCGGATGCTCTGCATTCAGACGACGACGCGCCGTCATTTCCGGATAGTTGGTGCGACCTTCCAAGATGAATTGCTTTGCGTAATTGCCGTTCTGGATGTTGGTCAGGCATTCCTTCATCGCAGCGCGCGCCTGATCGGCGATAACGCGATGACCCGTGACGTATTCGCCGTATTCCGCATTATTGGAGATCGAATAGTTCATGTTGGCAATGCCGCCTTCGTACATCAGATCCACGATCAGCTTCAGTTCGTGCAGACATTCGAAGTACGCCATTTCCGGTGCGTAACCCGCTTCAGTCAGCGTCTCGAACCCGGCCTTGACCAGTTCAACCGCGCCGCCGCACAACACAGCCTGTTCGCCGAACAAATCGGTTTCAGTTTCTTCGCGGAAATTGGTTTCGATCACGCCACCCTTGGTGCCGCCATTGGCTGCAGCATAGGACAGTGCGATATCGCGTGCCTTACCTGACTTGTCCTGATAAACCGCGATCAGGCTTGGTACGCCGCCGCCCTTCAGGTATTCGGAACGCACGGTGTGGCCAGGGCCCTTAGGTGCGATCATGATGACGTCCACGTCAGCGCGCGGCACAACCTGATTGTAATGCACGTTGAAACCGTGCGCGAAAGCCAGCGCTGCGCCGGCCTTCATGTTTGGTGCGACATCGCGGTGATAAACCTCGGGAATGGTTTCATCCGGCAACAGGATCATCACAACGTCAGCCGCTTTAACCGCTTCGGCCACTTCAGCAACCTTCAAGCCTGCGCCTTCAGCCTTGGCCCAGGATGCGCCATCACGGCGCAGACCGACCGTCACATTGACGCCGGAGTCGCGCAGATTTTGCGCATGGGCATGGCCCTGTGAGCCGTAACCCACGATGGTTACTTGGCGGCCCTTGATCAGGGATAGGTCTGCGTCTTTGTCGTAATAAACTTTCATGTTGCCCTCTTCAAAAAAAATAAAAAATTAGTTTTTAGTCACCAGACGTTAGTTATTAGTTTTCGTTGTCCGCTACGCGGGTTTAACTACTGACTAGCGACTAACGTCTAACGACTGTTTTTGCTACAAGCTCAAAATCCGGTTGCCGCGGCCGATTCCGGAAGCGCCGGTACGTACCGTTTCCAGAATCAGTTCGCGACCGATTGCATCGATAAAACTGTCCAGTTTGACACGCGCTCCGGTCAGCTCGATGGTGTAAGTTTGATCCGACACATCAAGGATGCGTCCGCGGAAGATGTCCGTCAGGCGCTTGAGTTCTTCGCGGGCCTCCCCTTCAGCCCGCAGCTTGACCAGCATCAGCTCGCGTTCGATATGCTCACCTTCGCTCAAATCCATCACCGACACGACATCGATCAGTTTATTGAGTTGCTTGGTGATCTGTTCGATGACGGCATCCGAACCGCTGGTGACGATGGTCATGCGCGACAGAGTCGCATCTTCGGTCGGCGCTACCGTCAACGATTCGATATTGTAACCGCGCGCCGAGAACAAACCTGCAACACGCGATAAGGCACCCGCTTCGTTTTCCATCAGCAAGGAAATAATATGGCGCATTATAAATCCTCCGACAAAACAACTTCAGACAAACCCTTGCCGCCCGGCACCATAGGGAATACATTTTCGGTAGGATCGGTACGGAAATCCATAAACACCAGGTCGTTCTTGCGCGAGAAGGCTTCTTTCATCGCAGGTTCGACATCGCACGGCTTATCGATGCGTATGCCGATATGCCCGTAGGCTTCAGCCACCTTCACGAAGTCAGGCAAGGCGTCCATGTAGGATTCCGAAAAACGGTTGCCGTGGAAGAATTCCTGCCACTGCCTCACCATACCCAGATAACCGTTGTTGAGCGACAGCACCTTGATCGGCAAATGATATTGCTTGCAGGTAGACAACTCCTGAATATTCATCTGGATACTGCCCTCGCCCGTCACGCAGGCCACGGTTTCTCCAGGATGCTTGAGCTGCACGCCCATCGCCGCAGGCAGACCGAAGCCCATCGTACCCAGGCCGCCCGAGTTAATCCAGCGACGCGGATGGTTAAATTTATAGTATTGCGCGGCCCACATCTGGTGCTGCCCCACGTCGGAGGTGACAAATGCGTCTCCCCCGGTAAGATTGTGCAGCGTCTCGATCACAAATTGCGGCTTGATGATCTCGGTTGAATTCTTGTAGCGCATTCCGCCGCCGGTCACACGCCACTCATCGATCTGCGTCCACCATGCAGCCATCCCGGTCACATCAGGCTTTTGCCGGCTGCTGCGCAACACCTCCAGCAATTCGCTCAACACCAGTTTCAAATCACCGACAATCGGCACGTCCACCTTGACGCGCTTGGCGATCGAAGAGGGATCGATGTCGATGTGTATGATTTTCCGTGGCACCTGCGCAAAATGCTCGACATTGCCGATCACGCGATCATCAAAACGCGCGCCGATTGCCACCAGCACATCGCAATGATGCATCGCCATGTTGGCTTCATAGGTGCCGTGCATACCCAGCATGCCGACATATTGCCTGTCATTGGCAGGATATCCGCCCAGCCCCATCAGGGTATTGGTACAAGGAAAACCCAGCAGGCGCACCAGCTCAGTCAACTGCGCGGATGAATCCGACAACACCACACCGCCGCCCGCATAAATCATCGGACGTTTTGCCTCCAGCAGCATCTGCGCTGCATGCCTGATCTGCTGACTATCGCCGCGACCGGGCGGCTGGTAGGAGCGAATTGCAACGCGATCCGGATAAATAAATTTGGTCTTGTGGGCAGACACATCCTTGGGAATATCCACCAGCACCGGTCCGGGACGTCCCGACTTGGCCAGATAAAAAGCCTTCTTGATGGTCGAGGCGATGTCTTTCACGTCCTTGACCAAAAAGTTGTGCTTCACGCACGGACGCGTGATGCCGACTGCATCGACTTCCTGAAATGCATCCTCGCCGATCGCATAGGTTGGCACCTGACCGCTGATGACGACCATCGGGATGGAATCCATATAGGCCGTCGCAATCCCTGTCACCGCATTGGTCAGGCCCGGACCTGACGTTACCAGCGCCACGCCGACCTTGTCGGATGAGCGCGCATAGCCGTCTGCAGCATGCACGGCGGCCTGTTCATGGCGTACCAGAATGTGTTTAACCTTGTCCTGCTGGAACAATGCGTCGTAAATGTGCAGCACTGCACCGCCCGGATAACCGAACAAATATTCGACACCCTCCTCCTGCAGACAACGGATCGTTATCTCCGCACCGGTCATTTCCATGACAAAAACCTTATGATTGATTCGAAAAGAACTGCGTAAGATAATGGTAAGCGGCATTTTGGTCAACCACTTACCGCATATATGAACACGATTTTTGGCGGAATGCCTCCCGATTTGCTACTATCGGTGCTCGATAGCATGTAATTCGCGCAGCGATTCGTTTGCTTCCTCCCCCGCATGCGGGAGAGGATTGAGGTGAGGGAAACGGACATGATGCTTCTCATCTTCCGCGTCCGCATCAAATTCATGCCCGTTAGCAAGGAGCGACAACTGGTAACTCAAGCCGAATTAAGCCAATTTCTAAGCCGTGTCGAACGCCGCGCGTACAAGCATGCGGTGTTTGCGATGCACGACAGCCACACGGCGCTGGATGTCGTCCAGGATGCGATGATCAAGTTGGCGGAAAAGTATGGCGACAAGCCGGGCGAAGAATTGCCGCTGTTATTTCACCGTATCCTGCAAAACTCCATCCGGGATCATTGCCGCCGCCTGAAAGTTCGCTCGAATTGGACAACGCTGTTTTCCGCGTTCAGCTCGAAACCCGCCGAGGAAGAATTTGACCCGCTGGACGTGCTCGAAGACAGCGACAATCAAAGCGCGCCCGCGATCCCTGATGCGGCCTTCGAACAGAAGCAAACCATGGATCTGATCGAACAGGCATTAAGTAATTTACCGGCTCGTCAACGGGAAGCCTTCCTGCTGCGTTACTGGGATGGATTGGATACCGCCGAGACCGCCCGCGCAATGGGTTGTACAGAAGGCAGCGTCAAAACCCACTGCTCAAGAGCTAACCACACGCTGGCCGCGATGCTCAAGACCATAGGAGTAGATCTATCATGAATAAACAGCCTAAACACATTAATCACCAGCAAATTGCCGAATTGCTCACCAGCAGCACCGGGCAACTCGACGCGCATATCGTATCTTCGCTACGCGAGGCACGTGCGCTTGCGCTGCAAAAACAGCGGGTAGCCGAACCCGTTTTCTCACTGAGCGCGGCAGGACATCACGTACACATACCGCACACGACACACCAGTGGGTGGCAGTCGCCATTTTGCTCGCGGCGCTCGTGGCCGGAGTGACCGGCTACTGGCAAAATTCGCAGATCCCTCAGGATGATATCGATATACTGACCGATGAGTTGCCTATCGAAGTATTTGTAGATCAGTAAGCGCATGAAGAGCCTGCTCATTGCCGTTGCACTCTGTTGCGCATTCAATACCTCATCAGCCACGGCTTCCCCGCAACCGTGGCAAAAGCTGCCGCCATCCGAACAAGCCGCTCTGTGGCCCGTGTACCAGC
>JBAZCE010000132.1:0-368 GCA_041671105.1 Gallionella sp.
TTACATCCACCAGCCGGTCCGTCAGGGACAGGCGCGTGCCCAGAATATGCGTCTCGTTCAGGTAATGTTCGAAAGCCAGTTCGGAATGCTGCTGCACTGCATATTGCATCACATCGTGCGTGACGAAAGGATTGCCGTCGCGGTCGCCGCCGATCCAGCTGCCCACTTTTAACAGTGCCGGAACCTTGATGTTTTTGTCGAAACGAGTTTCAAGTTGTTTCTCAAGATTGGCGTAAAGCTTGGGGATTTCGTTCAAAAAGGTGTAACGGTAGAATTCAAGGCCGTTCCTGATTTCATCGCGCACGGTCAGTTTTGCGGTGCGCAGCATGCGTGTCTGCCACAGAATCAGCACGAAGCGACGCAGCGCA
>JBAZCE010000132.1:378-6759 GCA_041671105.1 Gallionella sp.
TTTCGTTTTCGGCCAGCTCGTCCGGCGTCATGTCCATGCGGTCGCGGTTGGACAACAGACTGGAGATGATCAGGTGGCAGTCGAGCGTGCTTTTACGTTGCACTTCGGTGGGGTGTGCGGTCAGTACGGGCGAGATCAGTGCGCTGTCGAGAAAGGCCTGCAACGTTTCACGGGTAACCGGTTTTTCTTCGAGCCGGTCGAGCGCCAGCAGCAGGCTGCCGTCTTTTGGCGGCGAACCTGCCTTGAGATGGGCGCGATGACGCCGGTTGTGGTGCAGATCCTCGGCGATATTGGTCAGTTGCGAGAAGTAGCTGAAGGCGCGCACCACGGCGAGCGTCTCACCCGGCGTCAACGCATCGAGCATCTGTTCGAGCTGTTCCTTGTCGCGGTCGTCCTGGGTCTTGCGAAAGCGCACCGCAGAGCGGCGTACGTTTTCAACCAGTTGGTAGGTTTCCTCGCCCTCCTGTTCGCGCAACGTGTCCCCCAGGATGCGGCCGAGCAGGCGCACATCCTCGCGGAACGGCAAGTCTTTACTGGAAATATCGGCTGGGGCAGAAAATAAATTCATCACTTTATACGCAAAAAAGCGCGGCAGCCTCCGTGTTAGAATGCACCGCGTAATTAATCACAAGGAAATTTAGATGAGACCAGTTTCTTCAACCTCACCCACTCCACTGGCTCGCCTGGTTATTGCATCGCGTGAAAGCGCGCTGGCCATGTGGCAAGCCGAACACATCAGGGACAGATTGCGTGCATTATATCCGCAAACCGAAGTCAGTATCCTGGGAATGACGACACAAGGTGATCAGATTCTAGATGTAAGCCTGTCGAAAATTGGCGGAAAAGGCTTGTTCGTCAAGGAATTGGAAACGGCGCTGGAAGACGGGCGCGCTGATTTTGCGGTGCACTCCTTAAAAGACGTGCCTATGGTCCTGCCGGACGGGTTTGTGCTGGCAGCGATCGGCGAACGCGAAGATCCGCACGATGCCTTTGTCTCGAATAACTATGAAAATCTGGCCGCGCTGCCTGCAGGCAGTGCGGTGGGTACCTCCAGTCTGCGCCGTGAAAGCCAGTTGCGTGCGCGTTTCCCGCATCTGGTGATCGAACCGTTGCGCGGCAATGTGCAGACCCGTCTGCGCAAGCTGGACGAAGGTCAATATGCCGCGATCATTCTTGCGGCAGCCGGTCTCAAGCGTCTGGGGCTGGTCGCCCGTATTCGTGCAATTATTTCAAGCGAAGACAGTCTGCCGGCTGTCGGACAAGGCGCACTCGGCATTGAATGCCGCGCCGATCGCAGCGACGTGATCGCTGCGCTGCAACCCTTGCACCATGCAGATACGGCAGCCTGCGTACTGGCTGAACGCGCGATGAGTCGTGCGCTGAACGGCAGCTGTCAGGTGCCGCTGGGCGGGTTCGCGCAAGTACAAGACGGTCAGCTGCGCATGCGCGGTTTCGTTGCAAGTCCGGATGGGAATCGCATGATCAGAGCCGAAGCGACGGGCGATATCGCCAATCCTGAAGCGCTGGGCAAGAACATTGCCGATGAACTGTTGGCACAAGGGGCGGGCGAGATTCTGGCCGCATTGAATGGCTAACGTACATGGGATTGTAGGTCGGGTTTTAACCCGACATGTCGGGCACCCGCCCGACCTGCGGTCAAATGAATTATCCGGATTGAAGATTCTGGTCACGCGTCCGCGCGATCAGGCGCAGCAACTGGCCAGGGATATTGAACTAGCCGGCGGTATTCCCTTGCTGTGCCCGTTGCTGGAGATCGCGCCCGCACCGGATACGCAGGCGCTGCATGAACTGATGTCGCGCCTTGACCAATATGACCTTGCCATTTTTATCAGTCCGAATGCGGTTCGCTATGGCATGAAAGCAATACGAGGAGCCCTCTCCCCCAACCCCTCCCCCGTGCACGGGGGAGGGGAGCGCGATAGCGCGGGAGAGGGTGGTATTTCAATTTTGCCGCCAGCATTGAAAATGGCTACGGTAGGCCCGGGCAGTGCGAAGGCCTTGCATGAGTCGGGTGTCAATGATGTGATCGTGCCGGTCGATCGCTTCGACAGCGAAGGTCTGCTGGCGCAATTGCCGAATGTTGCCGGATGGCGGGTGATGATTTTTCGCGGCGACGGCGGACGCGAGCTGCTGGGCGATACGTTAAAGGCACGCGGTGCCGTTGTGGAATATGCAAGTTGCTACTCACGCCGTAAGCCGCAACTGGACGTCAGCGAGTTGTTGAAGGCGGATGCGATTACCGTGACCAGCAGCGAGGCGTTAAGCCACTTGTCGGATATCGTTCAAAACAGCTTATCCGGGATACCCTTGTTTGTACCGCATCCGCGTATCGCCGAACTTGCGCGAGTGCAGGGTTGGCAGCATATACATCTGACACAGACGGGGGATGACGGTTTGTTGTCTGCGCTGCGTGAGTGGGGGAGAAGCAGGATTGAGGATTGAGGAGTGATGCCGCAAGACCGCAGGGGTCTTCCCACGGAATATCAGGCGATAGATCGCCTGTTCCTGATCAATGACCGCAAGTGATTTATCGCTTAGCGGGAATTGAGTAGTTTTATCAGTGAAGGATTGTAGGTCGGGATTCATCCCGACAATTTCCAAAGGGTAATGAATGAGCGATAAACCAAACAGCGAACCGGGTAACGTCGAGCCGGATGCATCGCGCCCGTTGGCAAATGCGCTGATGCGGATGAGCATTACTCAGATGACACTCGCCGTGCTGGTGGTCATCTTTGTCTGGCAATGGCTGGACGGGCATCGTGCGATCAGCGACATGCGCGAGGAGCTGGCGAAAAAAATCGCCGAAATGGATGGTGCCGCCCGCGCGAATGCGATTCTGATTGCGAAGAATCAGGATGATGTGCGTTCTATGTCGGTTAAGGTCGCGACCCTTGAAGCCTACTATGCTCAGGCGCAAAATCAGCGCGCCGCGCTGGAGGCGTTGTATAACAACCTGTCGATCAGCCGCGATGAAACGGCTTTGGCGGATGTCGAACAGCTGCTTTTGATCGCCGGGCAGCAATTGCAATTGTCAGGCAACGTGAAGGCGGCGTTGATTGCGATGGAGAGTGCCGATGCGCGCTTGCAGCGCATGGAGAGGCCCGCTTTCAACGTCTTGCGCAAGTCTATCGGTCAGGATCTGGACAAGCTGCGTGCGCTGCCGAAAGTGGATGTCGCGGGAATCAACCTGAAAATAAACAGATTGCTGTCTTCGATTGACGAGCTGCCGCTGATTGACCGGCACCGGCCTTCCGAAAACGCGGTCGCGCAGGTGGCAGCGCCGGTCGCGAATGAAGCTGCCTGGCAGAAGATGCTGCGTGCTGTCTGGCTGGAGGTCAAACAACTGGTGCGGATCGAGAACACGGGGTTGAATCAGATCGTGTTGCTGCCGCCCAAACAGGAATTTTTTCTGCGAGAAAATTTGAAGATGCGTCTGATTTCTGCCAGGCTTGCGCTGTTGTCGCGCGATCAGGAAAGTTTCAGGCAGGAGCTGAAAACCGCGCAGCTCTGGGCTACGCGCTATTTTGATGTCAAATCACCGGAAGGCGTGCGCCTGACAGAGGAACTCGACACGCTGGCACAAGCGAGCATCAATATCGAGCTGCCGGATATCGGCAGCAGTTTGCAGGCGGTGCGCAGCTATCGGCTGAGCCATGAAAAAGCATCGGATCTGCCGGGTACGCAAAAGGCCGTCAGATGAAGTACCTGATTTCGATTCTGGTGCTGTTTTCGGCGGCGGTCGCCTTGAGCACCTTTTTGCAAAACACCGCCTATGTGCTGCTGGTGTATCCGCCTTATCGTATCGAAGTCTCATTGAAGCTCTTCGTTGCGCTGTTTCTGCTGGTCTTCGGCTTCGGTTACTGGTTGATTCATCTGTTGCTGGCCACCACCCAATTGCCTGCCGTGGTTCAGAAGTTGCGGATAGACCGCGCGCAGAACAACTCGCGCAAGCTGCTCGATGTGGCGTTGAGAGCTTTTTTCGAAGGCCGCTATCAGGATGCGGAAAAGGCTGCGACGAGGGCTATCAAGCATGGCGAGAGTTCCGTCATATATCCGATCATTGCGGCTCGCGCGGCGCATGAACTGGGCGCATCAGAGCGGCGCGACGTCTATATGTCCAAGGCTGAGGATCAGTTTAACGGGGATGCCACCATGCGGCTGCTGACCGACGTCAAATCGAGATTCGGTCAGCATAAACAGCCTTAAAGGCGTGTGTTGATTTTCTAACCTAACGGAGTGCGGTGAGCCAGATAGGCATCTAAAATCGTGCTTCCGTCTTCCTTGAAGCGCAGAAAATGCAGGCCAATCCTGAATTTGTGATAATTGGCCGGCATCACGGTATAGGCCATTTGGCTGTGAATTTCGATGATCTTCTTGTGCTGATTGCTGCTCAGAGGCGGAATGGCCAACAAAATCTTGACGGGTTCTTCGACAAAAATATTGTGATCTGAATAGACGCTTGCGCCACTCAAAGAAAGGTCATGGGTACGCCCGTGAAAAATTTCACTTTGTCCCCTGTATTCATAAACGATCGCCACCTGCATATGAACACGGTAGCGCGGGCAGTTGCGGTGCTCTATATTGTTCACTCCTGTTTAAAAAACCTAAGTTCTATCCGTAGATTACACTGATGTATATCCGCGCGCTATGCGAACGAGGGAATTGATTCAACTGGCAGCATTTCATCAAGCAGAGTTTCGGGTGCAATGTCCTGTTCGTTGGGCCAGGTTACCGCCCCAAACAGAATGCCGACCTGATTAAAGTAATGCACGTCACCAAGCTCACGAAAAAAGCCGTGGTTAAGGTAAGGCTTCATGTCAAACACCCCTTTGCGCCCGTCTTCGATCTCGACATAAATGCGATAGTCGGACAAAGGTTTAACGGTTTTTACATCCCAATACATGGCAACCTCACAGCGGAGCAATTTTGTAGGGGTTTTCGCCGCTGACGGCGATTTCCCAATCCGCCATCAATTCATCGCGATGAAGCTCTATCCATGCCTGCACCAGTCGTAATTGTTTGCGCGGTAACTCGCCAGACAGAATTTCGCCATCGACAATGTGTATGGACGCTTCAAACTCTGCATACTTGGCATGAATATGCGGCAGATGATGATGCTTGTTGTCGAGCAGAAACATGCGGATGATTACGCCGTAAAACATGGAAATGATGGGCATGGAAAATCTCCGTTATGAATCAAGGGCACAATTGTAACGAACATCAGCAAGCGGGTGCGACAGATTTTCATGGAGCGCAGGTAAGGGCAGGTTAAAAGCAAGCATAGCGACGCTGTGAGTGGAGGGCATACAGATTTTTGTGTATTTTATGAATGACTGGCACCAAGCGGGAATTCCTAACTCTAAACAATCAACACGATTTGAGCGAGCCTGGTGCGCGGCGGACAAAGCCCAGCCTTTGTTTCACCGCGCGCGATATTTACCATTGCAGGAAGGTCGCTCAGCAATCTTTGTTCAGGTTATCACCGTCGGCTGGACGCGTCCGGTTCTCACCGTTAATTCCGATAACTGCCCAGCGATAACAATCAGTTCTGCAAGCGCTGCTTGTGCGTCGAGGTGGTGATTTGCGACGTCGGGATCATAGGCTTCCAGGTAAATGCGCAGGGTGGCGCCTTCCGTCCCTGTGCCGGACAGGCGGAATACGATGCGGGAGCCGTCGGTAAAGATGATGCGTACGCCCTGACCCGTGCTGACAGAGCCATCCACAGGATCGGTGTAGCTGAAGTCGTCGCAGCAATCGACGGTGTAACTACCGAGCTTTTGTCCGGGTAACGTGTCAAAGCTGTCTTTCAGATGTTTCATCACGCCGCCCGCGGCCTCTGTCGGGATGGCCTCAAAGTCGTGGCGTGAATAAACGTTGCGACCGAAATGCGCCCAGTGTTCACGGGTAATGGCTTCAACCGACTGGCCGCGGCGGGCAACGATGTTGAGCCAGAACAGCACCGCCCACAGGCCGTCTTTTTCCCTGATGTGCGAGGAGCCGGTGCCAAAGCTCTCTTCACCGCACAGCGTGACTTTGCCCGCATCCATCAGGTTGCCGAAAAATTTCCAGCCGGTTGGTGTCTCATAGCAGGGAATGCCGAGCTCTTTTGCGACGCGATCTGCCGCCGCGCTGGTCGGCATCGAGCGCGCAACACCAGCCAAGCCTGCACTGTAGCCGGGAGCGAGTTTTGCATTGGCGGTCAGAATCGCCAGACTGTCGGACGGTGTGATAAAGAAATGACGCCCCAGGATCATGTTGCGGTCGCCGTCGCCGTCCGAGGCCGCACCGAAATCAGGTGCATTTTCACCATAGAGTATTTCGACCAGTTCGTGCGCGTAAGTCAGGTTGGGATCAGGATGG
>JBAZCE010000133.1:0-6697 GCA_041671105.1 Gallionella sp.
GCTGCCGTTTTTTTATTGGAGTGCTCCATGAGGCTACACCCCGCTACGCAAATTCTGATCTGGTGTGTACTGGTTGCCGCAATGCAATTTTTGACGCCGGGCCGCGCGCTTGTCACGGCGGCTTGTGTGCTGTCGGCAGCCTTTGTGCTGTCACGTCTCAAGTTCATTCATCTGGTGCGGCGCATGCGATGGATGTTGTTGTCTTTGTGGGTGATCTACGCATACACCACTCCCGGCGAGTTAGATAAGCCCTATTTGCCCAGCATTGAAGGCATGCAGGACGGTGCTTTGCAGTTGATGCGCCTGCTGGCATCTTTAGCCGGGTTGGCGATTTTGCTGGATCGCCTGCACAGGCAGCAGATGATGGTCGGCCTGTACAGCCTGTTTGCGCCATTGCAATGGTTGGGGGTGTCTCGCGAGCGGCTAGCGGTGCGTCTTGCCTTGACCCTGCATTATGCCGAGGTCGCGATGTTGCGCAGCTTATCCTGGCAGGATCATTTGCAGAGCCTGTTCGAGCCGCAGGGTGAAGCCGGAAAAATTATGGAACTCCCTGTTTATCATCTGGGACTTGCCGATGCGTTGCTGCTGGCAGGCTCGCTGCTGTTGTTATGGATGTCGGTAATATGAGAATTGCGCTGGGAGTGGAATACGATGGTGGCCCGTACTTTGGTTGGCAGAGCCAGCCTGAGGGGGTGACTGTGCAGGATACGCTGCAGGCGGTATTGAGCCGGATTGCAGACGAAAAGGTCGCCGTCGTCGCAGCAGGGCGCACCGACACGGGTGTGCATGCACTTGAACAGGTGGTTCATTTCGACACCGGGGCGCGTCGTCCGCTATCAGCCTGGGTGCGCGGTGTGAACACGCTGTTGCCCAGGAGTATTGCGGTGCGCTGGGCGCATGCGGTGCCCGATGAATTTCACGCAAGATTTTCGGCACAGGGGCGCAGCTACCGTTATCTGCTGATCAACCGCTCAGTGCGCTCTGCCGTTCATGCAGGTCGCGCCGGTTGGTATCATCTTCCGCTGAATATTGCCTTGATGCGAAAAGCTGCGGAATGTCTGCTGGGTGAACACGACTTCAGCGCATTCAGAGCCTCGGAATGTCAGGCGAAATCGCCTGTCAAGCAGCTGTACAGCATCGATATTTATCAGGATGGTGACATGCTGGTATTCGATGTAAGCGCGAATGCATTTTTGCACCATATGGTGCGTAACCTGGTCGGTTGCCTGATTTACGTCGGCAAGGGCAAGCACTCTCCCGAGTGGATGGCTGAGATATTGGCAGGTCGCGAGCGCCGTCTTGCCGCGCCGACCTTTGCGCCGGATGGTTTATACTTGCGCCGGATTCAGTACGATGCGAAGTGGGGACTGCCTCAGATACAGGATGCGGGATTCAGGATGCAGGATTGAGTTAAAAGCGGAGTCGTGGATATGAGTGATTCAATATCATGATTGAAGAGTTGTAGGTCGGATTTCAATCCGACATGTCGGGATAAATCCCGACCTACGTTTCAATGAATTATTTGGGTTGAAGGGATGGGTTTGAACATTGTTGAATGTATAGAGAGTGAAGGTGAGCCACGGAATGCAGATATGGGAGCAGAATTTTCTCAATCCTCAATCCTCGATCCTCGATCCTCTGTTTTCACTCGCTCCTCGCTCCTCGCTCCTCGCTGCTGTCGTGTCAAGATTTGCGGCATCACCCGCGAGGAGGATGCGCTGGCCGCAGCATACAGCGGTGCGGATGCGATCGGTCTGGTGTTTTATGAAAAAAGCCCTCGCCACGTCAGCATCGCACAGGCCGCTAAACTTGTCGCCGTATTGCCGCCGTTCGTCACCGTGGTCGGCCTGTTTGTGAACGCCGCAGAACAATTCGTGCGCGAGGTGCTGGCATCTGTTTCGCTCGATGTGCTGCAGTTTCACGGTGATGAATCGCCCGCATATTGTGAACAGTTTCATAAACCTTATCTCAAAGCAATCCGCGTCAAAGCCGGTGTGGATTTGTTACAATGCGCGGCGAATTTTCATACGGCCCAGGCTTTGTTGCTCGATGCGCATGTGGAAGGGATTCCGGGCGGTACGGGCGCTGTCTTTGACTGGAACTTGATTCCCGAACAATTGCCCCTGCCTTTGATTTTGTCCGGCGGCCTGGACGGGGAAAATGTCGCGGCAGCTATTTCGCAAGTGAGACCCTATGCGGTGGATGTATCCAGCGGTGTGGAAGCTGGTAAAGGAGCCCTGAAGGGTATAAAAGACGCGGCGAAAATCGCCCGTTTCATGCAAGAGGTTAAAGATGTATAACTACCCGGACAGTACGGGCCATTTCGGTCAATTCGGCGGAATCTACATGGCGGAGACATTGATTCCTGCCGTGGAAGAGTTGCGTCAGCAGTATCTTCATTTTCGGGATGATCCCGAATTTAAGGCGGAATTCGCTTATGAATTAAAGCATTACGTCGGGCGCCCCAGCCCGGTTTATCACGCCAAGCGCTTGTCTGACAGTCTGGGCGGCGCGCAGATCTACCTCAAACGCGAGGATCTCAATCACACCGGTGCGCACAAGATCAACAACGCGATCGGCCAGGCGCTGTTAGCCCGCCGGATGGGCAAGAAGCGCGTGATTGCCGAGACCGGCGCCGGCATGCACGGCGTTGCGACCGCGACGGTGGCTGCACGTTTCGGCATGGAGTGCGTGGTCTACATGGGGGCTGAAGACATTCAGCGTCAGGCTCCCAATGTGTTCCGTATGAAGCTGCTGGGGGCTACGGTGGTACCGGTTACGAGCGGCTCACAAACGCTCAAGGATGCTTGCAACGAGGCGATACGCGACTGGGTCACCAACGTCGAGAGCACCTTTTATATTTTCGGTACGGCGGCGGGCCCGCATCCTTATCCTATGATGGTGCGCGACTTTCAGTGCGTGATCGGCAACGAAGCCCGCGTTCAGATGCCTGAGATGATCGGTCGTCAACCGGATGCGGTGATTGCCTGCGTCGGCGGCGGTTCCAACGCGATCGGACTGTTCTATCCTTACATCGAAGACAAAGACGTGCAGATCATCGGTGTGGAGGCGGGTGGTCACGGCATCAGTAGCGGACGGCATGCCGCGCCGCTGACTGCGAACGCCCGTGTGGGCGTGCTGCACGGCAACAAGGTCTATCTGGTGCAGGATGAAAACGGACAGATCATCGAGACACATTCTATTTCTGCCGGCCTCGATTACCCCGGGGTAGGTCCCGAGCATTGTCTGCTCAAAGACCTGGGGCGCGCTCAGTACGTCGCAATCGACGACGACGAGGCGCTGGCTGCATTCGATGCGCTGTGCCGGTTCGAAGGGATCATCCCTGCGCTCGAATCCAGCCATGCCCTGGCGCATGCGATCAAGATCGCGCCTTCTATGAGTCGCGACAAAGTATTGCTGGTCAACCTGTCGGGTCGCGGCGACAAGGACATGAACACCGTGGCGAAGTTGAAGGGGATCACATTATGAGCCGCATTAAAGCTGCCTTCGACAACCTCAAAGAGCGCGCCGCGCTGATTCCGTTTTTTACCGCCGGAGACCCGAGTCTGGCGCTGACCGTCCCTCTGATGCATGCGATGGTGGCATCCGGCGCCGACGTGATCGAGCTGGGCGTGCCGTTTTCCGACCCGATGGCGGATGGTCCGATCATACAGCGTGCATCCGAACGCGCGCTCAAAAACGGCATGTCGTTGCGCGGTGTGCTGGCAATGGTGGCTGAATTTCGTACTCAGGATGCGACCACACCTGTCGTGTTGATGGGTTACGGCAATCCGATCGAGGCGATGGGCTGGGAAGTTTTTGCTAAGCGCTGCGAGGAAGTGGGTGTGGACGGCGTGTTGACGGTGGACTTTCCGCCTGAGGAGAGCCATGACGCATTCCTTCATCTGCAACATCACGGCATCGATCCGATCTTTCTGTTGGCACCGACCACTAATGAGGCACGTATCGAACAGGTCGCCAAACTTGCGCGAGGATATGTGTATTATGTCTCGTTGAAAGGCGTGACGGGTGCAGGTAATCTCGACTTGTCGGCTATCGAACAAAAAATTCCCGAACTGCGCCGCCATATCAAGCTGCCCATCGGCGTCGGTTTCGGTATTCGCGATGCGGCGACCGCAAAAGCGGTGGCGAAGCTGTGCGATGGCGTGGTCGTGGGTAGTCGTATCGTTCAGGAAATCGAGGATTCCTCAGAGACCTGCGTGATCGCCAACGTGAGCGCGTTGATTTCTGAATTAAGGCAAGCATTAGATCAGGCGTAAGTCGGGCCATGCCCGGCACGGTGGGCGTAGCCCACCCTACGTAGTAACGTTATAAGGGAACAAACAATGAGCTGGTTTCAAAAATTATTGCCGCCCAAGATCAATCGCCGTGAAGGCGATGCCAGGAAAATCGTGCCTGAAGGTCTGTGGAGCAAGTGCCCGTCCTGTGAGGCGGTGCTGTATCACTCCGATCTTGAAAAAAATCTGGGCGTATGTCCCAAATGCAGTCACCACCACCGTGTATCGGCACGCACGCGTCTGGACTGGTTGCTCGACGGTGAGGGGCGTTTTGAAATCGGTGCAGAGGTTCTGCCTGTCGATACGCTTAAATTCAAGGACAGCCGGAAGTATTCCGAACGTCTGGTTGCATCCCGGAAAAGCACGGGTGAAGATGATGCGCTGGTGGTGATGCAGGGCAATATACGTGAAGTGCCGGTCGTCGCTGCCTGTTTCGAGTTTTCCTTCATGGGCGGCTCTATGGGATCTGTGGTGGGCGAGCGTTTTGTGCGCGGCGTCCAAGTCGCACTGGAACAAAAATGTCCGTTCATCTGTTTTGCCGCCAGCGGCGGGGCGCGCATGCAGGAAGGTTTGTTGTCCTTGATGCAAATGGCGAAAACCTGCGCAGCACTGACGCAGTTGTCTGAAGAAAAGTTGCCGTTTATCTCCGTGCTGACCGACCCTACCATGGGAGGCGTGTCCGCCAGCTTTGCCTTTATGGGCGATGTGGTGATTGCAGAACCGGGTGCGCTGATCGGTTTCGCCGGCGCGCGCGTGATTCAGCAGACTGTACGGGAAACGCTGCCGGAAGGTTTTCAGCGCGCGGAATTTTTGCTCGAACACGGTGCGGTGGATATGATCATCGACAGGCGCGAAATGCGTAATCAGCTGGCGACGCTGATCACACTGCTGACCCGACAGGCTGCGGTCGTGGAGGCGGTGGCGGCCTGACGAGCATGACAAGCCGACACAAAATTGCCATGCCCGTTCCCTCTCCACAATCCTCTCCCGCATGCGGGAGAGGATGCAAACGAATCGCTACGCGAGTTTTAAGTTAGATGCTCTACTACGTGCTGAAAGTAGCTGTTTCCGCGATTCTCATCGTTGCAATCGCGGAAATTGCCAAGCGCAGCACGGGTTTCGCCGCGCTGGCAGCATCCCTGCCTTTGACCTCATTGCTGGCATTTGTGTGGTTGCACGTTGACGGGGTAGAGCCTGTGCGTATCGCCGAGCTCTCAAGCCAGATTTTCTGGCTGGTGTTGCCCTCGCTGGTTTTGTTCCTGCTGCTGCCGCTGTTGTTAAGATCGGGTGTCGGCTTCTGGTTGAGTCTCGCCATTTCCATTTCTGTCACTGCGACCTGTTATTTAGCCCTGATGCCCTTGCTGCGTAAATTCGGCGTGCAGCTATAGCCTTTTGCGATAGAGAAAATTGCTTGGACAGCATAAGCCGCGTTTCATACACCATGGTGCGCACAGCGCACCCTACAAAATATGCCAAACACACTAGCCGACTGGCTCAGCTATCTCGAATCGTTGCATCCCAAGACCATCGCGCTCGGGCTTGAGCGCGTAGATAAAATCAGGCAGCGGCTCAATCTTGCGCCTGATTTTCCGGTGATCGTGGTCGGCGGTACCAACGGCAAGGGGTCGGTGTGCGCGATGATGGAATCCATACTGACTGCTGCCGGTTACCGCGTCGGCTGCTATACCTCGCCGCATCTGCTGCATTACAACGAGCGCGTGCGTATCGACATGCAACAGGCCTGCGATGAAGAGCTGTGCGCCTCGTTTGGGAAAATAGAACAGGTGCGCGGCGAGATTCCGCTCACGTATTTTGAATTCGGCACGTTAGCCGCGATGCAACTGTTCATCGATCACAATGTCGAAGTGGCGATCCTCGAAGTGGGGCTGGGAGGCCGTCTCGATGCGGTGAATGTGTTCGATGCCGATTGTGCGATTGTGACTTCGGTTGATATCGACCACACCGATTATCTGGGCGACACGATCGAGGCGATAGCCTTCGAGAAGGCGGGTATTTTTCGCGCAGGGCGCGTTGCGATCTATGCGGACAGCGTTGTGCCGCAGGCGATAGAGGATCACGCCAATAAGATCGGCGCCGTGCTTTGGAGCATCGGGCGCGAATTCGGTTTTACGCCTCACCAGGGGCAGTGGGATTATCGAAGCTGTGTGGGCGCGCGCTGCTCGCTGCCGCATCCTGCCTTGCGCGGGGCGTTTCAGTTGAACAATGCGAGTGCGGTACTGGCGGCGCTGGATGCCTTGCGGGATCTCCTGCCGGTCAGTATGGACGCTGTCCGGCGCGGCCTCAACGAAGTACAGCTTGCGGGGCGTTTTCAGTTCATGCCGGGCCGTCCGCAGCTGATTCTGGATGTTGCGCACAACCCGCATGCGGCGCGGCAGCTG
>JBAZCE010000134.1:0-6693 GCA_041671105.1 Gallionella sp.
TATGCCGGACGGGAGCAGGGCCGCGTCGGCGAGCGCCTGTTTGACCGGCATCACGGTGCGATCGAGCAGATCGCTCGTCAATTCATTCAACTTCTCGCGTGTGAGCCGGGTGGACAGGTGTACCCCGGGTTGACTGACGGACAGGTTGATTTCGGTAATCAATGCTTGGGACAGCGCGATTTTCGCCTGCTCGGCGGCCAGATAGAGGCCTTGCAATACACTCTGGTCTGACGCGAGATCACTGAGCTGTTTGAATTCGCTGAGCATCCAGTTAACGATGGCCTGATTGAAGTTGTCGCCGCCCAGGTGATTGTCGCCGTTGGTGGCTTTCACGTCGAACAGGCCATCGCCTATTTCCAGTATTGAAACATCGAAAGTGCCGCCGCCCAGGTCAAAGACCAGAGCCGTCTGCTCCTCTGCCTGATCAAGCCCGTAGGCAAGCGAGGCCGCCGTGGGTTCATTGATGATGCGCAACACATTGAGTCCGGCGATTCGGCCTGCATCACGGGTCGCCTCGCGCTGGGCGTTGTTGAAATAGGCCGGGACGGTAATCACGGCATCTGTCACAGTCTCCCCGAGATAGGTTTCAGCATCGGCTTTGAGCTTCTGCAGGATCATCGCACTTATCTGCTGCGGGGCGTACTGCCTGTCGTCGATCACGATGCGCACATCGTCGCCCGTACCCCTCTCGACCCGATAGGGCGATATCGCCATTTCGTCAGTGACCTCGTTCCATTGCCTTCCCATGAAACGTTTGATCGAGGAAATCGTATTGCGAGGATTGTTTATCTGCTGTTGCTTTGCGGCTTTACCTATCAGCCTCTGTCCGTCCTGCGTGAACGCGACGATAGACGGTGTGGTACGTTCTCCCTCTGCGTTCGGGATCACCGTCGCCTCTCCGTTCACGAGAACAGCCATGCAACTGTTGGTGGTGCCAAGATCAATGCCGAGGATTTTTCTCATAGTCAGATGTGTTGGTAGTCGGGATGGGAGCCGTGCGCCAATAGCGCGCTTTTGGTATCGAGGATAAAGGTCTTTTCGACTTTATCTTTACTGAAGGTGTATTCGCCTTCATTTCCTTTTGCCGTGAAATCATGGCAGCTTTGACAATAGGCGCTCACCAGCTCGAAGGCTGTTACCACCTCGCGGCAGCGCTCTGCGGCCCCGGGATCATCGGGATTTGCGTCGGGATGATGGGCCAGGAGGAGCTGACGATAGGCGGATTTTATTTCCCCCCAGTTCGCCGTTTCCGGCAGTTTCAGGGTTTTTATTGCTTTGTCTAGCAAGGTGAAATTGCCCTGATTCAGCTCGATGTTGACAAAGCTGTAGGCAGGCAGCGGGCCTATATAGCGAAAACTCAGGATGGCATCATAGCGCTCGCCCAGGTCGTTCATCGCCGCGTCAAATTGCATTTCGAGAGACTGCTCCAGCAAATAACTGCGGTTTAATATCATGTCCTCCGCTTTACGCGGCCCGTCCGAGAAGTCGCTGGCAAGCGGTGAAAGTCGGCCGTGTACGGCGTCAATAAAACCTCTTTTTTTCATTTCGGTTGCTTCGAACAGCCTTTTTCCGGTCTCTATGCTATCCGCACTGATAAACTCCGGATGATCTTGTGCAATCTGCTGAATGATTTCTGACAGATTCCAGTTGGCCTGAACGATCAGTTCAACTTTGCCTTTAAATCGATCAAGGTGGGCGCGCAGCTGAAGGTACGCACGCTTCAGAACTGCCTCGACTTCTTTGCCGTTGCCAGCGGTGAAGCCGAATTTGAGCGGCAGTATCCCGCCATTGCCGGACCTTTCAAGCAGGAGGGCATTGACCTGTTGGTATTTCAAGAGGTCGGCCTGAAGATACTCTGACGCCGCATGCAGATCGAACCGGTCTGCATCGATGCTGCTGATGATCGCGGCCAGATCTTTATAACAGACTGTTTCGAGCGCTGCGGCATTAATCCCGTCTGCGCCCGACAAGGGGGGCGGATTGTTTCCGGTCACTGCATAGATGAATTTTTTAGCTGTCATAATTGTTCCTTAGCGTCGTGGATAACACCGCGTGAATTGCACCCAGAATCTCTTCATGACGGAACGGTTTGGTGACAAAGGCGGAAATGATTCCCGCATTCAGGCTGTCCTGTACCACGCTGTCGTCCTTATAAAAATAGCCGGAAACAAGAATTACGGACGCGGCACAGGAAGTATCGGTGCGTATCCGTTTGGCCAGCTCTACCCCTTCTATATCCCCCAGCTTCGCATCCACCAGGATGAGGCTACATGCACTTTCCATATCGCCCAGCCAGCGGAGTGCTGCGGCTCCGCTTGACATCGTCACCACCGTAAATCCATGCTTGCGCAACAACACATCCAATACCCAGCACACATCGGGTTCATCGTCTACCACCAGCACGTTCAGATTTTCAGTCATTCACATTCAGCCTTGCAGATGTGGAAGCCGGACGGTAAAGGTACTGCCTTGTCCCTCCACGCTGTTCAATTCGATTTCACCCCCATGCTGCTTGACGATGGTGTGACAGATGGACAGCCCCAGCCCGGTTCCCTTGCCGACGGGTTGGGTGGTAAAAAAAGGATCGAACACACGTCTGAGATTGGCGGATGAAACCCCGCAGCCGGTATCGCTGACCTGGATCAAGGCGACGTCTGCCTCGCGCCTGACTTCGACCATAACCACACCGCCGTTGGGCATGAACTGGCAGGCATTCAAAATTAAATTCATCAGCACCTGCTGCAGCAGGTTGGTGTTTCCCGAAACCGATACGGGCGAGTCTGCATATTTTTCCTGCACCTTGATCTTCTGCAACCGGGCCTGGGGTGATAACACGCTGAGGGTCTCTTGTGCCAGAACGACCAGATCCACGGCTCCCACGCGATCCCCCGGTGCGGGCCGCGCGAAGCGCAGCCGGTTCTCGATAATCAATGATGAGCGCTGGATGCCGTCGATGATTTTATTGACGCATTCCTGCTGGAAGAGAGGATCATCGGATGTAACTGACAGAAACTGGGCGGCGGAGAAACTGACCGCCAGCGGATTGCGCAACTCATGCGCGATACCGCCGGCCATTACCCCCAGTGCTGCGAGTTTTTCGCTTTGAAAGATGTGTTGCTCAAACGCACGTCGCTCGGTCAGGTCGCGTCCGACCGCGACCACTCCGCTGACCTTGTCGGTATCATCGAGGATCGGAGAGCAGGACCAGTCGACCGGAACCAGCCTGCCGGAACGCGCCACCAGGCCAATCTCCTGAAACTGAACCGCGCTGCCCTCGACCAGTCGTTGAATCATCGCCTTCATATCCTCACGCTGAGCGGTTTCGCACAATTCGGCCAGCATCAGTCCGCGAGCCTCGTTGGCCTGATAACCTGAAATCCGCTCGGCGGATCGGCTCCAGCTGATAATACAGCCCTTGGCGTCGGTCGAAACAACCAGATCGTTGGCGCTTTCCACCACCGTTGCCAGGTGGCGTTCGACCATTCTGGCCTTCTCGATCAACTGCACCTTTTCGGTGATGTCATCCATCACCAGCATGACGTGTTCCACCACCACTCCCAGGCGCACCGGGATCACGCTGTAGTAATAGATCCGGGTGTGAATTCCGGGAGCACGGTAGGTCATCTGCGCGCCGGGCAGTGGCAGACCGGATTCGAACACGCCGCGAATTTTGCTTTCCAGTTGGGTAAACTCCAGAATTGCATCGGGAAACACCTCGCGGATATGCGCCCCGATCGTGTCCATTGCGTTGCGTCGTCCCTTCACCAGGAAATTCCGGTTGGCCGATACCACGCGCAACGAACGGTCTACCAACAGGAGGGAAAACGGGATATTGCCCAACAGCATGTGGTACAACTTTTCGTACCAGCCGTCCGAGGCCTTGCCTGCCACAGACGACAATCCTGCCGGTGTGCGCTCGGAAACCTGGTCTTTCACGATGCGACTCCTGCGAGCGCCGGACAAAAATTGTATGGCGGCCACGGCCCCTGTAATTCGAGCGTCAAACCGCTCCCCTGATACACCGTCTGTTGTTCGCTGAGCGCGGTACAAAACCCTGTTTTATCTGCCAACAGAAAGCTGGTATTGAAGACCATGCGCGCTGGTCGTCCTGTGACTGCATTTGAGTGGCAGCGCAGTGGCGTCGATGCCACGGCATGCGAAATTAAAGCACTTTGAATCGCGTCAGTCGTTCGCGTAAGCCAGCTGTGCAGCGCCGCTTCGATTTTGGCATCCAGTTGTCTTTGCTGGATATAGCGGGCGCCGGGAGACGGCGACAGTGCCGCAAGCCGGGACTGAATCTCATCGTCTGCGGCAACCACAATCGGCAGAGCCACTGCATCTGTCAGATAGCCTTTGACGCTCCACTCGACTTTGTCCTGCAAGTCATCCAGCGCCAGCGCGATGTCCACCCGGTGCCGTTCGATAAATTTCCTGAGGCTGGCGCGGGAGCTGAAAAGCGTGCCAAATTTGACCGGCAAAACTGTTGATGCGCCCATGACGCGTTCCACCACCGCTTCGTGTCGTTGTGCCCGCACCCCTAACCACGATAACGTCTGCAGGTTATGCTCTGAAAATTCGGCCGGGTCAACTTCCCCGATCACCGCTGCCACATCGCTCCCGCCGACTTCCAGTGCCGTCACCGGATGGCGTTCGTCCACGCCGGGCAGGTTTTGCCCCTGTATTGCTGGGAGACATTCCGGTCTGCTCAGACAGTAGAGGTAGACGGCGCGGTCGTGAGTCGCAGCAGGTGCATTATTCATTTTCTGATCTGGCTTAGCGCCGCCTCGAAATGTGGTGTCTGAATCAGCAGAGGGGTGGTGTCCGCAAGCGTCTCCTGTCCGACTCGCTCGCGAATCGCATTCAGCGCGGCATACTGGCAGACGGCACCCAGATCAGCACCGGTCAGGCCTGCTGTATCGGCCGCAATAAGCGCTAAATCCACCTCATGGGCGAGTGGTTTGCTTCGCGTCTGCACCTGCAGAATCGCCAGCCGTTCTGTTTCGTCGGGCAATGGAATTTCCATCAGCACATCGAAACGGCCAGGCCGCATCAAGGCAGGATCTATCATGTCGAGCCGATTGGTGGCGGCCAGGACCAGCACGCCGGTCAGCTTCTCGACGCCGTCCAGCTCAGCCAGGAACTGGGCCACGACGCGTTCACTGACGCCGGCGTCAGACGCACCGCTGCCACGCCGCGGAACCAGCGCATCGATTTCGTCGAAAAATACCAGACAAGGTGCCGCCTGTTTCGCCTTGCGAAATACTTCACGCACGGCATGTTCCGACTCCCCTATGTACTTCGACATCAGGGCCGGCCCTTTTACCGAAATAAAGTTGACACAAGTGGCGCTGGCCGCAGCTGATGCCAGCAACGTCTTGCCGCAGCCGGGAGGCCCGGACAGGAGTATTCCCTTGAGCGGCCGGATTCCAGCCTCCCTGAACAGCCCTGCATGCAACAGCGGCCATTCCAGCGCCTCACGCAGCAGACGCTTAGGCTCCGTCAGTCCGCCCACATCCTGCCAGGTGGTGGTGGGAACCTCGACAAAGACTTCGCGCAACGCCGATGGCTCCACCTCGCGAAAGGCCGCCAGAAAGTCATCAAAATTCAATTCCAGTTTTTGCAATGATTCATAGGGCAGGGTGGCCTTCGCAAAGTCGATTTCGGGCAAGATGCGCCGCACGCAGATCATCGCGGCTTCCCGGCACAGCGCTTCCAGGTCTGCCCCCACGAAGCCGTGAGTGATGTCGGCCAGTTTGGACAGATCGACTTCTTGTGACAGTGGCATGCCGCGACTGTGAATCTCCAGTATCTCCAGACGACCGTGACGATCCGGGATCGGGATGACGACCTCGCGATCAAAGCGCCCGGGTCTGCGCAGTGCCGGGTCAATCGCGTTCGGGATATTGGTCGCGGCTATGACAATGACCTGTCCGCGTGACTTCAGGCCATCCATCAGGCTGAGCAACTGCGCGACCACGCGTCTTTCAACCTGATGTTCGCCGCCTAAAGACTCGCGCTTCGGGGCGATCGAATCGATTTCGTCGATGAAAATGATGGCGGGCGCCTGCTTTGTCGCCTCTTCGAACAACTTGCGCAGATAGCCTTCTGACTCGCCGTAGAATTTCTGCATGATCTCCGGGCCGCTGATCGTGAAAAAGCGCACATTGGTTTCATGCGCGACGGCACGGGCAATCAGGGTCTTGCCGCAACCTGGCGGACCATACAGCAAAATCCCCTTGGGCGCATCGATGCCGAGCCGCGTAAACACTTCGGGGTAACGCAGCGGCAATTCGACGATTTCACGGACCCGCTGAACTTCTCGTTTAAGTCCGCCGACATCCTCGTAGGAAAAGCTGGGGCGCCCGACCGCGCCTGTCCTGGCTTCTGTTCGCGCAGGCCCTACCGTCAGCAGTGTGGTCGGTGCGATCAGAACGGCGCCCTTCGGTTCCGTTTCCTTCACCAGAAAATCCATGGAACGACTGCCAAACAGGGTGCCGCGTATCCGGTCGCCTTCGAGCACCGGCAGACCGTCCAGCCGGGTGCCAATGTACTGCAAATCGCGATCGGAAAAGCCTGCCGCAGTAGGCGACAGCACTATGCGCAGTGCGGGTTGGGCGACAACCTTGCGTACCGTTACGATGTCCTCAAGGGCGACTTCCGCATTGCCGCGCGAGACCCCGTCCATCTGGATTC
>JBAZCE010000135.1:0-6681 GCA_041671105.1 Gallionella sp.
GTACAAGTAGGCATTTTTTACGAATCGGTTTCTAGATAACTCCAATTGTATCAAATGGTTACTGTGCTATTCGCCCTATTCATGCAATATTCAGGTTAGTTGATATTGATCCTAAAAATCCGCCACCGGAGCCACCTGTTAGCCCATACAACGGGTAAAGAGCGTTTTTCAGTACAGCTCTAACGCTCAATCAGATCATTTCAAGCCATCAACGCGGTTGCTATTTATTTTTTTGCGAACTCGCCCGATAGCCAGGTTCTGGAAAACTGTAATAGAGCACATTCAAATGATGGGCGACATCTGCAATTTCCTCATCGCGCCAGTACAAATTGATACTCCCCTGCCAGCGCTGCACCTGAACTACCAGGCTCTCCCAGTCCGTCGCCAGCCGCTTGTTGCGCCAATGAATTTCCGTGTTGTGACAGGCGTTACAATGTGTCGCATAAAGCAGCGCCCCCCGCGACTCACCCGGCTGTGCGTACGCGCTCCCATACATACCACAGAGCAGGCACCAAGCCAGCATCCTGATGCTTGTCATTTTTTCTCCTGTAAACAAGTTCGAGCGCCTCGCCGCAGTTCAACCGGGCGCATTACCTTAGTGCTCCCGGTTTACGCGCAACAGGTTGTAATGAAATTCAGGCAGCCCCTGATAAGCATGGTGTAGCGCCTCTTTTATGCCTCACGCCAAGAGATCAAATCATGCAAGCGCTGAAAGGGTCAAAATGAGCAATCATGATATTTCCCCTTCAGTTAACACCGGCAACTAAACTGCCTGAATGTTTGAGGCTTGCTTGCCCTTTTGGCCTTGTGTCACATCGAAGCTGATCTTTTGCCCCTCTTTGAGGGACTTGAAACCGCTCATGTTGATTGCCGAAAAATGCGCAAATAAATCATCGCTGCCATCATCAGGAGTAATAAATCCAAAACCCTTTGCGTCGTTAAACCATTTAACAGTACCGGTTGCCATTGCGACTTTCTCCTTGCTAATTAAACAGGGAACCCCCTGCGGGATGTTACAAATATAGATTTTTTGTGCGGGCGCAGGTTGTGACAAAACAGTCTAAATTATCCTCACTGTTTTAAATCGGCTTGATCAAATCTGATTTTAAAAGCTGTGCAGGTGTGACGCTTTTCGACCTGACAATACTGCGTACTTTTTTACGTTTCACGCCAATTTCCCTTCAAAATTATGCCTGATCTATTACTTGGGCGCGCGGACTCGGCGAAACTTCATACGGCGCGCCCGGCTCAACAATGCCATGGTAGCCGCGATCATCTTGCTCACCTCCCGCATCCTTCTCCATGCCATGATTCATTGCCATCAGCACGAGCTCGACTTCCTCCGGTTGAGTATGGTGATGGCTCATGGCATTTCCTTTTCGAAATTTCACAGGGCGATAGCAGGGCTTGTGATTCTACTTAGGCAATTGAGAGAGAGATATCAGCGGATGCTGATTTTTCACCCGGAAAAAAACTATGCGCCTGTAGGAATTTTCCTAGCATGGCATATGAATCACGGTAACTTGTACAACCACCTTTTACAGCGGAGAAATTGAATAGCCCAATGCGTGCAGCTTGCGCGTTAAAAGTAGTCGATGGTCAACGGGGCATGATCGGAAAAGCGCTGTTCCTTGTAAACACCGGCCGATTGCGCCCTCTGCGACAAGCCTGGCGTAGCTATCTGATAGTCGATGCGCCAGCCGACATCCTTTGCCCAGGCCTGACCGCGATTTGACCACCAGGTATAAGCTTCCAGTTCGGGGTGCACGCGGCGAAACACATCGACGAAGCCGACTTCATCAAATAGCCGGGTAAGCCATGCGCGCTCTTCAGGCAGGAAGCCGGAATTTTTCTTGTTGCCGCGCCAGTTTTTCAGGTCGATCTCTTTATGCGCAATATTCCAGTCCCCGCAAACCACCACTTCGCGACCGGAGGCACACAACTCACGCAGGTGCGGTAAAAATGCCTCCATAAAGTTAAACTTGACCTGTTGCCGCTCCTCACCGCTGGAACCGGATGGCAAGTACAGTGATACCACGCTGAAATCGGCAAAGTCCGCACACAGATAGCGTCCTTCCACATCAAAATCTTTAATCCCCAGGCCGACGATTACCTGCTGAGGCTTTTCACGACAATAGATACCGACCCCGCTGTAGCCTTTTTTTTCCGCGTAATGAAAATAACCGTGGTAACCGTGCGGCATGAGCATTTGCTCCGTCATGTCAGCCGCCTGCGCCTTGAGTTCCTGCAAACAAATGACGTCGGCATTCTGAAGCGCCAGCCACTCGTAAAAGCCTTTACTGGCAGCGGAACGAATACCGTTCAGATTGATCGTGATAATGCGCACAAAATTTCCAATGCAAGAGTTCAGGGCGCGAGATTATAATGGCCCTTACCGTCATTTCCCACTCGCGTAACCTTTATGTTCAATTTCAGACAAGATTTCATCCGCTTCGCCGTCGGGCAAAAAGTTCTGCGCTTCGGCGAATTTCAAACCAAGGCCGGGCGCATGTCGCCTTATTTTTTCAATGCAGGCCTGTTCAACGACGGCGATTCTTTGCGCAATTTATCGCAGTTTTATGCGCAAGCCATCATGGCCTCCGAGATTCCGTTTGACATGCTTTTCGGCCCCGCATACAAAGGCATTCCGCTTGCGGCAGGCTGCGCCATCGCATTGTCGGAACAAGGGCGCAACGTCCCCTCCTGCTACAACCGCCAGGAAGCAAAGGATCACGGCGAAGGCGGCACGACAGTAGGCGCTCCGTTACAGGGACGCGTGCTGATCATCGACGACGTCATCTCCGCCGGCACATCGGTGCGGGAATCCATCGAACTGATACGCGCCGCTGGTGCGGAACCTTGTGCGGTCGTAATCGCGCTGGATCGTATGGAACGCGGATCCGGCGATTTATCTGCCGTGCAGGAAGTGAGCGAAAACTATGGCATACCGGTTGTGGCAATCGCTACGCTCAGCGATCTTTTAGGCTTTTTGCAAAATGAGCCTGAAATGCTGGCTAATTTAGAAGCGGTTCGCGCTTATCGCGATCTTTTCGGAGTTGAAAATGAATAAATATTTATTCGTGTTGATTCTGCTATTTGCCTTGCCGGTTTCGGCAAAAACCTACAAATGGGTAGACGACAAAGGCGTAACTCACATGGGCGACACGATACCGCCCGAATATGCCGATAAGGATCGCCAGTTGCTGAACAAATCCGGAACGGTCATCAAAACTCAGGATATCCTGACCCCGGAAGACCGGCGCGCGCAGGAAGCTGCATCTGCAAAAGCCCGCGCGGATGAGACTACGGCACGCGACCAGAAACTGCACGACAAATCGCTGACAGACACCTACAGCAATGTGGAAGAAATCGAACTGTCTCGCACCCGCAACATTCAGCAAGTGGATGCACGCATCAACAGCATCAATTCGCAAATGAAGACGGCAAACAACAACCTCGCGATCTTGAAAAAAGATGCTGCGAGTCGAAGCAAAATACCCGCCTCCTTGCATGAAGACATAAAAGAGGCGCAGGATCGCATCAATCGCATGCAGCAGGATCTGCAAAAATACAAGGACGAAAAGCAGGCGGTTGAAGCGCGTTACGATGCAGATAAGGCGAGATACAAGGAACTAACCGGGAAATAACAGTATTTCCTACAACGGTTCAAACTGCCCCGTCGTGGTGTTATATCCCAGCAACTGGCCTTGTTTGATATCGAAATACCAGCCATGCACCCTGAGCGTTTTTGCGGCAATGCGCTGCGCTATCCACGGGAATGTACGTAAATTATCAAGCGACACAAGGATTGCGCGCTGCTCGCAAGCGCGCTGACGCACCTCCATGCTGGTCTGCGCATAGTCCTGCTCGACACTCACCCGTGCCGATTCAACCAGCTTCATCCAGTCATCGATAAAGGAGTCCGGGTCGGATATCCCGGCCGTTTGCATCAGGGTCTGTATGCCGCCACAGTGCTCATGCCCCAATACCACAATGTGTTCCACACCTAAATTGCAGACGCCATATTCGAGTGCTGCGGTCGTTCCATGATGACCAATACGCGCCTCATTCGGCGGGACAAGGTTCGCCACATTCCGGATCACGAATAACTCGCCCGGCGCACAATCGAAAATAATGGCGGGATCTACCCTTGAATCGCAACATCCCACAATCAAAAACTTCGGCTTCTGGCCTTCCGCGAACAGACGCAAATACTCGACATCATCGCTTGGAAAACGATTATCGCGAAAACGCAGAAACCCTTCAATCAGCGGTTGAGGCCAACTCATGTGCGACACGCCCTCATGCGGCCATCAAGCGTTGCAATGCTTCATGATATTTATCGGAGGTTTTTTGCAGTACCTCTTGCGGAATGCGAGGTGCCGGCGCCTGCTTGTTCCAGCCTGAGGCCTCCAGCCAGTCGCGCACAAATTGCTTATCAAAACTGGGCGGATTTATGCCTGCCTGATAACCTTCTGCGGGCCAGAAACGCGATGAATCCGGGGTCAGCGCTTCATCGATTAAATACAATTTGCCCGCTTCATCCACGCCGAATTCGAACTTGGTGTCGGCGATGATGATACCTTTGGTTGCAGCATAATTTGCCGCTTCGACATACAGTGCGATGGTTGCATCGCGAACTTCGCAGGCACGCGCCTCACCCAGCAATTCAATGGCTTGTGCAAAAGAAATATTTTCGTCGTGATCCCCTACCGCGGCCTTGGTAGAGGGCGTGAACAACGGCTCCGGCAGCTTTTCAGCCTCACGCAAACCCGCCGGCAGAGCCAGCCCGCAGATCGTGCCGGTTTTCTGATAATCCTTCCAGCCTGAGCCAACCAGATAGCCGCGCACGATCGCTTCAACCGGCAAAGGTTTGAGTTTTTTGGTGACAAAGGAACGGCCGCGCACCTGCGCCTGCTCCGCCTCACCGCTCACCACCGATTCCGGCGCGATGCCGGAGAGATGATTGGGAATGATGTGCCCTAATTTTTCAAACCAGAAATTCGACAGCGTCGTGAGCACCTCTCCCTTGCCCGGAATCGGGTCAGGCAAAATCACGTCGAATGCCGACAACCGGTCGGTCTGTACAATCAACAGATGCTCTGCATCAACTTCATAGAGATCACGCACCTTGCCGCGATGCAACAAAGGCAAACTGGTTAAATTGGATTCGTGCAGTGCAGACATGGCGCTTCCTTGATAAACTGAAAACTGAAAACTGAAAACTGTTAAGGCAATTCTGGCAATACGGTCTCGGCAATCTTTACTGCTTGCTGTTTACGATACTCGGTCAGACGAAGCGCCAGTTGCGCATCGTTCAGAGCCAGCATGGAAATGGCAAACAGACCGGCATTCGCCGCTCCGGCCTCGCCGATTGCAAACGTGGCAACCGGAATCCCTTTAGGCATTTGCACGGTCGATAACAATGAGTCCATGCCCTTCAGATACTTGGACGGAATCGGCACGCCCAGCACCGGCAACGTGGTCTTGCCGGCAATCACACCGGCCAGATGTGCGGCACCGCCGGCGCCGGCGATAAAGCATTGTACCCCTTGTGCACTGATGTCCTTGATGTAATCGAACAGCAAATCGGGCGAACGGTGCGCGGAAATAACTCTGGCATCATAATTCACGCCGAAATCTTTCAGTTGCTGTGCGGCCTGGCTCATGATTTCCCAATCATTGCAGCTGCCCATGATAATTGAAACGAGTGGTTTTGACATAGTGACTTCCTCAAATCTCGGACGTAAAAATGCCCCCGAACACGGGGGCATTCAAAGGTATTACGCGCCCTTGTGGTATCCCACCAGACGATCGACTTCGTTCTTGGAACCCATGATGACAGGCACACGCTGATGCAATCCGGTAGGTTGCAGCTCCATGATGCGCTCACGCCCGGTAGAGCATACGCCGCCGGCCTGTTCTACGATGAATGACATCGGATTGGCTTCGTACATCAAACGCAGCTTGCCTGCTTTGCCGGCTTCCTTGTTGTCAAACGGATACATGAAGATGCCGCCGCGCGTCAGGATGCGGTGAATTTCGGCCACCATGGAAGCTACCCAACGCATGTTGAAATTCTTCTCGCGACCGCCATCCTTGCCCTTGATGCATTCTTCCACGTAACGCTGCACCGGTTCTTCCCAGTAACGGCGGTTGGACATATTGATTGCGAACTCCTGAGTGTCGACAGGAATCTGCATGTCAGGGTGAGTCAGGAAGAAGTCGCCTACGTCGCGATCCAGCGTGAAGCCATTCACGCCGTGGCCGGTGGTGATCACCATCATGGTGTTCGGGCCATACAGCGCGTAACCGGCACACACCTGCTCGGTACCCGGTTGCATGAAGTCGGCTGCAGTCGGATTAGTCACGCCTTCAGGACAACGCAGGATGGAGAAAATCGTACCGACGGAGATATTCACGTCGATGTTGGAAGAGCCGTCCAAAGGATCGAAAGTGATCAGATATTTACCGCGTGGATATTGCTTCGGGATTTCGTAGATGTCTTCCATCTCTTCGGACGCCATCGCAGCCAGATGACCGCCCCACTCGTTAGCCTTGATAAAAACTTCGTTGGTGATGATGTCCAGCTTCTTTTGTGTCTCGCCCTGGATATTTTCGCCGCCTGCGCTGCCCAGCACGCCGATCAGCGCGCCCTTGTTCACGTCATGAGCGATCTGT
>JBAZCE010000136.1:0-6646 GCA_041671105.1 Gallionella sp.
GTTCCGGAACCAACGCGGTATTGATCGCCCGCCGTTTCGTGGCTTAGCCACGGGCACCTGACGGCGCCATGAAGCATTTCAATCTCTCAGGCTGGGCACTCAAGCATCAGGCTCTGGTGCTCTACGCCCTGTGCGCCCTGCTGCTGGCCGGGGTCTTTTCATACACACAACTGGCGCAAAAGGAAGACCCCGACTTCACCTTCAAGGTGATGACCATCAAGTTGCTGTGGCCTGGCGCCAGCGCGCGCGAAATCGAACGGCAAGTCACCGATCGCGTTGAAAGAAAACTACAGGAAACTCCCTGGCTTGATAATGTAAGCAGCTATTCCAAGGCGGGAGAAGCTGTCATTTTCGTCACGCTCAAGGACGCGATGCCGCCGGCCGAGCTTGAACACTCCTGGAATCAGGTCAGAAAAGAGTTATCCGACCTGCAAAGACACCTGCCCGAGGGTGTAACAGCACCCATCATAGACGACAATTTTGGCGAGACATACAGCTCCGTCTACGCATTCACCTCTAGCACACTCAGCAATGCCGAACTGACTCGACAGGCAAGCCATGTACGCGACGAATTGCTCAGAATCGAGAGCGTCAACAAAGTCAAACTGATCGGCGTTCAGCACGAAAAAATCTATATCGATTTCTCCAGCCGCAAAATGGCCGAACTCGGCATCGACCCGCTGCTTGTCGCGTCCGCCTTGAAGGCACAAAATGCGATGGAGCCCGCTGGAGAAGTGCTTTCGCATTACGACATCACGCGCCTGCGCGTGAGCGGGGATTTCAACTCGGTAAAGAGCATTCAGGACATCGGCATCAAGGCCGGGGGACATATCTACCGGCTGGGGGATGTGTGCCACGTGTATCGCTCCTACGCGGACCCCGCGACCTTCAAAATGCGCACGATGGGGCAGGAAGCAATCGGTCTGGCCATTTCAATGTCCCCGCAGGGCAATGTCACCGAACTTGGCAAGACGCTGGCACGCGAGTTTGTGCGCATTCAAAAGCAGCTGCCGCCCGGAATTGAAGTTCACAAGGTATCCGACCAACCTGCCGTGGTCAAAAAATCCATAGGCGAATTCATGAACGCCTTGCTCGAAGCGCTCGCCATCGTGCTCGCAGTGAGCTTCCTGAGCCTCGGCCTGCGCGCAGGTCTGGTGGTCGGCTTATCCATTCCGCTGGTGCTGGCGGGAACCTTCCTGTTGATGCACCTGCTGGGCATCGATCTGCAACGCGTGTCCCTGGGCGCATTGATCATCGCGCTCGGCCTGCTGGTGGACGACGCGATGATCGCAGTGGAAATGATGAAGGTAAAGCTCGAACAAGGCTACAGCAAAATACATGCAGCCACCTACGCCTATACCAGCACGGCCTTCCCGATGCTGACCGGCACGCTGATCACGGCAGCGGCTTTCCTGCCGGTGGGTCTGGCGAAGTCGTCCGCCGGCGAATACACCTTTTCCATCTGCGCGGTGGTGACCATCGCCCTGCTGGTTTCCTGGCTGGTCGCGGTCATCTTTACCCCGTTCATCGGCTACCGGCTGCTGCACGACAACGCCCCGGACACGCCACCAGACGATCACTACCGGAGAGGATTTTACGCACGCTTCAGGGTAATGGTGGAATGGTGTCTTGACCACAGAAAAACCGTCCTGACTCTGACGGTGGCAGCTTTCGCCCTGGCAATCGCAGGGTTCGACAAAGTCGAACAGGAATTCTTTCCGCCTTCCGAACGCCCCGAGCTGTTAATGGATGTATGGCTACCGGAAGGCACCAGCCTGACCACCACAGAAGCACTGAGCATCAGTCTGGAAGAGAAGCTCAAGGCCGACCCCGGCATCGTTAATTACACCAGTTACATCGGTGGCAGCACCCCCAGATTTTACCTGCCGCTGGATCTGCAACTGCCGACCGTCAATTATGCACAGCTGGTCATCACCACCCGCGACACGAATGCACGCGAGGCGGTCCTCAAACGCATCCGCACCATGCTGGACAAAGATTATGCAGAAATGGGAATACGCATCGCCCGGCTGGAAAACGGCCCGCCTGTCGGTTATCCGCTGCAATTCCGTGTCGTCGGTGAAGACCCGGACAAACTGCGCAGCATCGCCACAGACATCGCCGCGGTGGTAAAACAGAACCGCAACACCAAAAATGTAAGCGTGGACTCCAACGAAAAGATACGCATCATCAACGTGGATGTCGACCAGGAAAAAGGCCGCGCGAACGGCTTGTCCTCCCAAGTGATTTCAAGAAATCTGCAGGCATTTCTTTCCGGCATCACGGTCTCCAGTTTGCGTGAGGGTGAACAGCACATCGAAATCATCGCCCGTGCAGTGGAAAAAGAACGCGGCGATCCTGAGTCATTGAGTCAAATGAATATCTACACCGAGCACGGAAAGTTCGTCCCGCTCAATCAAATCGCCAAGATCAGCACGGCTGTTGAAGACGGCATTATATGGCGCATGAATCGCATGCCGGTGGTCACGGTACGCGCCGATGTACCCGACGATGTACGCGCACCCGATGTCAGCATAGCGATCGACGCGCAGCTCGCTTCGATACGCGCCAAACTGCCGGAAGGCTATCGCATCGAGGTCGGCGGCGCGATGGAGGACAGCGACAAGGCTCAGGATTCCATCATCGAAATTCTGCCCCTGATGAGCTTCCTGATTCTGACCTTGCTGATGCTCCAGTTAAAACGCTACAAGCAGGTCACGCTGGCGCTGCTGACAGCACCGTTGGGCATCATCGGGGTGACCGCCGCACTCCTGATTTTTAACGTGCCGTTCGGTTTCGTCGCAATGCTCGGCATGATCTCGCTGTCCGGCATGATCATGCGCAACTCGGTAATCCTGCTCGATCAGATCACTCAGGACATCGCAGCGGGGATGAGTCAATGGGACGCCATCGTCGAATCTACGGTGCGCCGTTTCCGCCCTATCATGCTGACCGCTGCCGCCGCAATCCTGGCGATGATCCCGCTGACACAAAGTGTGTTCTGGGGACCGATGGCCGTCGTCATCATGGGCGGATTGCTGGTAGCCACCCTGCTGACGCTGTTCTACCTGCCTGCCTTATATGCGGTCTGGTTCAAGGTTCAGCGCCCTGGGTCGCCATTTGGTACGGGTCATTTGGTCCATGGTAAAACAGGGGAAGAAATATGAGATCAGATAAAAATTATTCAAAAAATACTTGAAAATTCAAGCGGGATGTTCAGGCCTTACATTTGACACTACATGCAGTCACCAGCAACATTCAGGCGTCCGTGCAATATGTAAAATGTAAGGCCTGACCCCGTCTCCTGCTAATTCGGCTCATTTCCCTGCTCGATACAGCAATGGGGTTACAAGACATTGTTAATCACAACTATCAAGCAGCACTAAAAGTTAATATTAATCGATAAGTTACATAACACCCTGTTGGGCCAGCGCCCAGGCAACATGCTCGCGCACCAGTTCCGAAGGATGAGCTGCGCGCGATTGCAGTGCAGCGACGATTTCATCGGATGCGGGTGCGTTGCCCAGCGCCCCGGCGATATTGCGCAGCCATTGTTCATGACCTATACGGTGAATCGCGCTGCCCGCCAGCTTCGCCTTGAAGTCCGCCTCACTCCACGCGAATAAGCGGGTAAGCTCCACGTCGTCCAGTCCGTGCCGTGCAGCAAAGTCAGGCTCTGCGGAGGTTTGCGCGAAGCGATTCCACGGGCAGATCAGCTGGCAGTCGTCGCAACCGTAGATCCGGTTGCCGATCATAGCTCGATACTCGACCGGAATACTCCCCTTGAGTTCGATGGTAAGGTAGGAAATACAGCGCCGCGCATCAAGCTGATAAGGTGCAACGATGGCCTGTGTCGGACAAACCGTTAAACAACTCGTACAACTGCCGCAGTGCGACGCCTGAGGTTCATCCACCGGCAGCGCCAGATTGACATAAATCTCGCCCAGAAAAAACCACGATCCGGCACTTCGCGACAACAACAAAGTGTGCTTGCCGCGCCAGCCCAATCCGGCTTTACTCGCCAGTTCAACTTCCAGCACAGGTGCGCTGTCGGTAAACACCCGCCCTTCGAATTCGGCAACTTCAACTCGTATTTTGTCCGCAAGCTGAGCCAGACGAGCGCGCAAAACCTTGTGGTAATCGCGCCCCAGCGCATAACGCGAAATATATCCGCGATCCCCCTGCAGCAACACCTGCTCGCCGCTTCGTACATTGTCCGGAAAATAATCCATGCGCACACTGATAACACGCAGTGTCCCGGGTACAAGTGCAGCGGGACGGCTGCGTTTTACGCCGTGTTTTGCCATATAATCCATCTGCCCGTGAAACCCGAGATCCAGCCAGTGAAGCAGACCTGCTTCCGCCTTTGCCAGATCGGTATCGGTAATACCTACGGCCCCGAAACCGAGTTCATGTGCCCAGGTGCGTATGTTCTCGGCAAGCTTGCGCCCCGACTGAGGAATTGTATTTTGCATATGCACGATAATAGCCGAATCACCCTGCGGGCATATTAAAAAGGCACTTTGTTAATGAAACACACCATGCCCGCCCCCCACCCTAACCCTCCCCCGCAAGCGGGAGAGGGGACGAACGATCGCTCTGCGAATATCTCACTCTTGCTTGCCGATGAAAATGCGACCTGTGCACTGGCGACGCGCATCGCGGCAAAACTTCACCCCGGTATGGTCATCTACCTGCATGGTGATCTGGGTGCCGGGAAGACATCTCTGGTACGCGGCATATTAAATGCGCTGGGCTATACCGGGCGCGTAAAAAGCCCCACTTATACCCTGCTTGAGCCTTACCGGGTAGCCGGGTTAAACTTAAAACACTTTGACCTGTATCGCCTGCAGGATGAACACGAATGGGAATCCGCCGGATTCCGCGATGAATTCGACGGTCAAAATATTCTTTTTATCGAGTGGCCGGAAAAGGCTCAATCTTTCATTCCGCCAGCCGATATTGTCGTTGATTTGGAAATTTTAACTTCAGGACGCTGTGCGACACTGAAGGGCAATACATCACTGGGACGAGCATGCTTAAAGCAGTTATAAACAGGACACTATTCTGGCTGATGATGCTGTGTCTGCCGCAATCTCAGGCTGCCGTTGAAATCACTGCAACAAGAATCTGGCCGGCCCAGGATTACACTCGCCTGACGCTGGAATCGAAAAAGCCCATCCGTCACAACCTGTTTTCCGTTGAAAACCCGGATCGCCTGGTCATCGATCTGGACGATGTCGAACTTGGCGACACGCTAAGCGGACTCACCGGCAAGATAGGCAACAACGACCCTTATATCAAGAGTGTGCGCGTCGCCCGCTTTAAACCCGGCGTCGTGCGACTGGTACTCGATCTCAGGGGACAGATCAAGCCACAATTGTTCGATCTTGATCCTGTCGGTGAATATGGCTACCGGCTGGTGCTCGATGTATACCCGGCGCACGCGCCGGACCCCTTGATGGCGCTGCTCGATCAGGACGGCAAACCCGCAGGCAGCCCGCCGGCGGAGATTGCAGCCAAACCGACTCAGGCCCTCCGGGTCGCCCCGCCAGTCATACCCGAGATGCGGGCTCGCACCCTGATTATTGCAATCGATGCAGGACACGGCGGTGAAGACCCCGGCGCAAGAGGAGGCAACGGCTCGCACGAAAAGGACGTCACTCTGGCGATTGCACGTCGCCTCTGCGCATTGGTGAATGACACACCCAACATGCATGGCGTACTGATACGAGACGGCGATTATTTCATCCCGCTGGGCGGACGCGTCCTCAAGGCCCGCCAGGCACGTGCCGATTTGTTCATATCCATACACGCCGATGCCTTCATCAAGCCCGATGCACATGGCTCGTCGGTATTCGCACTATCAGAGCACGGCGCGACCAGCACTGCCGCACGCTGGCTAGCCAAAAAGGAAAATGAGGCAGATCTGATTGGCGGTGTTAATATCGCAGTCAAAGACCCCTATCTGGCCAGAACACTGCTGGACTTGTCGCAGACCGCGACCATCAGCGACAGCATACGACTAGCCAGACACGTACTCGGCGAATTGAATGACATTAACGATTTGCACAGCGGTCATGTCGAACAGGCAGGCTTCGCAGTGCTCAAGTCGCCGGACATTCCGTCCATTCTGGTGGAGACGGCTTTCATCAGCAACCCCGGCGAAGAAGTCCACCTGAATGACGAGAACTACCAGTTAAAGCTGGCTAATGCGGTTTTGGGCGGCATCAAACGTTATTTCTCCCAGAATCCCGCCTTATCCAGACCCAACATTGCACAGAACAATTAAGGACGTATCCATATAGTTGAATTGTGAAAGCAGCGGCGACTCGCAGATTTTTCTGGCTTACCCAAGGACGGAGGCGCTATGGATCAAAGACTAATCAGGCTATTAGGCGGATCAACCAGGCATTACCCGTATGCGCTGGAGAGCAAGTTCCCGCGCATTCTGGGTACGATCATGTCGCTTTGGGATAATGACGAGGAAATAGACGATTATTTTATGGGTTTGATGGTCAACGATCGTCCAAACCGTATCGGCTTTCCACCTGACGTTGCAACAGACATCATGCACCTGAGCCTGGTTCACGCGTCCCGCGTAGCGCCTGATAAGATTGCCGATATATGGGAGGCATCCCCCGAA
>JBAZCE010000137.1:0-6644 GCA_041671105.1 Gallionella sp.
ATCCGGCAGTTGGTATTTGTTACTCATCAGGCTGAAACGGAATGAAAGCTACGTTATAGACATCGTCTCGAACATAAAAACGGGAAACGGAACGATATACCTCCATTTTGAGATTCACGAATTGACTTATCACCCGGTACAGGTCACGGCGTATAAGATAGTTCAGCGGCGACATGTCGGCAAACACTTCCCCCGAGATTGAGGCATGGCCAACACTGATGTCATACAATTCATGTTCACGAAATGGCTTGACGACGGACTCGGGGAAAAGATTTCTGCGCAGAATGGTTTTCCATTGCTCATCCCGTTCATCAAGCAAACCAGATATGCTGCCGTCACCCTCGGTAATGCCCAGCGCTAACGCGTAACCTGGAAAATTTGAAAATGCAAGGTGCTGTAAATAAAGGATGTAGCCCATCGTGGCCGGTAGCGGTACCAAATCGTCGATTTTTAAACCGCGCACCGATAATAATTCCTTGAGCCCGCCGCCGATCCACGGTCCGTGCCAATATTCCTCAGACATGTAGCTGCTAAAGAGCATTCTCAAACGATCGTCGCCGCAGTGCGCTATGGCGCTGCCAATATGAGCAGGCGCAGCGTTGATAATGTGATACGACTCGATGAGCGATCCGATTACCTGGTATGACGGCATTACTTCGATGTCGAACGCCATTTGACTGGCCGAAATGCTTTGCAGTGACCGCCCTAAAGCAATCATGTGCTCATTGACGCTGCTGCTATCGATCAAATACTGTTGATCATCTATCGGTGCAATTGCGCCGCACTCATAAAGTGCCAGAAAAATAGCCTGAACCAGGCTTTCGTCGAGGTTCAGATCTTCCAATATGGCAGCGATGCTGGTGTGGCCGTTTATTTTAGAGATCAGGCGAGACGGGTTGTCGAGGCCATCGGCCTCAAGCCGGGTTGTTGAGTTTACGGTATCGACAACTACGGCCCCGTCTTCGCTCCGCAGTTCAATATGCCTCATAACTTTCATCACGATCCCGGCGGGAAGGGGGCTCTTTTGAATCGTTGGGCATCGGAGCAGCAGGGAGGAATCAAAAGGGGAAGCCGATTTTGTCATAAACGGAAAACAGCCTGAGATGCGACGCTTGTTGTCAAAAAGTATCGCCGCCCGCAGCAAGCGAACGGCGATGGCGCAACAGATTGCTTACATGCGAGCGCCAGGATCGAATTTGTTTTTATTGGTGTTGGTTGTTTTGCGTACGGCTTTCAGACCGGCGGGCTGCTGGGTTTGAAGTTTACTGGTGGGCTGCTGGGCTGCTGGCTTATTCATTTTTTCGCTCCTTAAATGGTTGACTGGAAAAATGTTGGTTTTACAGGAATCAATGGGGCAGATTCGATTGTGCTGATCCCAAAGATCCCTTTTGAATACTAACGAGCAGCCGACTTCCAGGTAAGTAACATTACGTAACGTCCTGGGGTGTTGTTGTAACATCCCGAATGTAACGGATTTCCGCATATATATTGATAAAGTACGTTGCTCTTTACTTGTGCTCAAGGTTGAACACTGTGCCCGGTATAGCCGTATTTGCAATTGAAGAAACCTTGTTTGCCGTAGCTCGGCAGCAATTGTGTGAGTATCCGTGTTTTGCTGTAAATCCGCTGTTATGCACCTAATATTCGTCATGTGCTTCATCAATCGGCCTGCAAATACGCAGCCTGTCGCTGCAAAAAGTTCAGCAGGCTGCTAGAATCTACCTTTTGCAATTGACCCATCAAAGGAATTCGAATATGACCATGTCCAACCGCGACGGTTTTATCTGGTACGACGGCAAGCTTGTGCCCTGGCGCGATGCTACGACTCATGTGCTGACCCACACACTGCACTACGGCATGGGTGTATTTGAAGGGTTGCGCGCCTATAAGGCTGCAGAAGGTACGGCGATCTTCCGTTTGCAGGAGCACACCGACCGCCTGTTCAATTCGGCGCACATCTTTCAGATGAAGATGCCCTACGACAAGGAAACCATCATCGAGGCGCACCGTGAAGTCGTGCGTGTCAACAAACTCGAATCCTGCTACATCCGTCCGATCTGCTTTTATGGCTCCGAAGCGATGGGTATCGCCGCGACGACATTGTCCACTCATGTGGCGATCGCCGCGTGGCCGTGGGGTGCGTATCTGGGCGATGAGGGTATGCAAAAAGGCATCCGCATCAAGACCTCCAGCTTTACCCGTCACCATGTGAACGTGAACATGTGCCGCGCAAAGTCGGTGACGACTTATTCCAATTCCATCCTGGCGCATCATGAAGTCGCCAACGATGGTTACGACGAAGCGCTGTTGCTGGATGTGGATGGTTACGTGGCTGAAGGCGCCGGCGAGAACATCTTCATCGTCAAGAAGGGCAAGTTGTACACGCCTGATCTGACTTCCTGTCTGGAAGGCATCACGCGCGATTCCATTATCACGCTGGCACGCGAAATGGGCATCGAAGTGATCGAAAAACGCATCACGCGCGACGAGATTTACTGCGCGGAAGAGGCCTTCTTTACCGGCACGGCTGCCGAAGTCACGCCGATCCGCGAACTCGACCAGCGCACCATCGGCGCAGGATGTCGCGGACCGATCACGACGGTCCTGCAACAGGCATTCTTCGATTGCGTCGCGGGCAAACATCCGCAACACACCGACTGGTTGAACTACGTCTAAGGGGAGGCATTGTGAGCCAAATCAATCAACGCTACGTTGAAGTGACAGCGCATGATCTTCCGCTGACCTGCCCGATGCCGAATTCGAGTCTGTGGAATTCGCATCCTAAGGTGAGACTTGCTCTCAATGCCGACGGCTGCGCGCATTGTCCTTATTGCGGCACGCGCTACAAACTAACAGGTGAGTTGCCGAAGGCGCATCACTAACCCGATGCATACACCGGTGTTCGTAAGGTGCGTTTCACGCACCATGGTGCGCAAAGCGCACCCTACAGATGCCTAACGTCACTATGTGTAAAATTTTGATTGTTGGCCCAAGCTGGGTGGGCGATTGCATGCTGATGCAGCCGATGCTGATGCGCCTCAAACAACGCCATCCGGACTGCACAATCGATGTGCTGGCGCCCTCCTGGACTGCTGCTCTGCTGCGCGCGCTTCCCGAGGTGCATGAGACTATCGTCAATCCCTTCCCGCATGGCGCACTCAATCTGAAAGGGCGCTATCGACTGGGCGTGCAACTGCGCCAGAAGCGTTACGATCAGGCCATCGTGCTGCCTAACTCTCTGAAATCGGCGCTGGTGCCGTTCTTTGCAAACATTCCCGTTCGGACGGGTTTTGTCGGCGAGATGCGTTACGGTCTGTTGAACGATGCACGCAAACTCGACAAGACTTTGTTGCCGCTGATGGTGGAGCGCTTCGCACAGTTAGCCGAAGCCCCCGGCTGCCAGATCCCGCGCCCGTTAGCCTATCCCAAACTGATCGTATCAACTGAGCAGCGCGACGCGACGCTTGCAAAGCTCGGACTGATGCTGGATCAGCCCGTCGCGGTCTTCTGTCCGGGGGCCGAATATGGCCCCGCCAAACGCTGGCCGGTCGCCTATTTCGCCGAAACCGCACAGCGACTGCACGCTCAGGGGTATGCGGTCTGGCTGGTTGGATCGAACAAGGATCGTGAGGTGGCGGAACAAATCGTAGGCCTTGGTAATCCGACCACCCGTAACCTGTGCGGCAGCACCGATCTTAACGATGCCATCGCGATTTTATCCTGTGCTCAGCTTGTCATCAGCAACGATTCCGGGCTGATGCATTTGGCCGCAGCGCTCGATCGCCCGATGCTGGCGCTGTTCGGCTCAAGCAGCCCGCAGTTCACGCCGCCGCTGTCGCAAGAGGCCATGGTTGTCAGGCTCGACATTGCGTGCAGTCCCTGCTTTAAACGCGTATGCCCGCTGGGGCATTTCAATTGCATGAACCATCTGACCCCCGACCGGGTGTGGGAAAAAATTCAGCAGGTAATCCCCTAATGCTAAACCCATCCGGCGGGCATACCCATTCCCTCTCCCCAACCCTCTCCCGCCTTGCGGGCGAGGGGGCAAACGATTCGCTACGCGAACTTCCCGTTAACGAAATCTTCAAGGCGTATGACATACGCGGCATCGCAGGTCGCACGCTCACCCCTGAAATCATCGAAGCCATAGGGCACGCCATCGGTTCGGAAGCCGTCGCGCGCGGACAGCGAACCATTGCGATAGGCCGGGACGGACGTTTATCGGGCCCCGAACTGATCGCCGCCTTGACGTGCGGCATACTGAAAAGCGGTGTGAGCGTGATCGATGTCGGCTGTGTGGCGACGCCGATGGTGTATTTCGCGGCCTATCATTTGAATACCCGTTCTGCGGTGATGCTCACCGGCAGCCATAATCCGCCCGATTACAACGGCCTTAAAATTGTATTGGCTGACGAGACGCTGTCGGGCGAGGCGATCCAGGCGCTCAGGCTTCGTATCGAACAGGGTAACCTGGCGCATGGTTCAGGCTGTTACAGTCAACAGGACATAAGCGCCGCTTACATTGCACGCATTGTTTCGGACGTCAAACTTGAACGTCCGATGAAGATTTCGGTCGATTGCGGCAACGGTGTGGCGGGTGCCTATGTCGCAGAGCTGTATCGGAAACTTGGCTGTACGGTAGACGAGCTGTACTGCGAGGTGGATGGAAACTTCCCCAATCATCATCCCGATCCTTCCGATCCACAAAATTTGCAGGATCTGATCGCAGCCCTGCGGGATAACGACAGCGAGCTGGGGCTGGCCTTCGACGGCGATGGCGACCGTCTGGGCGTGGTCACAAAGGACGGCAGGATCATCTATCCGGACCGTCAACTGATGCTGTTCGCAGCCGACCTGCTGAGCCGCAATCCCGGTGCCGAAATCATCTTCGACATCAAGTCCACGCGCCTGTTGTTCGCCTGGATCAGAGCGCACGGCGGCAAGCCTACAATGTGGAAGACCGGGCATTCGCTGGTCAAGGCGAAGATGCGCGAGACCGGTGCATTGCTGGCAGGGGAGATGACAGGTCACGTATTTTTCAAGGAACGCTGGTACGGCTTCGACGACGGGCTATACGCGGGCGCACGCCTGCTGGAAATATTAAGTCGCGTCGCCAACCCGAGCGCCGTGCTCAACGTCTTGCCGGATGCATTTTCTACGCCGGAATTGCACATGCGCACGAATGAGGGCGAGAGCCATGCGCTGCTGGCGCAACTGAAAGACACGGCGAATTTTACCGGCGCGATCGAGATCATTACGCTGGACGGACTGCGTGTGGAATATAGCGATGGCTTTGGTCTGGCGCGAGCCTCCAACACCACACCTGCGATCGTGCTGCGCTTCGAGGCCGATACTCAAGTCGCACTTAAACGCATTCAGGACGACTTTCGCCGGATTTTCAACCAGGCTGCGCCGCACCTGATCTTGCCGTTCTGATCTGCGGCGGCCATTTCGATATGCTCAGGACAGGTATGATGCCGTGTATGGCGCGGGCGTGCCTAACCCGGAGCAGACAATATCATCGGCAAATACGGGTCAAATTAATAATTCGAGTCCGGGACATTCAGCACGCACGAATTGACTCCCATGCTTGTCAGTGTGGATTTGCGCTTATAATCAGGCCAATGTAACCACCCATTGTTGCTTCAGCGGAGATGATCCGCGCCTGTTTTAAAAATTTCTAGGCCCGGCATGAATTACACTGACAGTGTTTTCTTTTTATTCTTCATCGTCACCTTTGTATCGTATTACCTCGTTCGAAATGCAAGATTGCAGTTGCTGATATTAGTCACTGCCTCACTCTTCTTCTATGCATGGAAATCAGCCCCGCTTCTGGCTGTTTTTCTCTCCTCATGGTTTGTCACAAGTCTGTCCAGTTATGGTGTATTAACCGCTACAGGCCCATCCCGCGCAAAATTGTTCGCAGCGATTGGCGTCCTGGTAAATTTTGGGTTGCTGGGATTCTTCAAATATAAGTTTCTGGTAATACAGAATCTTCCCGCTTTTCCTCATTCGTCACCCCAAACGCTTGGCGAATGGCTCATTCTTGCGCCCTTGCCCATCGGTATTTCGTTCTACACATTTCACGGAATCAGCTTGCTGATAGATGTCTATCGTAGAAATGCCTCAATCTCGTTGGATACGCGGGGCGGGGCTTCTGAGCACTTTACCGATACCCTTTTGTACCTCGCATTTTTCCCTCAATTAATTGCAGGGCCCATCATTAAAGCGAAAGATTTTTATCCGCAAGTCGGCCTTAAAAGGTGGCAGCACATCGATTTTTCAGGAAGTTTTCGCATGCTGGTTTCAGGTTATTTCCTGAAGTCTGTTGTTGCCGATAATTTAAGCGAGCAGACATTCTGGATCGCCTATCCCTATTTTCAGTGGAAGTCCTCCGCCGATCTGCTGGTGCTGCTGTATGGATATTCGGCGCAGATTTTTGCTGACTTTGCGGGCTATTCGCTGATCGCAATCGGATTGGCAAAATTGCTTGGTTACAAACTGCCCGATAATTTTAATTACCCCTATCTATCCAGCTCTATTTCAGAATTCTGGCGACGTTGGCATATTTCTCTCTCAAGCTGGTTGCGCGATTATTTGTACATTCCTTTGGGCGGCAGCAAAAAGGGAATCGCGCGCACCTA
>JBAZCE010000138.1:0-6533 GCA_041671105.1 Gallionella sp.
TTCCCTATGCCGCTTTGAGTTCAAGCAGATCCATGTCGCGGCTGGTCATGAGTTTTTCGATATCCATCCCGATGATCATGCGCTCATCCACGGTGCCCAACCCGGTAATGTATTGCGTATCCAGCGCACCGCCGAATTCCGGTGCAGGCTTTATCTGATCAGGCGTCAACGCGATCACATCCGACACGCCATCCACGACGATACCGACCACCCGGTCGAGAATATTGATGATAATTACTACGGTGAGTTCGTTATAGGTCACATTGCCCAGACCGAACTTGATGCGCATATCCACAATCGGCACGATGATGCCGCGCAGATTGATCACGCCCTTGATAAAATCCGGCGCATTGGCAATCGTGGTAACGGCATCGTAACCGCGAATCTCCTGGACCTTGAGGATGTCCATACCGTATTCCTCATGGCCCAACTTGAATGTCAGCAACTCCCGACTCTTGCCATCCGCCGTTTTTTCTTCGCTCGTTTGCATGGCAACCCCCTTATGCGCAATGATTATCAACCTAACAGTATCGGCAGCTGCCCGTCAACCGCGTCAACCGACCAGCAACCGGAAAACAGATTCTGTCCGGAGGCGCAACATTACGCTTGTCACGTTACAGTTGCAACCTTGCAAAAGCGTGACGCGCAGAGCTGTTAAACCGCGTATGCCAATAAATTCCGCCGCCCATTGCGACCGCAAGCCCACCATGCACTCCAGTCAAATCCATCTGTTACGGTGCTAAATCAACCAGCAATTGCAACTGCAAAACACCATATGAATGTATCTGATCAATATCGTGATGTGAACAACGGCGTTGGTCCTCATAGCGGATGTTTATCGTGATGCAGTTGCGACATGCAGCAATCGAGCTGCCGTTCAAGCACATTCTCTGGAACTGCGGGATAAGGCCAAAGGTATGATCGAAGTGAGCGTGCGTGAAGATCTAATGTATCATCCGGCGGATAATCGGCTTGGCTGATCGCCTGCTTAGTTTGGCGAATTTTGCAGAAAATTTTTTTCGGGACTCATAATAAATGAAACGCTTTGCCTTCGTGATTGCCCTATTTCTGCCGTTATTGGCGTATGCCTCAGAAGGCACGGAGCGTCTTGACCTGACCGGAAGTTGGGTCGGCATCGCTTCAGTGCTGCTGTTTTTTGTCGCCTATCTAGTCGTCATGACAGAGGAATTTACTCATCTGCGCAAATCCAAACCCGTCATGCTGGCAGCCGGTATCATCTGGGGACTGATTGCGTGGTATTACCAGTCGCATGACATCCCGCATCTGGTCGAGTCTGCGCTACGCCACAATCTGGAGGAATATGCCGAACTGATGCTGTTCCTGCTGGTGGCGATGACCTTCGTCAATGTAATGGAAGAGCGTAATGTATTTGAGGCGTTGCGCTCTTGGCTGATCCGCAAGGGTTTTAGCTATCGCGCACTATTCTGGGTAACTGGCCTGCTGGCCTTCTTTATTTCACCTGTCGCAGATAACCTGACCACTGCCTTGTTGATGGGTGCTGTGGTCATGGCGGTCGGTGGCGACAACAAGAAATTCGTTTTGCTCTCCTGTATCAACATCGTGATCGCCGCCAACGCCGGCGGCACCTTCAGCCCGTTTGGCGACATCACCACACTGATGGTTTGGCAAAAGAACATTCATGCAACTAATGGCATGGTTGATTTCTGGGTGTTCTTCGCGCTTTTCATTCCGTCACTGGTCAATTGGCTGGTGCCGGCCATCATCATGCACTTTTCCGTACCCGACGAGAAACCCAAAGTTGGGGGAGAAGTAGTCGCGATGCGGCGCGGCGCACTGAGCATAGTGGCGTTGTTTCTTTTCACCATTGCTCTCGCGGTATGTTTTCACAGCGTCCTGCAACTTCCCCCCGTCATCGGCATGCTGACGGGTCTTAGCCTGCTTCAATTCTTTGCCTATTACCTGAAAATACGAGGAGAAAAAACAAACTCACGGGGCGGTGATTCAGAAAATATCGACAACCCGGTGCCCTTCGATATTTTTCGCAAGGTGTCGCGCGCTGAATGGGACACGCTGTTCTTCTTCTACGGCGTGGTGATGTGCGTGGGCGGACTGGGCTTCATCGGCTACCTCGGTATGATTTCACAGGCAATTTACGGTGGCTGGGGAGCCACCAATGCCAACATCGCAGTTGGCGTTATTTCCGCTATCGTCGATAACATTCCGGTCATGTTTGCAGTTCTGTCCATGATGCCGGATATGTCGGTTGGCCAATGGCTATTGGTAACACTGACCGCTGGCGTCGGCGGTTCATTGCTGTCGATTGGCTCAGCCGCCGGGGTCGCACTGATGGGTCAAGCACGTGGCATCTATACCTTTGTCGGCCACCTCAAATGGACTCCGGTGATTGCACTCGGCTATTCAGCCAGTATCGGCGTACACATGGCACTAAACTCAAGTTTGTTCTGATAGATATTAGCCGGCAAAGAAAGAGATCATGTTTGAAGTCATCATATTAGCCATCGCCCTTAGCATGGACGCCTTTGCCGTTTCCATCGGCCTGGGCTCACACGGGCATGGTAGAGAAACCACCCCTGATAATAAAACTCACCATGCCCGCTTCCCTCACCTCAATCCTCTCCCGCTTGCGAGCGAGGAAGCAAACGAATCGCTACGCGAGCTTCAGGTTAACGAAAACACTCGTGGATTGGGGCTGAAGGCCGGCCTGTTCTTCGGCACTTTCCAGGCGCTGATGCCCTTCATCGGTTACCTGGGCGGACGCGGCATTCTAAGTTGGGTCGATAATTACGCTCATTGGATCGCCTTCGCCCTGCTGACCCTGATCGGCGGCAAGATGATTTACGAAGGTCTGCAAGAAGGCATCGAAGAAGACATCACGGCGATCACCAACAAACTAATGCTGCTGTTGGCAATCGCGACCAGCATCGATGCAATGGCCGCCGGCTTCAGCCTCACGCTGCTGAATGTGAACGCCTACCTGGCCTGCCTGATCATCGGCATGACGACGTTTGCCTTCAGCTGGGCCGGCGTGCTGATCGGCAGAAAAAGCGGCACATGGCTTGAGAGCCGTGCCGAAATCGCAGGCGGTGTCGTTCTGATCCTGATGGGGATCAAGATCTTGATGTTTTAGGCTATGTCGTAGTTATCTGTTGAAATTATTTTGCTCATTCACTCTACTTGATTTTGGCTTGAATCACGCGGAGACGCGGAGTGCGCGGAGAAACCAAAAATCCAGAACCAAATCCATAACCAGAACCAAATCCAAATCCAAAACCAAAACCAAAACCAAAACCAAAACCAAAACCAAAACCAAAACCAAAACCAAAACCGAATGCGTAATATATTGAATTATATATTGCAATATTCTGTTTTTATTATGTTTTTCTCCGCGCGCTCCGCGTCTCCGCGTGAGCTGACTTTTACACTCAAATTCAAACTCCTGGTTCAACAACTAATTGCGACAGAGCCATGTTTTAACGGGCAGTCCGGGACGTTTCGCCTGCCCCCGGTAATCGCACTGTAGCAATCACGCGGTTGCCGCACCCCAGATACTCCATGCTGTCGAAACTAAGCGCCTTGGACATCGCGATTCCCCTGCCGTGCAGGTCAAACACGCGTTCAGGACTGAAGTCGACATACGCCTGCCAGTCAAAACCCTCTCCCTGATCGGTAATAATCACCGAAATGACCGCCGCTGTCTTTTCCAGCGCCACATGAACCGTTCTGGCTGAATAGCGTGGGTGCTGCAAGCGCTCCTCGACCTCGACTTCCCAGCGATCTTCCCGCATCAGGCGGCCTTTCTCAGCATAGGTAATCCCCAGATTCCCGTGCTCAACCGCATTGATCAACAACTCCGCGTAACCATTGACGGTGCGCGCGGCATCCATGCTGGCATCCGCCAGCAACAGCGCCAGATCCCGAGCCTCCGACAGGGTTCTGAAACGAAATTCCGCGCGATATAAAAGCGTCAGATTATTCGCCTGCTTGCCGATCAATCCGCGCAATTCGCGTTTTTGACGCAAATCTTCAAGCGCATTCCTGACCACGAGTTTCAGCACGTGTTCGGTAGAGGGCTTGGTCAGGTAATAAAAAGCGCCTTCAGCCAGCCCTTCGAGAATATCTTCCTGCTCACTGTCGCCGGTGAGCAGGATCACCGGCAGTTCGTTCAGCCGGGCATCCGCCTTGATGCGTTTCAACAGTGCAATGCCGTCCATGCCCGGCATGCGCTTATCGAGCAATATCAGGTCAAACAGGTCCGGCTCGCGGTCGATTTTCTTCCACGCCTCAGCGCCATCTCCGACGGTTTCAATCGAATAGCCGACTTGCTCCAGCACATCCTGCGTCAAGGTACGGACAAATTCGTCATCGTCGACAATCAAAATTTTTGCAGTCACTTTTAATCCCTAATTTAAAACGGCTCCGATCGCTTCCGACACGGCGGAAAATGCCTCATGCAGCGGCTCAACAAACGCGCCGCACGCCAACTGATCTCCCGCACGTCCTGCCGCCTCGATCTCCTGACACAACTCACCCAGTGCAAATGCGCCGACGGTGCGCGCGGCCGATTTCAGCTTGTGCGCCACATCAGCGACGGCGCCGACATCCCCCTGAGCCGCGACGCTGATGGCATCGACCTGCCCCTGTGCACTCTTCAAAAATTTCTCCAGTAAACGACGGTGCATGGCGGGATTGTTGCCCACCATGCGTGAAAGCATCGCCACATCCCAGACGGCATGAGAACGGTCAGCCCTCGATGCATCAGGCGCAGGATTACCGGAGAATACCCAGGCAGCCTCTGCAGAGGCTGCGCTTTCGATATTTATTCCTGGTGGAGACGTCAACCACTTGCTCAACATGGGCCCTAACTCATTCAGGCGCAACGGTTTAGACAAATAGTCGTCCATACCACGCGCCTGGCAGCGGCGTGCTTCGCCCTTCATGTTGTTGGCCGTAACCGCAATGATGGGAAGGTGCGATCCTGCGGGTTCACTCGCGCGAATATGCTTTGTCAGCTCGAACCCATCCATGTTCGGCATATTGCAGTCGGTAAGCAACAGTGCGTAGCGTCCGCTGCGCCACATCAATAGCGCCTCGACCCCGTCGCTGGCAACCTCAGCCGTATAGCCCAACAGGCGCAATTGCTCCTGCATCACCTCACGATTGGTCTCGTTATCCTCGGCCAGCAGAATCAGCCGACCGGTAAGCGTTGCCTCCTCGACGCTCTGTGTCGACGGCTGCAACCCGGTCGGATGATAAGACCCGGTCGATTTACCGCCGGCCCGTGCCAGAGCATTGATCAGATCGCGGTAGTGCAACGGGAGGGCTGATACCGACAGGATATCGTCAAAAGCGGCGCTGCGCACCAGCCGAACCACCTTAGACGACAACGGCTCAGACTCGATATCGAGGCCAAGCAGCACCACCTGCGAACTCCCTTCCCTTTCACGCACGGCATCCAGACTATCCGCCAGCGTGACGCGGGCACCTGCCGCCATACAGTATGACTGAACTATTTTCATAGTCGCAGCATCGTTAGTCACCGCCAGCACATGCAGCCCGGACAGACTCTCATCTGCCTGCGTAGCGCCGGATTCCGCCTCCTGCAGCGGCAACTCGACGGTGAATTCAGACCCGACATTCAGGGTGCTACGCACCGAAATATGCCCGCCCAACAATTCGACCAGTCGTCCGCTGATGCTAAGCCCCAGTCCCGTGCCGCCAAATTTGCGTGCGGTGCTCTCATCGGCCTGAGTAAAAGGCTGAAACAGTCTTGCCACGACCTCTTCATTCATGCCGATGCCGTTGTCGGCAATGCGCAAGCGCACACCGGCACCACCCTGAACCAGAGTACAAGGCTCTACGCTCAACATCACCCGCCCTGGTTGTCCCACCCGACCCGGCGTGAATTTGACCGCATTGCCCAGCAGATTAAGCAATACCTGACGCAAACGGGTGGGATCGGAGACAATCATGCGTGGCAGTGCAGGCGAGACAAACAACGAGAGTTCGATCTGCTGAGCGGTCGCCGCCATCAGCTGAGCAACTCCCTCGGCAAGATCGCGCAGGTGCACGGGGATGAACTCCATTTCCAGCTTGCCGGCTTCGATCTTGGAATAATCGAGAATATCGTTAAGGATATGCAGCAAGGACAGCGATGAGCTGTGAATGATGCCGAGCATGCGGTGCTGCGCATCGTTAAGCTCGGTCTGCTGCAACACATCAACCATGCCCACCACCCCGTTCATTGGCGTGCGAATTTCATGGCTCATGTTGGCCAGAAATTCCGATTTGGCGCGATTCGCGGCGAGAATGGCAGCTTCAGTTTTTTTACGCTCGGTAATATCCCGTGCGATCCCCAGCACTCCGATCAAAGCCCCCGAACTATCCCTGACCGGCGTCTTGACCAGTTCGAGCAAGGCGCTATGCCCGTCATCGGCAAAGGTGACCCACGCCTCCTTAACGGTGGGCGCACCGGTTTCCAGGGCGAGAATATCGTTTTGACGAAATGAATCGGCAAGTTCGCGATCGACAAA
>JBAZCE010000139.1:0-6504 GCA_041671105.1 Gallionella sp.
CGGCTCTTGAAATCAAGTGCACGGCAGCCGTATCTGAAACTGGCATCGTGGGTGATGTAGTAATGAATGCAGTTTTTACAGCTTGCGGGTTTGTCTGCCAAACGATCTGCAGGGACTGTTTTCAATGTGTTAAACAATTATAAATATGAATAAAATCAAGCTATTGTGTGTGGGTTCAGACATATTGCCCGAGCAGATGTTTCACCAGTTCGCGCTCATCGAGCAACTCTTGATGACTGTCCTTCATGTGTTTCAAACCAAGTTCGCTGATAGGCAGCCCCTGCACGATGCTGAAGTGACCGTGACGACAGGTGACCGGGAAGCCGTAAATCACGCCCTCGGGTATGCCGTAGCTGCCGTCGGACGGCACGCTCATGGTCACCCAGTCGTTGTGGTGTGAGCTTAACATCCAGTCGTGGAGATGCGAGACGGCGGCATTCGCAGCACTCGCAGCGCTGGACAGGCCGCGCGCTTCGAGGATCGCCGCACCACGTTTTTGCACGGTCGGGATGAATTCATTTTCCACCCAGTCCTGATCGGGCAGGATGTCGCGTACCTGCCGCCCGCGAATTTCGGCGTGATCAAGATCCGGATATTGTGTGCCGGAGTGATTGCCCCAGACGATTATCTTCTTGACATCGCGGATCGGCTGGAACAGCTTAAGAGCGACTTGCGCAATGGCGCGGTTGTGATCCAGACGCATCATCGCGCTGAAGTTTCGCGGATCGAGATCGGGTGCATTTTTCATTGCGATCAACGCATTTGTGTTGGCCGGGTTGCCGACCACCAGCACCTTGACGTGACGTGCCGCATATTCGTTGAGAATTTTGCCCTGAGCTGAGAAAATTGCGCCGTTGGCCTCTAAAAGATCACGGCGTTCCATGCCTTTACTGCGCGGACGTGCACCGATCAGCAGCGCTATTTCGGTATCCTTGAAAGCCACTTTGGGGTCATCGGTGATGATGACCTGTTGCAACAGGGGAAATGCGCAATCTTCCAGCTCCATCATCACGCCGCGCAGCATGCCCTGTGCCTGCGGCAGATCCAGCAATTGCAATATGACAGGCTGTTCGCGTCCCAGCATGTCGCCGTTGGCTATGCGGAACAGGGCAGCGTAACCGATTTGTCCTGCGGCGCCGGTAATCGTAATGCGAACTGGGGCTTTCATGGAACGTTCCTTGTCTGATAGAGTGAGTGCATCATAATTCTTTTCATTTTTTTGCGCCATGCAGTAACATGCCGGACAGCTTGCAGGACCACGTTCACGAGACAAAACAAGCCCGACAGGACTAACAGTATCTTCATCAAGGCAAAGGTTTGCAAATGCTAAAAAAACGTCCGAAGCACCTTGCACTGCATCTGATCAAATTACCTCTTCCCGGGCTGGTTTCCATCCTCCATCGCATCAGCGGTCTGGCGCTGTTTGCCTCCCTGCCGCTGTTACTGCTTACGTTGCAATACAGCCTGCGCTCTGTCGAGACTTATGCGCTGTTAATGGATATATTTGAGTATCCGCTGGTCAAGCTACTGCTGTTGGGGCTGCTGTGGGCATTCTCGCATCACTTCTGCGCCGGGTTGCGTTTTCTGGCGATCGATTTACATCTGGTCGGTACACTCAAACAGGCGCGCGACAGCAGTAAAATTGTGCTGCTGGTAAGCCTGCTGTCAACAATTTTAATCGGAGTCAGGCTATGGTGAACCGTACTGTTGTTGGCGCTCATTATGGTTTGCGCGACTGGTTGATTCAGCGTATCACAGCAATCGTGATGGCGGCAGGGAGCCTGTCGCTTGCCGTCTATTGTTTGCTGCACCCCGACCTGGGTTATGACAGGTGGACGGGGCTGTTTTCAAGCCAGCCCGTGCGTGCCTTCGCCTTGCTGTTTTTGCTCAGCCTGTTCTATCACGCCTGGATCGGTATGCGCGATATCGTGATGGATTACGTCAAATCAGCCGGCGTGCGTCTTGTGATCCATGTGCTGGTGATACTGGTGCTGATTTTGTATGCGATCTGGTCAGTTCAGATTCTATGGGGTATGTAAGTTCAGGATTCAGGATTCAGGATTGTGCGCCTGATGGATAGTTGGGCATTAAGGGAAATTAAATGGCAATCGCAAAGCGAACGTTCGATGTGGTGGTAGTCGGTGCAGGCGGTTCAGGGATGCGCGCGGCGTTGCAACTGGCGCAGGCAGGGTTGAAGGTGGCGGTGCTCTCCAAGGTGTTTCCGACCCGCTCGCACACCGTCGCGGCGCAGGGCGGCATTGCGGCAAGTCTGGGCAATGTCAGCGAGGATAACTGGCACTGGCACATGTACGATACGGTAAAGGGCTCCGATTATCTGGGTGATCAGGATGCGATCGAGTTCATGTGTCGCGCAGCCCCTGAAGTCGTGTATGAACTTGAGCATTTCGGTATGCCGTTCGACCGTCTGGATAGCGGCAGGATTTATCAGCGCCCGTTCGGCGGGCACATGCAGGATTACGGCAAGAATCCGGTGCAGCGCGCCTGTGCTGCGGCTGATCGCACCGGGCACGCCCTGCTGCACACCCTGTATCAGCAGAACGTCAAAGCCAATACCAATTTTTTCATCGAGTGGATGGCGCTGGACTTGATCCGCGACGAAGAAGGCGATGTGCTGGGCGTGACAGCGATGGAAATTGAAACCGGCGAAGTGATGATGTTTCAGGCACGCGCCACCCTGTTAGCCACCGGCGGCGCCGGACGCATTTTTCATTCGAGTACCAACGCCTTTATCAACACCGGAGACGGACTTGGCATGGCCGCGCGCGCCGGGATTCCGCTCGAAGACATGGAATTTTTTCAGTTCCACCCGACCGGGGTGTACGGCGCGGGTGTGCTGATTACGGAAGGCGTGCGCGGCGAGGGCGGTTATCTGGTGAACAAGGACGGCGAGCGCTTCATGCCGAAATACGCGCCGAATGCCAAGGATTTGGCCAGCCGCGACGTGGTGTCACGTGCGATGACGATCGAGATCAACGAAGGGCGCGGCTGCGGGCCTGAGGGCGATCACGTGATGCTCAAGCTGGATCATCTGGGTGATGACGTAATCAAACAACGTTTGCCCGGCATACGCGAAATCGCACTGAAATTCGCCCATGTCGATCCTGCCAAACATCCGATCCCGGTGGTGCCGACTGCGCATTACATGATGGGCGGCATCCCGACCAATTACCACGGTCAGGTCGTCGCCCCCTGCCAGACCGGACCCGATGAAGTAGTGCATGGCCTTTATGCGGTGGGCGAGTGTGCCTGCGTATCGGTGCATGGCGCAAATCGTCTGGGCTGCAACTCGCTGCTGGACTTACTGGTGTTCGGACGGGAAGCCGGCCGGCAGATCATCGAGGATCTTAAAAACCATCCGCATCCCAAGCCGTTGCCACATGACGCCGCCGAGCGTTCGCTGACACGCCTTGACCGGCTTGAAAATCAGAAGAACGGCGAACGAGTGTCCGAGGTGGGAGACGCGATGCGCAAAACCATGCAAAAGCATTGCGGCGTATTCCGTTTTCCTGAGCTCCTGGCAGCAGGCGCCGTACAGATCAAGGAAATTGCCGGGCGCGTCGCACACACCGAAATTACCGACAAGAGCCGCGTGTTCAATACCGCGCGTATCGAGGCGCTGGAACTGGATAACCTGATCGAAGTCGCGCAAGCGACGATGATCGCGGCTGAAGCCCGTAAAGAAAGCCGCGGCGCGCATGCGCGGGACGACTATCCGCTGCGCGATGATGTGAACTGGTTGAAACACAGCCTGTATTTTTCCGAAGGACATCGCCTCGATTACAAGCCGGTGCGCTTGAAACCCTTGAGCGTGGATTCGTTTCCGCTCAAGGCGCGGGTTTATTAACAGATCGTTCATTAACCAAAACAAGGAGATAGCAACATGAAAAAACTATTATCTGGGATGGCGTTATTGGCGGCAGTGAGTCCTGCTTCTGTACTGGCAGCGGGCAGTGACGATCTGTGGGAAATGACGACCAGGATGGATATGCCGGGCATGGCGATGCCTGCGGTAACGCATACGGTTTGTATCGCCAAAAACGCCCCGTATAAGCCCGAGAAAGGGCCGGATCAAAAAAATTGCGAAATGACCGATATCAAGTTTTCCGGCAATACCACCAAATGGAAGATGCATTGCACCGGTAAAGATGCGATGGAGGGCAGCGGAGAAATGACCCGCACTGCTGATGCCATGAAGGGTGAAATGAAGCTGTCGATGCAGAAGATGCAAATGACGCAACTTACTTCCGGCAAACGTGTTGGCGCGTGCCAGGCAAAGTGATCTGTAGCGTTACCGGCGAACAATTTTGCTAAGGCTTATATTTTGGGACGTGTATGAAATTCCGTATTTACCGCTACAATCCTGAGACCGATGCCGCACCGCACATGCAGTCTTATGACCTTTCCATCGAGGCGGGCGGCAAGATGCTGCTCGATGCCTTGCTGTTACTGAAAGAGCAGGACGACAGTCTGTCGTTGCGCAAGTCATGCCGTGAAGGGGTTTGCGGTTCGGATGCGATGAACATCAACGGGCGCAACGGACTGGCCTGCATCACGCCGCTGTCATCGTTAAAGGAGCCGGTAGAATTGCGACCGCTGCCGGGCTTGCCGGTGATTCGCGATCTGATCGTGGATATGACGCAGTTTTTCAAACAATACCATTCCATTAAGCCCTACCTGATCAACAACGATCCGCCGCCGGAAACCGAGCGTCTGCAGTCTCCCGCCCAGCGCGAGCATCTGAACGGACTCTATGAATGCATCCTGTGCGGCTGCTGCACCACAGCCTGTCCATCGTTCTGGTGGAATCCGGATAAGTTCGTCGGCCCTGCAGGATTGTTGCAGGCGTATCGTTTTATCGCCGACACGCGCGATCAGGCGACTTCAGAGCGTCTGGATGATCTGGAAGACCCGTATCGGCTGTTTCGCTGCCACACCGTGATGAACTGCGTGGATGTCTGCCCCAAGGAGCTGAATCCGACTCAAGCTATCGGCAATATCAAGGATTTGATGATAAAGCGCATGGTATGACAAACGAGGAGCGAGGAGCGAGGAGCGAGGAACGGGTAGTCAAAATCGCAGACTCAGGAGCGAGGAGCGAGGAGGAACTCAATCCTCAATCCACGATCCACGATCCTGCTTCTTTGCAGCGTGTGCGCTGGCGCTGTCGGCGCGGTTTGCTGGAACTGGATATCGTGCTGGGACGTTTTGTTGAAGCACACTATGCAAAGTTGACCGAAGCGGAGCGTCAAATATTTGAAGAGTTTCTGGATATGCCTGACAATCCGCTCTGGGATATGATTTCGGGCAGACAAGACGCGGTTTCAGGTGAGCATGCGGCTTTATTGGAAAAAATAAAATTGGTATAAACAGTAATTTCAAGATTGGAAACCTGATGGAAAAAGAACCTAGCCAGAAAAAACGCGTCGCAACGTTGACTTTAGACGATGGCCGCCAGATTGAATTGCCCATCATGTCCGGCACCCTGGGACCGGATGTGCTCGATATTCATCAGCTTAGCAAGCTGGGCGTATTCACTTACGATCCCGCGTTTTTTTCAACGGCGAGTTGTACTTCCGAGATTACCTTTATCGACGGGGATGCCGGGCTGCTGTATTACCGTGGCTATCCGATCGAACAGCTGGCGGAAAAGTCCGATTTCCTGGAGGTCTGTTATTTGTTGCTCGAAGGCCAGTTGCCAACGCCTGTGCAAATGGCCGAGTTCGAGCGCAAGATAAAATCGCATACCATCGTGCATGACCAGCTGGCCAGGTTCTACAACGGTTTTCGCCGCGATGCGCATCCGATGGCGGTGATGGTCGGTGTGGTCGGTGCCCTGTCGGCGTTTTATCACGACTCCCTTGACATCAATAATCCGGAACATCGCGATCTGGCGGCGATGCGTCTGCTTGGCAAGGTGCCGACCATTGCGGCGATGGCCTACAAATACCACAACGGCTATCCATTCATGTTTCCGAAAAACAAGTTCAGCTATGTGGAGAACTTCCTGTACATGATGTTCGCCACACCCGCCGAGGACTATGTGCCCAATCCGGTGCTGGTCAGAGCGCTTGAGCGTATCTTCATCCTGCATGCCGACCATGAGCAGAACGCGTCGACTTCGACGGTGCGACTGGCAGGTTCCAGCGGTGCGAATCCGTTTGCCTGTATCGCATCAGGCATCGCTGCACTTTGGGGGCCTGCGCATGGCGGCGCCAATGAGGCCGCGCTGAATATGCTGGAAGAAATCGGCGATGTGTCGCGCGTGGCGGAATATGTGCAGGGCGTGAAAGACAAGAAATACCGTCTGATGGGCTTCGGTCACCGGGTCTACAAGAACATGGATCCGCGGGCTTCGGTGATGCGCGAGACCTGCCACGAAGTATTGAAAGAGCAGGGGCTGGAGAACGACAAGTTGTTCAAGCTGGCAATGGAACTTGAGCAGATTGCCTTGAGCGATCCTTATTTTATCGAACGCAAACTGTA
>JBAZCE010000140.1:0-6467 GCA_041671105.1 Gallionella sp.
TCAGCCCACGTATGATCAACAACGCGACCACGATGCCGGCGACAATTGCCAGCAACGCGATGATAATGATAATCGTCAATGAACTTTGCACTTGCCCGTCTGCAGACTCGCCCGCCTTGGTCATCAAATTGCTTTGAAACTCAATCAACTTGCTGATACTGTCGATATAGGCCGTTTGTAGCGGCCTTACATCTTTCAAAATATAAACCTTAGCATCTTCCTGCTTGCCCTCTTTCACCAGAGTGATAAATGCATTTTGTGCGTCGACGTATTTGCTGCGGGCCTCCTGCACTTTTGCCAGCACAACCTTACCTTCTTCTGATTTGATCTTGCCCTGAAGTTTCTCAAGATTGTCCGTGATCACTTTGCGCGCCTCGACGACGCGATCCAGCTCTTTCGCTACCTTTTCCTTGTCAGTTTCCAGCAGGGAGTTGCGCATCGCACGGGCAATCACATTGATGCCGTCTATCATGTTATTCGCCCAGACTGTCTTGGGAAACTTGTCGTTGATGATATCGCCCAACTCCCCCTGAATAGTGCGCATGCTGGTGATGCCAACAACCGCGACGACGATCAGCATCGCGATAACAGCGGCGAATCCCAGACCCAGCTTTGTTCCGACTTTCATAGTTGCCATTTTTATAGTCCCCCTGATTTATGCTGCGGCTGTATCGAACAGTTCCATGTCGCGGCTGCTCAACAGTTTTTCGATATCCATCACGATGATCATGCGCTCATCGATCGTCCCCAGCCCCATGATGTATTGCGTATCCATCGCAGAGCTAAATTCAGGGGACGGTTTGATTTGCGCGGGGCTCAACGCAATCACGTCCGACACGCCGTCCACCACGATCCCGACCACGCGGTTGGCCACGTTTAAAATGATTACGACGGTGAACTGGTCGTATTCGACGTTGCCCAGATGGAATTTGATGCGCAGATCGACGATAGGCACGATGATGCCGCGCAGATTGATCACGCCCTTGATGAATTCGGGGGCATTAGCTATCGTGGTCACGGCGTCGTAGCCGCGTATTTCCTGAACCTTGAGAATATCGAGACCGTATTCCTCCGATCCCAGTGTAAATGTCAACAGCTCGCGACTCGCCCCTGCCGTCCCTTCGTTTGCCTGCATGATGCCCCCTGTTTTTTAATATTCTTTCGGGATAAATCCCGACCTACAACCTGTTTCAAAATAGGTAGGTCGGATTTTAATCCGACATTAACTTAACCCTGTGCCAGTTTGACCAGCGCACTTACGTCCATGATCATCGCCACGCGACCGTCGCCCATAATGGTTGCACCGGACACGCCGACCACCTTGCGGTAGTTGGTTTCCAGGCTCTTGATCACCACCTGATGCTGCCCCACCAGATCATCCACAAACAAGGCGACTTTTTTACCTTCGGCTTCGAGCAATACCAGTATGCCCTGTGCAGGATCCGTGACACGCGGCTTGATGTTGAACACCTCATGGAGTGCAATCAGCGGCAGATATTCGCCACGCACGTGAACGACCTGGCCCTGACCGCTGACGCCCCTGATATCGCAAGCGGCAGGCTGCAAGGATTCACTGATAAAACTGAGCGGCACGATGTAAATCTGATCTCCCACCGCGATGGACAAACCATCCAGTATCGCCAGCGTCAGCGGCAGACGGATGGTGATGGTACTGCCCTGCCCGTGCCGGGACGAAATTTCCACCCGGCCGCCGATTCCCTCGATGTTCTTCTTGACCACGTCCATGCCGACACCGCGCCCGGAAACATCAGTCACTACTGCTGCGGTCGAAAATCCCGGTGCAAAGATCAACGACCAGACATCCGCATCAGACATATTGTCGGATACCGGCAATCCTTTTTCCCGTGCCTTGGCCAGTATACGTTCGCGATTAAGTCCGGCGCCGTCATCCGATACTTCGATGATGATATTGCCGCCCTGATGTGCGGCGCGCAGCGTGATGGTGCCTTGCGGATCTTTTCCTTTGGCAATCCGCTCCTCCGGCAACTCGACGCCATGATCCAGACTGTTGCGCACCAGATGGGTCAACGGGTCGCTGATTTTCTCAATCAGCCCCTTATCCAACTCTGTGCCTTCGCCGACAAGCTTGAGTTGTACTTTTTTATCCAGCTTGCCTGCCAGATCGCGTACCAGACGCGGAAAGCGGCTGAACACAAAATTGATCGGCATCATGCGCACCGACATCACCGATTCCTGCAATTCGCGCGTATTGCGTTCAAGTTGAGCCAACCCGTTAATCAGGCGCTCGTGCATCACAGGATCGAGATGAGAAGCGGTTTCGGCCAGCATGGACTGAGTGATGACCAACTCGCCCACCAGATTGATCATCTGATCGACCTTTTCAACGCTGACCCTGATTGAAGTTTCAGCCGCCGCTGCGGGCGCCTTATCGGCGGCACGACGTTGCGGCACGGGTGGCGCATCTAATGCGGCGTCAACCGGTGCAGCTTCAGATTTCGGCGCTTCAACTTCGACAAAGAAACCATAACCCTGTGCATCTTCGGCATCTGACTTGATTTTTTCGGGTTCCACAAAGAACCCGTAACCTTGTGCGTCTTCGACGGAAGGGTCGCCGCTGTGCGGCGGGGACACACCGGGCGTACCCCCTGCGGGCACGACGGAAGGGTCGCCGCTGTACGGCGGGGACACATCGGGCGTACCCCCTGCGGGCACGACGGAAGGGTCGCCGTTGTACGGCGGGGACACACCGGGCGTACCCCCTGCGGGCACAACATATTGCTCCGGCTCGTCGAAGAAACCATAGCCAAGATCTTCGGCGGAATTTACGGGTTCAATCTCGTCAAAGAAACCGTACCCCAGGTCCTCGGCGGAAGGGTCGGTGCGAAGCACCGGGGACCCACCGGACGTACCCCCTGCGGGCACCTCTTTGACCGGGTTACCGTCACCCATCGTTGTGATCGTGAGTTGTTCAGGTGCCAAAAAGAATGAAAAAATATCAGCCAGTTCCTGTGCTGACTGCCAAGTCGTCAATTCTAATGAGACCGAGTCTGCCACGATCTGCTGATTTTCAATCTTGCCGATATTTGCCAAATCTTCCAGCAGATTCTTGAGCTGTGATTCATCAGGGAAAATCTGGGGCGAGTTAACGAAGGTAATCTGAAACAGATGCTGCTGTGCAGCAACAACGGTCTCAGGCAACGCACTGCCCGCCGGGGGCACCCCGCCGCTCTGCGGCGACCCTTTCGTCGTGCTCGCAAGGGGTACGCCCGAGGGTGCCCCGCCGCTCTGCGGCGACCCTTTCGTCGTAAGTCCTTCAAGCCTTGCACGAATCTCCTTTGATGCGGTCAAATCGGCAATCGTGCCGTTCTGGTGCGCATCGAGCAAACCGTGCAGCACATCTCCGGCCACCAGAAAGGCATCCACCATGTCGGCGGTGATCGCTATTTCATTTTTCCTGATGCGATCGAGCAAGGTTTCCAGCACATGGGTCACCTCGGTCATATCGGTAAAGCCGAAAGTGCCGCTCCCGCCCTTGATGGAATGAGCAGAGCGGAAAATGGCATTGAGCTGATCCGGATCAGGCGCGTCCAGATCGAGTTCGAGCAACAAACTTTCCATGCTTGCAAGGTGCTCGGCAGATTCCTCGAAGAACACCTGATAAAACTGGCTCATGTCGATGGACATTGGCTTTTCCCTAAGTGCGTAAATTCCTGATTGAATCAAATGCAGGCCGGGTTGCACCCGACCTGGCAAGGATAACGTCGGGATAAATCCCGACCAGCAAGAATGCTTAACCGATCACTTTTTTAACGACATCCAGCAATTTCTGCGGATCGAATGGCTTGACCAGCCAACCGGTAGCGCCCGCGGCCTTACCCTGCGACTTCATCGCATCTCCGGATTCGGTCGTAAGCATCAGAATCGGGGTAGCCCTATACTGCGGCAAGCCGCGCAAGGCCTTAATCAGTGTCAATCCGTCCATTTTCGGCATATTCTGGTCGGTCAGCACAAGGTCGACTTTATTCGATTTGGCCTTATCAAGACCTGCCTGACCGTCTTCGGCTTCGATCACGGTATATCCGGCGGACTTCAGGGTAAAAGCCACCATCTGACGGATGGAAGCTGAATCATCAACAGTCAATACAATTTTAGCCATGTTAATCGCTCAATAAGTAGTTAAAAATAAGCTGTTCTGGGCCAAGCCCAAAAATTAAAAATCAGTTCTCTCGCAAGCAAATCGGGACAGCGCTGTTAGTGCGATACTTGCGCATATTACAAGCCGGCAATGTTCAATTTATAACACACCCTTATGCAGAATGAGTAAGAAAAATTCCCGTGTTTAGCGATTTCTTATAAATCGAATCCCGAATGCAATCCGTTCAGAACAACTCGATATCGCCCGTTTCAAAACTCTCCTGGGCGACCGGATTGGATTTTTTCGCATCCAGTGATACAACATGCTGATGCAACGACCCCGTATAGGCGGAAATCTGCTCCAGATATTCGCCCCGATTCAGCCTGTCAGCCCCGCTGCTCATCTGTCCGGCCACTTCCTGCAAGGCAGTCAGGCGCATGCGTGCATGACCTATCAGCTGCGAGCTCATGTCCTGGAATTGCAAGGTGGAAACCGCTACTGACACGTTCTTTTCGACGTTTGCGTTGATGCGTTTGAGTTCAAGCGCATCCGCTGCGATGGACTCGTTGAGCTGAGACAGATCCTGCATCATCTCCTGAACATGCTTCTTGGAGTCCATCACGTACGTCATATCGCTTGCCGCAAGATGGTTGATCGAGCTCTCGGCCTCCACCAGCGATTCGCCGACATTGCCGACCAGTATGCGAATCTGACTGCTGAATTTATTGGTTTTCTCTGAAAGATTACGCACTTCGTCCGCGACCACGGCAAAGCCGCGTCCGCCTTCACCTGCTCTGGCAGCTTCAATCGCCGCATTCAGGGCGAGCAGATTGGTTTGTTTAGCGATGCTCTCAACGCCGCTCAACAGCCCGAGAATATCGGCGACATGGGCGCTGATAACATCAATTTTTTCGACCAGTTCCATCGCTCTGGCGCTGTTTTGCACGGTGGAATCGACGAATTCATTCATCGCCGCCTCGGTCTCCTGTACAAAAAGTCCGAACTTGGCCTTGGTACTTTCCCCCTCGCCGCCGCCATTTCCCCCTGTGATGGACAACACCAGTTTTTGCTGCGTACGCACTTCCTCTGCCATCGCGGTGAAGGTCGAAACCAGCGTATTGATGGCGTCGCTTAAGATCGTCTGAGTATTCCCCATCTCGGTATTGGCCGACACTAGCTGACCCGAGACCTCTTTACCCAATTGCACATGAAAGGCATTGCTCTCATGTATCAGATCCGCCTCGACCTGCTCGAATGAGACGGTATCGATCGTTGTCTGACTGGCCACGGCCTGTTTCAACAGGTAAACCCAGCAGACGACCAGCCCCAGCCACAGCACGGCATCAGAGGCATTGAGCCCCCCCATATACAGGGCGTGCCCTATCAGCATTAAGGCACTGACCAGCGCGCCGGTCAGCGTAAGACGAAAAAATTTTGAAATTGGCATAGATTATCGATCGAAAACGACACGACCCCTTATTGAATATTATGGCGACCGCGTACAACCTTAGCTTATACGCCGCATGCGTTGATAAAAACGGTTCACACCGCACGCAATCCATCCGGTACAGCTGCAAACCTTCAGTGCCCGTAAAAATGATACGCCCTGATTATTACAAACCACTTCAAACACAAGGACAATATTACCGTTTTATGCTCAACACAGCTATGCCGGGGAATGGCACAGCAAGCTTGTATCGCCTTCCCCTGCCTCGGCAATACGCTCCAGTCCGGATATCACCTCCATGCTCGCCGCTTCGAGTTTTTTTACCAGATCCATGCCGCGCAAGGGATCGCCCGAATAATAAGCAATCACCGCCTCCCGTCCATACTGATGAAATACCTGATGCGGACTGGCAATCGCAGCGTAGCCATCCAGCTTTGAGAAGCAGTCGCGGCCTTCGCCCGCAAAGTACCATTTACCCAATCGACACTCGGTATGGGACGCGAAACTATCGGCAGTGCGCTCGGAAATCCCCATAAACACTTTGTATATCTCGAACTTATAGAGTATGTGGTCGATCTTGGCAACTTCGATAAAACTGCGCAGTGCAGCCGCAGAGATCGTCCCTTCCATCAGATGCGACAGCGCCAGCACCTGTTTCATATTATTCATCACGCCGCCCACATCACGACCGAACTGCAGTGACTTTTCCGCCAGACCATCCATTTGCACCTTGGCCTGCCCCGTCTCACCCTGTATCGCGTTAACGATGGACGAAATTTCGCTGGTCGCTTTTGCGGTGCGTTCAGCCAGCTTGCGCACTTCATCCGCCACGACGGCAAATCCACGTCCCTGTTCGCCGGCGCGCGCCGCCTCCATCGCCGCGTTGAGTGCCAGCAGATTGGT
>JBAZCE010000141.1:0-6419 GCA_041671105.1 Gallionella sp.
AATTTAGGATATGCTAAATTTCGCTACGTTGATGAATTTAAAATAATTTTACATTTTTATAAATAATTAGACAACCGTTTGACGCAATGTTTTGCGTCTATTAGGATGTCTAATATTAGTTAGGCATACATAACATGACTATTCATCTAGGCACACCTTATGATCTCGATACCGTGATGCGGCTAAAGGGAGCTTGTGTATTGCGAATGCAGCAGATGAATATTGATCAATGGGATGAAGCTTATCCAAATCGAATTTCTTTTGAAGAAGACATCAACCAGGGAAATTTGTACCTCTATTCCCTTGATGATTTGCTAATAGCCTGCGCGGCACTCAACGAGAATCAAGATTCTGAGTATCAGGAAGTGAATTGGGCATATCACGCTGAAAACATCGCTGTCATTCATAGACTCATGGTACATCCCGAATACTGGGGGAAAGGTATCGCATCAAAGCTTATGTCCTCCATTGAAAATATAGCCGTTTCGATGGGCTACTCCATCATAAGGCTTGATGCTTTCTTAAAAAATCCCTCAGCTATATCGCTTTATACCAAGCTCGGGTATCGTCACGCTGGAAAAGTGGCATTTCGCAAGGGGCAATTTATGTGTTTTGAGAAACGAATCGATGGGGTCAGTGTCGTTGATTTTGAAAAGCATGGGATCACAGTCATGCATTCAGCCTAACATGGCGCTCAACCGGAGCGCGGTTATAATGCGGTTTTGTTTTTTCAGCTTTCCGGGCCGCGCCCGGTTAGCTTTACGTTAGGCACAACAAAAAATATATTGGAGACGCAGATGTTTTCGAAATCTGAACCTTTGGGGAAAACATTGATAGCATTGGGGTGCTTATCGCTTGTTGTCGGATTACTTTCAGGAATATCAAAGTCTATTTTGGAAATATGGAATGAAATAGAGAATTTTGGCCCTCAGTATGCAATTGCTCCACCACCCCCAGCTGAGTGGTTGCAGGCAGTTGGTAGTCTAATAAAAACTATCGCTGAAGCGGCCATTAATCTACTCATAGCTTTTCGTGAATCACCTATTTGGTTGGTACTCATTTTTATTGGGATTGCACTAATGCTAATGGGTCTTTGGGTTATGCCAAATATGTCAAAAACAAATAATGAGTAACGACCTAACCCTACGTTCAACCCGGACTGCGCAAAAGCGCGCAGCCGGTTAACTTCACGTTAGGCATTCAAATCGACTTTCCTGCGTTCATCTATTTAATTGGTAGCTCTTCAAGGTATTTTCGTAATGATAGATGACGAACTTTTGAATATTCTCGAAAAACATAAGGAATGGCTGGAAACAAAAGGCAATTCAGGGGAACGAGCAAACTTCAATAAACAACTTGGGAATGAATTCTGGACTAACGATGATAGGCGAATAATAATAAACAGCAGAGTTGAAAAAGTTGATCTTGACAAAGTTGACTTGAGCAATTTCAATCTTAGTGAAGCCATATTCTCTGGTATGAGTCTGCAAAACACAATCCTTTCAGGGGCAAATTTATTTAGGGCTGATTTACAAAACACTTATCTAAACAATGTGAACCTAACTAATACTAAGCTACAAGCCGCGAAACTCCAAAATGCCAATCTTACTGGCGTTATCGCAGTTAATGCAAATTTTGAAAATGCAAATCTTCATAATGCAAAACTTAAATCTGTAGATTTACATTTTTCGCAAATTCAGGGGGCGAATTTAGAAAAAACAGATTTACAAAGCGCGTGTCTTGATGGCCTTAATCTAAGCAAAATGAATTTACGCGGCGCAAATCTTACAGGTGCGACGCTCCTCAAAACAAACCTAAGTGACGCAGATTTAACTGAAGCCGTTATTAATGATTGTTTAATGCAAGAAGCAATTTTGGATCGAGCAAATCTTGAAAAGGTTAGCTTGGTCAATTCCAATTTGGAATCTGCTAGTCTACAAGATACCAACTTAAAACTTGCCCTGCTTAAAAATTCACAATTTGGAAATGCGAAATTAGATGGCGCATCATTTCAGTGTGCATCACTGAATAATTTGGCATTTAAAATGGCAAGCTTAATCGCAGTGAACTTTCGAGGTGCAAATCTTGAAGATATTAATTTTATAGAAACAATTTTGCATTATGCCAAATTTGATAATGCTGAGGAGATGGTTAAAACAGGCAACTACAATCCAGACGGAACCGCTATTGAAGAGAAAAAGGTTTTTTTTACAAAATTTAAAAATATTAACTGGGAAGGTGCAGATGCCACGGCTATAACCATTTCAAAAGCCTCTATATCAATTCTGCCTAAATATCTTAGAGATTTGTATGAAGACACTTTTAATATTTCTATACCAAATAATAATACAATAATTCGTTCAATTGAGTTTCCTAGTGGATATGAACAAGCTGGTTTAGGTATTCTTAGTTATTTTAATAAGATAGTTCGTGAAAAATATAAAGGCATTCATATTCAAGTATCCATTAAGCAAGAAGACCATCGAATAAAGATGATTATTGAAACCCCAGAAGGAAGCAAGGAAACTATAGAAGAAACACTTTACAATTATGGATTAGTTGTAAAAGGTGAGTTACAGCCTGAATTATTTTTAGAAGATAAAATACAGGTTCTCGAATTAAAACAACAGTTAAATTTCATGAAGGCACAACTTGAATCAAGTCGTGAGCTTTCAAAATTCAAGGATGAACATTACAACAATGAAATCGCATTTCTACGTGAACTTACGATTGCGACCCAAAAATCGTTTCCATCACAGATTACGTTCAATCCATCACTCAAGCTAGAAGCAAATTTAACCCAGGAGAAAAAAATAATGGCTGAACAAAGAACAATCAATACTGGCGGTGGTAATTATAATGAGCATATTGAAGGGAACTATGTACAGGGCAACTATATTAATATGAGTTCCAATTTGGATAATGCAACTCATGAAATTTGTGCTTTAGTCGATAAGTTGATAAAACAAGGAATGACAAACGAAAATGCACAGGAGTATATTGCAAAAGACTTATTTTCCCAATCCGAGCATAATCAATCAATTAAGGATAAGCTGCTTGAGTGGGGTGGAGATTTAGCTAAAACCACAGTAAGTGATGTCGCTAAAAATGTCGTAAAAATTGCAATCCGTTTAACAGGAATTCCAGTGCCATAATATGGTGTACATAACATTTGCGCCTAACCCAACGCTCCAGAGGACTCCGCTAACGCTACGCCGCTGAGCTTTGCGTTAGGCGATATTCTGCTCGGCGAAACCGGTGAGGAGGTGATACACATGAAATGAAGAAGGATTTCAGTGCGACTTACACTGGATCGGCACGATGTAGGAACTTTAGTGCGGCAAAGAGCAACATCAACAAACCATTCAACGAAAAATAGGAGACCACCATGAAGAATTTACTAAGTCTGGCTGTAGCCCTCGTAGCCCTAACCGTCTTTCCCGGTGTTGGCGTAGCACAACAGAAGGACGAGGAGATAAAACCAACTACTGCTCCCGTGTTGGAGCAAAAGGCAGAGATGCGAGAAATTACCGGTAAGGTGACAAAGGTCGACCCCAAAACTAATACTTTCACAGTTAAGGGAGAAGGCGTTGAGGTCACGCTCTCGGCGCGCGGAGAGCTTCCGAAGGTAGGGGCTAGAATAAGAATTGTCGTCGACTGCGACTTCAAAACGCAAGAATGTACGATAAAAATTATATGGCGAAAGAAATAAAGGGGCTAGAGTCACATTAAACGCCTAACTTTACATTCAACCCGGACGGGCCGATAAAGCCCGGCCAGCCGGGTTAATTCAACCGTTGGGCCTCAAAGAGTCAGGAGGCATAAAGTGAAGAGGTTTTTATGAATGTTCCATTTTCAGGTGGCTGCGCATGCGGTGCCATACGCTACGAGTGTTTTAGCGAGCCATTGGCAATGCTTAATTGCCATTGCCGTAATTGTCAGCAATCTAGCGGAGCGCCGTTCGCATCTGGCGTAGTTGTCCCTACAAAGTCCATTAAAGTCACGAGCTCACCAAAAACATACTCCGTTCTTGCATCTAGTGGCGCTCAGACAACACGAAGTTTTTGCTCAAACTGCGGTAGTCCCTTGTTCACAACCGGCGAAGCGATGCCAGATTTCACATCCATACGCTTCACAACGTTTGACGATCCAAGCGATTTTAGTCCGGCATTGGACATTTGGACGTCAAGCGCAGCTTCGTGGGTTTGCTTGAATGAGGAGTTGCCACATTTTTCGCAGTCGCCACCGCCGGGCACAAACGAGTAACGATATGCTTGTCTGGCCCAACAAAACGCTCAAGCCGACCCGCTTCCGCGGTCGGCTTAGCTTTGCGTTAGACCTGAAACAATTATCACTGGATAGGAAAATGATAAAAGACCTACAGACTTTACCCGCTAATTTACCGGTTCCAGTAGATGACGGCGCATGCGACCATTTGCTTGGGAGCACCTTACCTTCGGTCTCGCTGACTAGTACTACAGGGAAGGTCGTTGATCTCAGCACTTATGCGGGGACACTGGTTATTTATTTCTACCCCATGCTGGGTCGTCCCGATAGCCCGCCCCTCATCGGCTGGAATGACATACCCGGTGCCAGAGGATGCACCCCGCAAACCTGTGCCTTTCGCGACTCCCACGCCGAGTTGAAGCAGCTTGGTGTCGAGGTGTTTGGTGTGAGCGCGCAACGTTTAGAAGACCAACAAGAAGCCCACGCAAGGCTACATCTCCCCTTCGAGTTGCTCAATGACGGGCAACTCTCTTTAGCTCAAGCGCTGAACCTGCCAACATTTGAGTATGCTGGCACACGCCTGATAAAGCGGTTAACAATCATTGCAACGGGTGGCCTTATTCGGAAGGTTTTCTATCCGGTATTCCCGCCTAATGATAATGCGGGTGAGGTCATCGCATGGCTTACGGCACATCAGGTCTAATTGAACGTTAGACGCTCGGAATCCACATTTATGACTACCGTCGCAGAACACTACGAAAATCACCTTGCTCCTGTCTACCTATGGATGGCTGGCGGTTTCGACGCCGCCGTATCTCGCGGCGAGAGTGAGATCAATGCCGTTTGCCCGAATCCGGCGAACGGACTTTACGCCGTTGATCTCGGAGCAGGCTTCGGTATGCACTCCATACCGCTGGCTCGTCGCGGCTATTCGGTGGTCGCTATCGACAGCTCCCCGAAACTGCTTGAAGTACTACAAGAACATATCGAGACGCTGCCGATTCAAACGGTGGAGGATGATCTGCTGGCCTTTCAAAAGCACTTGAACACGAAGGCTCACCTCATCCTGTGCATGGGTGACACGTTGACTCATCTGTCAGAGCCGCAGTCCGTCGAGCAATTGTTTTCTCTTGTCGCAGAGTCGTTGCACCCGGACGGCACGTTTATTACCACCTTTCGAGACTACACATTACCCCTCGTTGGGGATGGGCGCTTTATCCCCGTAAGGAGTGACAATGATCGCATCCTGACTTGCTTTCTTGAGTACTCTCCCGACTACGTTACCGTTCACGATGTACTTCATGAGCGGAATGGTTCTATCTGGCAACAACGAGTCAGCTCTTATCGAAAACTCAGGCTCTCGCCGGAGTGGATATCCACGGCACTTCAAGCCAAAGGGTTTACGGTTCGCATCGAGCCTGGGCTTGCAGGCATGGTTCGTGTTATCGCTGACAAGCGTCTAACCCTACGCTCAAGCGGGACTGCGCAAAAGCGCGCAGCCCCTTAGCTCCACGTTAGGCCACTCGAACGAGTCACTGTTTTATGTCCGATGAGAAGAAAATAGACGATACCCAGCTAAAGCTTTATGCGATGCTAGTTGATCAGCTTCAGAAGTACACGACGATTTTCTGGCAGTTTCCGACGGCGCTGCTTGCTGCTAATGCTTTCGTGCTCGACAAGTTTTTGGCTCAGCCATTTATGATGCTCGCGTTAGCTATTATTGATGGTGTTTTGGCTTATGCGTTGCATCGATTGGTTATTCAGCAGCGTACAATCATTTCCGCTACCAAAGCTTCCGAAGCAATTCTCAGGGAAAGTACTTATGAAGCATTTATTCCGAAGTTCAGCAACACGAGAGTCAGAGCGCCTCTTCTGATTGTTTATGTGCTCTGGACTTTGACGTCAGCTTTGCTAGTCCTCGCTATCGTCAAAATTTGTCATCATGCATAACAAACGGCCTAAGTTTGACTCATTTTTTGTCCGCGCCGATTTGGCTTGTGATGTGCTGTCAAGCCTAACATGGCACTCAACCGGAGCGCGGTTATAATCCGGTTTTATTTTTCAGCTTTCCGGGCCGCGCCCGGTTAGCTCTACGTTAGCCATCAAAGTCATTGGAGCAGAAATGATTGAACAATTACGCACTGAAATCGAAGCGAGGATTAAACACCATTACATTGGCCAGCGCCTATGGA
>JBAZCE010000142.1:0-6414 GCA_041671105.1 Gallionella sp.
GGGCTATGTGCTGACCTTTCTGCTGGCGATGATGGCGGTATTGTCCATGCTGCACGCGTTTCGCAATCTGGCGCACCTTGAAATACGCGCGGGTCGCAGCGATGCGGTATTCTGCGGGGATACCGCGTATTTTCTGCTGCATTTCAACAACCCGAGCCGGCTGCCGCGCTATCAACTGACCGTGAGCGGCGGCGGGAACGTCAGTTTCGATGTTCCCGCCCTGACAACTTGCGATATTTCCTTCCCGCTGAGATCAACCCGGCGCGGCTATCTGCAAACCGGTCGACTGACGCTATCCACCGAATTTCCGCTGGGCCTGTTTTACGCCTGGTCATATTTGCATTTCGACACCCGCTGCCTGATCTACCCGAAACCTTTGTCGGAAGCCCCTTTGCCGCAGGGGGCTGACGGAGAGGGTAAACAAAGCATCGCAGGCGACGAGGATTTTGCCGGATTGCGCAACTACACGCCCGGCGACGCCCTGCCGCGCATCGCATGGAAAGCCTACGCGAGGGGGCATGCCTTGCAGGTAAAACAGTTCCAGGCTCAGGCAGGATGCGAATTATGGCTGGATATAACAGATGCACCCGACGCCGACATTGAGGTCAAACTCGCACGCATGGCACGCTGGGTGCTCGATGCACAGGCTCAGGGGCTACGCTACGGACTGCGCCTGCCCGACGGCGAGTTGCCGGCGGACAACGGCGCCAACCATCGCGACGAGTGCCTGCGCCGCCTCGCGCTGTTCAATCTGCCACAGAAAAATATCCCTCGCCCACTTGTGGGAGAGGGGCTGGGGAGAGGGACATGACTAAGCCCCTCATTTACGGTTTGTTGCTGTGCATACTGATGGTCACGGCACCCCATGCCGGGCATCTGCCGCTTTGGGTCAGCGCCTTGAGTACAGCGCTGCTGGTATGGCGAGCGTACCTAGCCAAAAGCGGCAACCCGCAACCTGCGCGATGGCTGTTGACGAGTATCACCCTGGCGACAACCGTTGCCATGCTCATCGACTTTCACACCCTGTTCGGGCGCGAGGTCGGCGTCACGCTGCTGGTATTGCTGGCCTGTCTGAAATCGATGGAGCTTAAAACAAAACGGGATGCGATGGGGCTGATCTATCTTTGCTGCTTCATCATCATCACCAATTTCTTTTACTCGCAGAGCCTGATCACGGCGCTGTACATGCTGACCACCCTGTTCGTCATCACGAGCACCTGGGTACATCTGCATGCGGCAGGCAGTTCACTCAAACCGCGCCTTAAGATCGCCTCGACTTTACTGCTGCAAGCCATACCGCTGACGCTGATCCTGTTCGTGCTCTTCCCCCGCGTACAAGGCCCGCTGTGGGGCTTGCCGCAGGATGCCTATTCCAGCAGCGGGCTGGACGATAAAATGTCGCCAGGCAGTCTGGGGCGCCTGAGCTTGTCCGATGCGGTGGCGTTCCGCGTCAGCTACCGGGGCGCTGTACCGCGCCGCGATCAGATGTACTGGCGCGGCCCCGTGCTGTGGAACTTCGACGGCAACACCTGGACACCCGGCAGAACCGCGCGCAGCATCAAACCCGTATTTTCTGAAACAGGACAAGCCGTCGAATACAGCGTGACGCTGGAAGCGCACAACAAGAACTGGCTGTTCGCACTCGATGTGCCGGATAAAATTTCGACACCTGCCAGCCTGACTTACGACTTTCAGGTGCTAAGCGCAGCGCCAGTCAATTCAAGGCTGCGCTATGAGGCGCGTTCGCTGCTTGAATATCACGCCAATGCGCAAGAAGCCCCTCTGCAACTTCAGCGCGCATTGCAGTTACCAGACACGCTGAACCCGCGCGCGCGGCAACTCGCCGCAAGCTGGCGGCAGGGCAGCGACATGCAGGTCGTGAACCGCGCGCTAGCCTACTTCAACCGGCAGGAATTTCACTACACGCTGGATCCCCCGCCGCTGGGCGTTGACGGCATAGACGATTTTCTGTTCACCACAAGGCGCGGCTTTTGCGAACACTATGCGTCGAGTTTCGTATTCCTGATGCGTGCAGCAGGCATTCCCGCGCGCGTGGTGACGGGCTATCAGGGCGGCGAATACAATGCCGTCGGCAACTACTACATCGTGCGCCAATCGGATGCGCACGCCTGGGCGGAAGTCTGGCTCGAAGGAGTAGGCTGGCAGCGCATCGATCCCACGGCGGCGGTCGCACCGGAACGTGTGGAACACGGTTTGTCTGCCGCACTGCCGGACAACACCGCCCTGCCGTTCATGGCGAGGAATCCGCCACACTGGCTGCTTGAATTGCGCCTAAATCTGGACGCACTGTCCTACCAGTGGAATCAACGGATCATCGGCTATGACACCGAGCGCCAGTTGGCCACCCTTGCCCGCATCGGCATCGATGCGCTCGACTGGCAACAGATGGCGATCTATCTGGCGGCAACGCTGGGACTTGTCATCGGATTATTCGCGCTGTTCATGCTGCGCCACCTGATAAAACGCGAGCCTGACAAAATCGTGGCAGCCTGGCTGAAACTTTGCCGAAAACTAGCAGGAGCAGGACTGCCGCGCGCGCCGCACGAAGGGCCGCAGGATTTTGCGCTGCGCGTAGCCTGCGCCCGCCCGGATTTAGCCGGTGAGATTACCGGTCTGGCAGCCCGCTACAGCGCACTGCGTTACGGTGCGTTACAGGATGAGCATGCGCGGCAAGAATTCATCCGCGCAGCCGCAAAATTTCAGTTGAAACCAGAAAAACAAAGGTCCACGAAAAGCACGAAAAATCACGAAAAAATTCAAACAGATCTCAAGACCTAGATCGACACCCGATGCATTACGCCAGAAAAACAGTAACCTATTGTTTTATTTAGTGTCTTTCGTGAACTTCGTGGACAAGAAACTTTAAGATCGAGTCACAATGCTATAATCCGGCACACTTAAAACAATTCAACCATCATGCTCATCACCCGCCGCCTGGAATTCGATGCCGGACATCGCATCCCCAATCACAACAGCCAGTGCAGACACCTGCACGGCCATCGCTACGCAATTGAAATCACACTGTCTGGGGAAATCATCGACGCCGAAGGGCAATCGGAACAAGGCATGGTGATGGACTTTTCCGATGTCAAACGCATCGCTCAGGAAAAACTGGTCAATGTGTGGGATCACGCCTTTCTGGTGTACCGCGGCGACAAAACCGTGTGCGACTTTCTGGCGACCCTCCCCGATCACAAGACCGTGATCATGGATGTTGTGCCTACCGCTGAGAATCTTGCAAAGAGTGCATTTGAAATTCTCAACCCGGCCTATCAGGACAGTTACGGCAATCACCTGCGCCTGGAACGCATCCGCCTGTTCGAGACGCCCAACAATTGGGCCGACTGCGTACGCGGCTGATATTTTTCGCCCTGTTTATTGAAAATTTTCTGGACAGGCAGCGCACCTTAAGTCAAAATGCGCGCCTTCAAGAGATCGGCCATGCGCAGGTCTTAAAAAATGGAAGTGTGGCCGAGCGGTTTAAGGCACTAGTCTTGAAAACTAGCGAGGATGAGAGTCCTCCGTGAGTTCGAATCTCACCGCTTCCGCCAAATTGGCATCCAAAGCAGTTCAAACAAGTCCATCAACCCACGTATTTACTGGGTTTGCAGCGACAAAGCAGTCCAAACAAGTCCAACGACACCCCATTGCATCCAGCCCTTAACAGTGGTAACTTTCGTGGTAAGGAATTTACCACGGTTGGGAGTTACCACGATGGCCACAAATCTGTTATCCGCTGCCGAATGCAAGAACGCCACCAGCAACGGCGCAGGCATCCGCAAGCTTCACGATGGCGACGGTCTTTATCTGTGGGTATACCTCGACGGTCGAAAATACTGGCGGATGCGTTACTGGCAAGCAGGCAAGGAAAAATCCCTGTCTGTTGGCGTTTACCCAAAAATCAGCCTGAGCGAAGCACGCAAAAAACGCGATGAACTACGCCAGCAATTGCAATCGGATCTTGATCCATCTGCCGAACGCAAAGCCACCAACTTGCGAAAAAAGCTCGCCAACGAAAATTCTTTCGAGGCTGTGGCAATGGAGTGGTTCAACAAGCAGGTACATACCTGGGTAAAACACCACGCAGACGATGTTAAACGCCGCCTGGAGAGCAACATCTTCCCTACCCTAGGCAAGCGTCCAATTGAACAAATCAACGCCATGGAACTGCTGGATACAATCCGTAAGATAGAATCGCGTGGCGCATACGATCTAGCACACCGCGTTCTACAGGTATGCGGTCAAGTATTCCGCTATGGAATTGCCACAGGTCGCTGCACTCGCAACCACTCCGCCGATCTGCGTGGCGCGCTCACACCACATGTTAAAAAACATCAGTCCGCCGTTCGTCCAGAAGATTTACCTGACTTATTACGCGCAATTGCTAAATACGATGAAACTGGCGACAAGCAAACACGCCTAGCGCTGCAAATGCTTGCTCGCACATTTTGCCGCACCAACGAGCTAATCGGCGCACAGTGGGAAGAGTTCGATCTCGAAAATGCCCTGTGGATTATTCCAGCTGAACGTATGAAAATGAAAACCGAGCATGTTGTACCACTGGCACGACAAGCGCTTGAGATTTTGACAGAACTCAAACCAATTTCATGCGGCAGTCGCTTCGTATTCCCTGGTCGAAATCGAGACAAGCCCATCAGCAATAACACCATGCTGTTTGCCCTCTACCGCATGGGATACAAGGGAAAAATGACTGGCCATGGCTTCCGCGCAGTGGCCTCCACCATCCTTAACGAAACCGGATTCAAACCTGACGTAATCGAACGCCAACTCGCTCACTGCGAACGTAACGAGGTGAGAGGCGCATACAACCGCGCTGAATACCTGCCCGAACGCAAACGCATGATGCAACACTGGGCCGATCATCTAGATGCCGTTGAAGCTGGCGCAAAAATAATCCCTTTGCTTGGACAAGCCGCATAATTACACACGCATCGCGCCAATCTCCTTCATCCCATCAACACCCCAATACAAACCACCTGCTTGTTAAACTAAAAACTGGCAGTTATCCGCAACACCTGCACTTGGCGCAATGCCATCGCTTCTCTATCACAAAATCTCGATCCTAAAAATTTTCAGCCATATATCACCACCCTGAGACTAAACAGCAGTTCCGTCTCAGCCCACTTTCGGGACTCGTTCCCGGCAAGGGAGGCGACGTCCCTTTATTCATTTTAAGGAGGCATTATGAGTATCATCATTCACTCCAGCCTGTACTTTTCCAAAGGTCGAAGCGACAAGGAGTATCACGCCTAAATCATTGAAGTCGCAGGCGGTAATTTCCGCTGTGACCGGCACGCTGCTTGTACGCAGTGAAATTCATTGGACAGGACCGATTGAGATTGCTCAGGCAGCTTGATCGATAGCTAATCCACCCTCACTCAGCGCGGACGTTCCACGATGCCATATCTGGCGGTGGCGCTCCGCGTTTTGCTTTTTACGATACGGAGAACGAAATGAAGCAGCAACTTATTACGGCAGGATTTTTTATAGAGGGCCTGCAAGACGCGAGCACAGGCAAAAACGTCAGGCCAAATTATGACGTATTGATTGAAATATGGGGTAAAGGCTGCATCGAACTGGTCGATGCTCTGGTCAGCTATGTGCCGTTGGCGACCAGCTTATCCGAGGCAGCTGCGCTCGTTTGCGACGGTAATTACCCTGGAGTTTTTGATTACGAGGTCAGCAGCCGTTTCGGAAAATGGTTTGGTGAGCACATATTGCAGCATGGTCATGCCCCCTCACAACTAAAGGCCAGCGCATGGCTAATCAGCCACATCGGAGAGTTCTTCGCGCAGGGAGTAACGGAACAGCAAGCCGAAAGCGTCAAGACCGAAATCCAGCAGGCATTCATCTTGGCAATCAAATCGGCCTCGTTTCCAGTAGCTTAATTTAACCATATCAAGGAGCAACGATGCAAAACGGAAATGATTTCAAACACTCAGCTGGCATTTGCTGCCCACGCTGCGAATCCTCGCGTGTAAATATCCGCAATTACGGTATGAAAACCGGCGGCACAATCGGTGCGGTTGCTGGCACGGCTGCGGGTGTCAGTTCCGCTGTCGGTGGTGCAGAAATAGGTGCCACAGTCGGGATGATGGCAGGACCCCTCGGCAGTATGTTTGGTGCAATTATCGGCGGGCTGATTGGTGGCGCTGCCGGCTGTGCAGCTGGAGCAAGACTGGGCGAAGTGGTCGATGACACAATCATGGACAACTACCAATGCCTGAGCTGCGATTACGTATTCAGCAATAAGCGCAGTTGAACGTCCAGCGGGTCAATCATCAGAGCAAAACGGCATTTCTGTAATCAGTCGCACTCCGCACCAGCCTCAGTAGCAAATCAGCAACACCCCATCTAAATAAACCCTCATGC
>JBAZCE010000143.1:0-6319 GCA_041671105.1 Gallionella sp.
CACATGATCGATGTGTTCCAGCGTCACGCGTAAGGAAGCCAACCCGGTCTCGATGGCCGTCTCGGCACGTTCGGCACGACTGCTCAGTGCACTGGTCACGCCATCGATTTCACTGGCAGAGCGCGCCGACTTCTCTGCCAGCTTGCGCACTTCGTCGGCAACCACCGCAAAGCCGCGTCCCTGCTCGCCGGCTCTCGCCGCCTCGATCGCTGCATTCAGCGCCAGCAGATTGGTCTGGTTCGCGATGTCCCTCACCTGCTGTGTCATGCCTGAAATCGCATGCGCGCTCTGCACAAACTCCTCGACCGATTCGGCGACCTGCCTGACCATGGCCTCAATATTCTGAACTTCCCGTATCATCTGGGCTGCGCTCTCGTTTCCTTCACGGGTACGCGCCAGACTCTGCTCGGACAACCTGCGCACCCCTTCGGTGCTGTCTGCAACCGATCCGATGCTGACGGTCATCTGCTCGACCGCCGCCGCGGTCGAGGCTGCCGCCTCGCTTTGCACCAGCGAACCGTCGGCTATCCTTCCGGAAATATCGGCAAGTTTCGCCACGGTACTCAGCACATCATCCGCCCCGGCATGCACCCTGCGCAGCGCTTCGGACAGGGCATCCATCAGAGAATCGAATGCGCGATTGGTTTGCCCGATCTCATCGTTTCCGCTCACCGGCGCGCGCCGGGTCAAGTCGCCACTGTTCTGGATGAACAACATGGCTTGTTGCAAGTCTTTGACCGGCTGGATCACATGATTGATCACCCAGCCCACCACAAAGAACAGCACCAGCTGAATGAATATCTGCGCCCCCCACAGCACGATGTTGGCCCGACTGATAAAAGCATATTCATGCGACATATCCGCAACCACGCTGACCGCACCGTTGATCGCACCCTCCTGCACATTGTGGCATTGCAGGCAATTGATACCGCCGCGGTCATGGCTGGCCATAAAGGGCACCACCACACGCATCGTCACCTTATCGCCTGCACGCATGATCTCCCCCCGCTGCGTCCCCGAACCCGACAGCGCCGCCCGCTCCATTTCATCGCTTGCCTGTTCACTATTCATGCCCGGACCAAATTGATCTATGACCGGCTTGCCGCGTACCAGACTTACCTCGGCCAGACTCAATAACGGGTTTTTCACCACCCCGTTGAGTATCTGCTGACGCCGCTCCTTGTTGCCGATTTCACCGTTGAGCATCAACGCGTTCATGCCGCGAAAGGTCACCTCGGCGGACAGCTCCGCCTTTTGCCTTACCTCATCCTGCATCCGCGCCTCGAACCAGCTGAACGCAAAATGTTGCCCCGTCAGCAGGATCAGCATCAGGATCAACTGCACAGGGATTTGTAACTTGTTTTTCAGCGAAAGATCGCTCCACAACTTTTTCATTCCCTCTCCCTTGGGCTGTTTTTGGTCAGGCAAACCAATCACAGGCCGTTATATTATCATTTTTATCATTTTTATCAAGCACCCGATCGAAAGTTTATCATTTATTTAAAAGATAATTATGCTAAACGGGTATATATTTCGCTACGAAGCGAATCAGTATTTGAAATTAAAAAGTTCAGGAAGAGTCATAAAGGCATATGCAGATTGACATTACAGCGGCATGAAGCATGACACCTACAGGAATGACGCAGCATCACGAGAACTGAATAACGGAGAAATAAATGGCGGGGCTTATGGATGAAGATCCATTACTGATTTTGAAACATCAGGTAGATTAATTTGCTAAAAATGAAATAGATGTAGAAAATCATCCACCTGTGAAAAATAAACAACACACTCCTCAACGGTTCGTCAAAGTCCGCTCACATCGACAAGCAATTCCTTGATATCGAGAATCAGCACGATGTCACCCACGCTGGACATGGTTACCCCCGCCACCCCCCTGGGACGAAACGCATCCAGCGACTTGATCACCACATCGTCGTGTCCGGCAAACCCGTCTGCTGACAGGATGAAGCTGTTATTGCCATACTGCATCAGCACGCCGACTTCCGGCGGCACATCGCTCAGGTTCCAACCGAGCAATTGCGCCAGCGGCAACACCGGCAACACCTCACCGCGCACCACCATGGTTGCCCTGCCGGAAACTTGCTGCAATTGCTCCGGCGTAACCGACAGTATTTCACGCACCATGGAGAGCGGCACGGCGAACGACTGTTCGCCCAGGCGCAGGATCAGCACAGGCAAAATCGCCAGCGTGAGCGGCAGTGAAATCGTGAAAACACTACCCCTGCCGGGTTCGGAGCGAATCGCAACCGTGCCATTGAGCCGTTGAATATTGGTTTTCACCACGTCCATACCCACGCCGCGCCCGGACACACTGGTGATTTCATCCCTGGTTGAAAAGCCCGGCAATAAAATCAATTCCAGGCACTGCGCCTCATCCAGCGTGTTCGCGATTTCAGAAGTGATAATTCCCTTTTCAATGGCCTTGCTGCGTATCACTTCCGGACGCATACCGCGACCATCGTCGGCAATCGTGATCAGGATATGATCGCCTTCCTGGCGCGCGCTCAACTCCACCATGCTTTTTTCAGGCTTACCTGCCGCAACGCGTTCCGCTATCGTTTCCACCCCGTGATCGACTGCATTGCGCACCAGATGCACCAACGGATCATTCAGGTCTTCGAGCATGGTCTTGTCCATCTCGGTGTCTTCACCGACCAACACCAGCTCCACCTCTTTGCCCAATGAACGCGCCAGATCGCGTGCCAGACGCGGATACTTCTTGAACAGCCGCCCGATCGGCTGCATACGCGTCTTCATCACTGCGTTTTGCAAGTTCACTACCAGCATATCCAGTTGTGTGACGGCCTGATCGAGCTCGCGCAAAGTATCCGCACCGGTGCGCCCCTGCACGATATCGGAACGCAAATGCGTGAGGCGATTCTTGGTCAAACCAATTTCACCGGACAAATTGAGCACCTGATCGAGCCTGTCGGTGTCGACGCGTATCGTCGATTCCTTCGCTTCCCTGACCGGCACATCGCCGTCGCGCCGACCGACCGTGGTTCCCGGCACATCACTGGAACGCCGTCCGAATGCATCTCTGGTGGATTGCTCCTCCAGGATCGCTGCGGCTATTTGTTCCGGATCACGGGTCACGCCCACTTTAGCGGCAATATCCGCAGCAGGAGCCAGCGCGGTATATAACGCATTCCAATCCGTATTGTCCGCCACAGCATCCATTTGAGCAGCGGGTACGAACTGCGGCTGCGCCGCTTGCATAACATCAAGGTCGTTCATTTTTTCTCCTAATCGTAGGTCGGGCTTTAGCCCGAAAAACATATGGGCGGGCACCCGCCCGACTCGGTGTCGGGTTGAAACCCGACCTACAATATTTACCTGTCAAACAACAATTCGAAATCATCGGAATCACCCGTCGTTGTCGTCACGGTTTCACTCCCTTCGTTAGATTTGGAAAGTTCAAAAAGATTTTCTTCAATTTCTCATCCAGCGTCGCCGCGGTAAATGGCTTCACCACATAACCGCTCGCGCCCGCCTGCGCGGCCTCGATAATATTTTCCCGCTTCGCTTCCGCGGTCACCATCAATACCGGCAGATGCTTCAACCTGGCATCCGTGCGTATCGCGCGCAGTAATTCGATACCCGTCATGTTGGGCATATTCCAGTCGGAAACCACAAAATCGAACTTCTCGACACGCAACCTGGCCAGCGCAACTACGCCGTCCTCTGCTTCCTCGAAATGGTTGAAGCCCAACTCCTTGAGCAGGTTGCGCACGATGCGCCGCATCGTCGAGAAATCATCCACCACCAGAAACCTTGTATCTTCTATACCCATAACAACCCTCTAAAAACAGTTGGCAGCCACTAGTCGTTAGTCGCTAGTTAATACTGCAAGACCGCAAGTGGCTTGATGAAACCTCTCAATTCATGCTATGCGATTAATCACTTGCAGTCATTGATGACGAAACTACTAAACATTATCAAAGACTTGAAAGAACCAAGCCTAGGATTCTGTTTATCCCACGCAACAACGCAGCCAAGGCTGCTGTTGCTGAATGCAATCGCCTATTCCTGATCAATGAGATGCATTCCCATAAAACATGTCACGCAAGTGCTCGTGTTTTTAAATGAAAACCGCGAAGCGACAACACCAACTAAAAACTAAAGACTAACGACTGCCTTTAACTGCCTCACATCAGCAACGGACGCAGCGTGTCTGCCAACATATTGGAATCGAACTTCGGCACGTAATAATCCACCCCGACCCGCCGACCCATCGCTCTGTTCGCATCCGACGACAGAGACGAATGCATCACGACCGGAATGCCGTCAAAACGGCTATCCGCCTTGATCAATTGAGTCAACACATAGCCATCCATTTCCGGCATCTCTGCATCGACCATAATCACTTGGATCTGTTCGTGCAGATTGCTGCCCGCATGATGTGCCGAGTCCGCCATCGATTTAAGGCTGCCCCACGCTGCGCTGCCATTAGTCGACTGAATCTGTTTCACACCCATCTTGTCGAGCACTTCGACAATCTTTCTGCGCGCAACCTGCGAGTCATCCACAAAGAATACGCAAAGTTCATGCCCTGCCTCGATGCGCTCGATATTTCCCACCACTTCATCGCCGAAGGCGTTGACCAGAATCTGCTCGACATCCAGAATCGAAATCAATGTTCCGTCAGCCAACTCGCTGATCGCGGTGATCAACGTGCCCTTATCGGACAGCATCCCTTCCGTCGCACGCACCTTATCCCAGTCCACGCGAATGATACGATCCACCCCCTCGACCAGAAAACCAAGGACATGCTGGTTATATTCCGCCACCATCATGGTCTGATGTTTTTCAGCCGGAGTCATCCCCATGAAATTCGCCAGATTCAACACCGGCATTACATGCCCGCGCAATGACACAATGCCATCGACGCCGCGTGGCATGTTCGGCGTACGCGTGATCTTTCCGGGCGTGCAAACCTCCTTTACCTTAAACACATTGATGCCGAATTTCTCGCCGCCGCCCAGACTGAACAACAGGATTTCCATCTTGTTGGAACCGGCCAACTGGGTACGCGCATCGATACTGTCGAGCAGACCATCTTCACTGCTGCTCAGCATTTCATCCGAATATGTCATTTAAATCTCCTAATGGTAGGTCAGGTTTCAACCTGACAAACATATGGACGGGCACCCGCCTGACAAGTCGGGATGAATCCCGACCTACGTCCATGGTGGGCAGAGCCCACCCTACAACTAGCATCTGCTCCTAAGCCAACAACCGCGCCAACATCTCTGCCAGCTTTTGCGGCTCGAACTTAGGCACATATTCATCCACCCCGACCGCCTTGCCGAGTTGCTGGTTGGAGGTACTGCTCAGCGACGAGTGCATCAACACCGGTATGCCGTTAAAGCGCTTATCCGCCTTGATATTGCGCGTCAGCGTATAACCATCCATCTCGGGCATTTCCACATCGGTCAGAATCACCTGCAGCATCTTCTTGAGCGGCACGTGCGCCGTCGCAGCACTCTCCGCCAGCTTCTGCAACTCGATCCACGCCTGCTTACCATTGATTGCCGAGATATGGTTTACCCCCATCGCATCCAGGGTTCGCGATATCTGATTACGCGCAACCGATGAATCATCGGCAAAGAATACCGTTTTATCCTCCCGGCCCAGCGGCTTCACACTCTTCAAAATCAACTCATCGCTATCCAGACGCGTGGTTTCCGACAGCACTTTCTCCACATCCATCATCATCACCAGACGCTTGTCTTTCAGCTCGGTGATCGCCGTGACCAGCCCGCCCATTTCCGCCACCATCATCGCCGGCGGCACGCGCATCGCAGACCAGTCCAGCCGCAGGATGTTATCCACCGCCCTGACCAGAAAGCCCTGCGTCAGGCCGTTATATTCTGTAACGATCATGATCTGCGGCAAGCTGTCGGTTTCCATACCGATATATTTGGCCAGATCGATCACCGGAACCAGTGAGCCGCGCAGACTCACCATCCCCTCGACCGATGCAGGCATTTCCGGGGCACGCGTGATCGCGGGAATACGCATCACTTCGCGCACCTTGAACACGTTGATGCCGAAAGTCTCCTCGCGCCCGCTACGCAGATCCTGCCCCAACGAAAACATCAATATTTCCAGCTTGTTGGTTCCGGCCAGCCTGGTGCGGCCATCAATATTTCTTAACAGGTCCGACATGCATTTCTCCTAATTTACCCTCTCTCTCCGCATCGCTCTTTATTCAATCGCGCACTTGGTCAACGGATACCCGGCCCGGCGCAACTCACCGGCCGAGATGAACAAATCGTCCGCAACCAGTTTG
>JBAZCE010000144.1:0-6215 GCA_041671105.1 Gallionella sp.
GGAGGCGTGATAATGATAAAGAAGGTTGGCAGTTTTCTTTGTGCGCTGTTGCTCTGTGGCAATGCCTGTGCGGTGGACGGAATCGTTTTAGAGGCTGGTAACGGCGATCAGACGAATACCGCCAGGGTGGGTGTCATTCAGAATTTTGACAAGCAGTGGTTAACCGAAGGCGACTGGCAGGTAACCGGTTTCTGGGAAGCCGCTGTGGGCAGGTGGCAGGGACGCAGTGCTATCGGCAACAAGCAGACAATTACCGATGTGGGTTTAACGCCCGTGTTTCGTTTGCAGCAAAAGAATCCGGGGACTATGGCTCCCTATCTTGAGGGTGCAATTGGTTTTCATCTGATTTCGCCAACCTTTATCTACGCAAATCGCCATTTCGGCAGTTCGTTCCAGTTTGGCGATCATCTCGGCGCCGGTGTGCGTTTTGGCGATCACCAGCAATTCGATGTTGGTTATCGTTATCAGCATCTTTCCAATGGCGGCATCAAGAAGCCGAATCAGGGCATCAACCTGAACCAAATCCATTTTATCTATCACTTTTAACAAACTTGTCCGATACCTCAGTTCTCGCACGCAAATGGCGACCTAAAAACTTCGCGCAACTGGCAGGCCAGGAGCATGTCGTCAGGGCGCTGAGCAATGCGCTGTCACAAAATCGTCTGCATCATGCTTATCTGTTTACCGGTACGCGCGGGGTGGGTAAAACCACGATCGCGCGCATTTTCGCAAAATCCCTGAATTGTCTGACCGGCATCACCGCGACGCCTTGCGGTGTATGCAGTGCCTGTACGGAAATCGACAGCGGACGTTTTGTCGATCTGATCGAGTTGGATGCCGCATCCAACACCCAGGTGGACAACATGCGCGAACTGCTGGAGAGTGCGCTGTATGCACCTACTTCCGGTCGTTTCAAGGTGTATATCATCGACGAAGTGCATATGCTGTCCAAGTCGGCCTTCAATGCGATGTTGAAGACGCTGGAAGAGCCGCCTGCGCATGTCAAGTTCATACTGGCTACCACCGATCCGCAGAAGATTCCTGTCACCGTGTTGTCGCGGTGTCTGCAATTCAATCTGAAACAACTGCCGCCCGCTCTGATCGTCTCGCATCTGCAGCATGTTCTGGCGCAGGAGAGCATTGAGTATGAACCGGGTGCGTTGAACCTGGTCGCGCGCGCCGCGCAAGGCAGTATGCGGGATGCGTTAAGCCTGATGGATCAGGCGATTGCTTTTTCCCCGGGGAAAATAGAAGAAGCCGCAATGCGCACCATGCTGGGTGCAATAGATCAGGGTTACCTGTTCGGGTTGCTTGCCGCCTTGAGCCGGCAAAATGGCCCGGCTTTGCTGGAGGTCGCCGACAATATGGCGACGCGCAGCGTGGCGTTTGATTCGGCTTTGCAGGAATTAGCCAGTCTGTTGCATCGCATCGCGCTGGCGCAGACCGTGCCGCAGGCGATCTCCGACGATGAGCCGGAACGGGTGCGTTTGTTCGAATTGTCAAATGCCTTCACGCCTGAGGAAGTGCAGTTGTTTTATCAGATTGCGATTCACGGTCGCGCCGAAATCGATCTGGCGCCAGATGAGTATGCCGGTTTTAGCATGACGTTGTTGCGCATGCTGGCTTTTACGCCGTCACGGGGCGGATCTGTGGTTATGCAGCCTGCACAGGCTGTCAGTCATGTGCCGGTCGCAGTGCCGCCTGCACGAACACCGGCGGCTGTCGAGCCTGATGCGCCGCCTGCACGTGCGCCGGCGGTCGAGCCGGTTCGCGTCGAAACTGCCGTATTGGCTCCGTCCTCAACGTCTGCAACGGGGCGCGAATCTGACTCATCGATAGACTGGAGCAGCTTGCTGGGGCATTTGAATGTGCAGGCCATGGCGCAGCAGTTGGCCAAGCACTGTGTGCTGGACTCGGTCTCCGAACAGCAGGTTGTGTTGCGTCTGGCGCAAGAGCATAAGCATTTGCAGACCAAGATGGCGACTGATAATTTGCAGACCGCGCTGAGCGATTATTTTGCCAGGCCGATGAAACTTTCCATCGTGCTGGGTAAGATTGAAGTGGCAACGCCGGCGAAAATTGAGCATCAGAACAAGGAAGTCAGGCAGAAAGTGGCCGGCGATTCGATCGCGCAGGATGCTTTTGTGCGCGAGGCTCAGGAGCAGTTGGACGCAACGCTGCTTGCTGATTCAATAGTACCTATTAAAACAAATAGTTAGGAGTTTTGTATGATGAAGGGCGGATTGGGTGGCTTGATGAAACAGGCCCAGCAAATGCAAAAGAATATGCAGCAGGCACAAGCCGAATTGGCGACTGTTGAAGTGCAAGGTATGGCTGCGTCCGGCATGGTGCGCGTGACCATGACTTGCTCGCATGAAGTGCGCAGGGTAGAACTGGATGACAGTGTATTGTCCGATAAGGAAACGCTCGAAGACCTGATCGTGCTGGCATTGAACGATGCGGTCAAACAGGTGGCGGCGACAACTGAGCAGCGCATGAGCGGGTTCGGTGCGGGTATGGGCTTGCCGCCCGGGATGAAATTGCCTTTCTGATGGCACTATCGTATCTGGATGAGTTGATTGGCGCATTGCGCTGTCTGCCGGGCGTGGGGCCCAAGTCCGCGCAACGCATGGCGTATCATTTGTTGCAGCGTGATCGCGCGGGTGCGTTGCATCTGGCTGATTCCCTGCAAAAGGCGGCGCAAAATATTCAGCATTGTTCAAGGTGTAATAATTTTTCCGAACAAACTGTGTGCGACTTGTGTGCATCGGGTCGACGCGATGAAGGCTTGTTGTGCGTGGTCGAGATGCCGGCAGATTTGCTGATGATTGAACAGACGCAGTGTTACGCCGGCATGTATTATGTGCTGATGGGCCGATTGTCACCGTTGGATGGCATCGGTGCAAAGGAATTGCATCTGGATAGATTGGTGAAACGCGTGCAGCAACATCCCTGTGAAGTGATACTGGCGACCAACTTTACGGTGGAAGGAGATGCGACCGCGCACTATCTGGCAACGTTATTGCAATCTCTTGGTGTTAAAGTGTCGCGTATTGCGCGGGGTTTGCCGGTTGGCGGCGAACTGGAGCAGGTGGATAGTGGGACCTTGGCGCAGGCTGTGCTGGAAAGACGTGAGTTGACAGTATGAACGAACAGGATGAAGAATTAATTGCTGAGCCGATACAGGGCGAAAAGCTGCAAAAGGTACTGGCACAGGCCGGTTTCGGCTCGCGTCGAGCCATGGAAGAATGGATCGCGGCCGGGCGCGTCAGCGTAAACGGCGAACCGGCAACGCTGGGGATGCGCGTCGTGCCAGGCGACCTGGTGAAGACCGAGCGTCGCACGATACGCGTCGGGGAGCGCGACCATACCGCGCGCGTGCTGCTGTATCACAAGCCAGAAGGCGAAATCGTCAGCCGGGACGATCCCGAAAAACGTGTGAGCGTATTTGATAAATTGCCCAAGCTGCGCGGGCAGAAATGGATCGCCATCGGGCGGCTGGATTTCAACACCAGCGGCTTGTTGATATTTACGACTTCCGGTGAGCTTGCAAATCGGCTGATGCATCCGCGTTTCGAAGTGGAACGCGAATATGCGGTGCGCGTGCAGGGCAGTATGACGGAAGAGCAGATCACGCAGGTGTTAAAAGACGGCGTCATGCTCGAAGACGGGCCGGTCACCTTCGACAAGCTTGAAGATCAGGGCGGTGAAGGATTTAACCACTGGTATAAGGTGATGTTGAAAGAAGGACGCAATCGCATCGTGCGGCGTACTTTTGATGCGCTGGGTCTGCCGGTCAGCCGTCTGATACGCGTTCGATTCGGTATAATCCATCTGCCGCCTCGCTTGAAACGCGGCATGACGGCAGAACTGGGTGAGGGTGAAGTCGCTCAGGTGCTGGATTGGGTTGGCATTGTTGCCAATGAGGCTGAACAAGCTGCGCCCGCCCCGTTAGAAGCTATGCCTGCGCGTCGCCCGGCCACACGTGGCCCGCGTAGTGGCCCCCGGCCCGATGGTAATCGCGGTGGTGGTCGAACCGGTGGCGAGAGTCGATCCGGAGGCAAAACGGGTGGCAGTGGTCGACCCGGCGGGAGTCGTGGTGCCAAACGCTGAAGCTTGGCGAAATGTTCAGAAATTATCGGTGTATAAAAAGCTGAATGGAAGATCGCAGTAATAAAACTATCATCTGTAGCGTGCTTTTTCTGGATATCGTCGAATATTCAAAAAAGTCCGTGACGGGCCAGATATCCCTGAAAGACAGGTTTAACACCTATCTTTCAGAGGCTATACATGATGTGCCGGTAACGGATCGGATTATTCTCGATACCGGGGATGGCGCTGCGGTTAACTTCCTTGGCGATGTCGAGTCGGCCCTGACTGCAGCAATGCGCTTGCGCGAGAGTTTGCTCAGCGAAGATCCCGGGCTTGAGCCTAAACTTCTGGTGCGCATCGGCATCAATTTAGGACCGGTGCGTCTGGTGCGGGACATCAACGGACAGCCGAACATCGTCGGTGACGGTATCAACGTGGCTCAGCGCGTGATGGCCTTCGCCGATGCCAGCCAGATTTTGGTGTCGCGTTCCTACTATGATGCGGTATCACGTCTTTCTTCCGAATACACCGGGATGTTTCATTATCAGGGATCACGCACTGACAAGCACGTGCGCGAGCATGAGGTTTATGCGATCGGTTATCCTGGCGACCAGGCCGATATGCCTGTCGCGGTTGAATCTGTACCAGCCAGTCAGGTTGAAATTCCGGATCAGGCTGTCGCAGCAACGATGAAACGGCGCATCCTGTATGCAGCGATAGGTACTTTGATTGTGTCGGGTGCCGCGTTGTTGATATTCAAACCCGGAAAATCTGTTCAGTCGCCACAAGTCGAGACGATGCCGGCGGCAAGTGCCGTTGTAGCCGCTTCCCATCCGGTACCGGCGGCTCCCGCTGTCGAGAAGTCGGATAAGCCGGTGGCAGACAATAAACCGGTTGCTGATAAACCGCAGGTTTCGGCAAAGCCGAAAACAGAACCGCTGGCAGCTAAAAAAACCGTTGCGCCGGGCAAGCCTGTTATATCTGCAAAGTCAGTTGTATCGGCAAAGCCAGTCGAGAGTCATGCCCAGAACAAAGAGGCTGCGGCAGGCAAATCGGCAGCTGATCCGGATGTGGCAGAGCCCGGCAGTGAGGCTCGTATAACGGTCAGTTGTAAGGATGATACGCAGGTTTTTGTGGATGGTTCCGTTAAAGGAAAAATCAGCCAGGGCTCGATTACGGTCACGACCAAGCCTGGCAAACACAAGGTTATTTTGACTCATCCGAGTTTTGGTATGTTCGCCGATGAAGTCTCGGTCGAGCCGGGAAAAACCGGGCGAATCAGGCCAAAAGTGTGCAATTAGGCGTGCAGGTTCAAAACATTAAACGCGGGTGGGCACGATGATTAATCAGTTGGGTCGCTACGAAGTGCTTGCCGAACTCGGCCAGGGTGCAATGGGTGTGGTTTACAAGGCCAAAGACCCCTTGATCGATCGCATTGTCGCCATTAAGACGATTAATCTCGGTCTGGCTCAGGAAGAAAAAGAAGAATACGAGGGGCGTTTTTATCAGGAGGCCAAGGCCGCTGGCCGGCTAAATCACCCTAATATCGTGACGATATACGATGTGGGCAAGAGCGGGGATATCGCCTATATCGCGATGGAGTTTTTGCAAGGCTGTGAGCTGCGCGACCTGTTGCGTGAAAAAGGTCGTCTGAAGGTAGATCAGGTGCTCGATATCGTGGCGCAAGTGGCGCAGGGTCTGGCCTATGCGCATGAATATGAGATTGTGCACCGCGATATCAAACCCTCCAACATCATGGTGATACGCGACGGACATGTAAAAATCACCGATTTCGGTATCGCGCGGATGGCGTCTTCCGCGGTTCGTACCCAGACCGGGATGGTATTGGGTTCACCCAAGTATATGTCGCCCGAGCAGGTTCTGGGTAAGGTAATCGATCAGCGCTCGGATATTTTTTCTCTGGGTGTGATGTTGTACGAGATGCTCACCGGGGAAGCCCCCTTTTCGGGCGATAACGTGAATTCCATCATGTTCCAGACGCTCAATTTTGTGCCGCTGCCGCCGAGTACAAAAAATGCCGACGTGCCTGACATGCTCAACTTTATCGTGGCCAAGGCACTGGCCAAGGACAGGGATGACCGGTATCAGAATGCTCAGGACTT
>JBAZCE010000145.1:0-6185 GCA_041671105.1 Gallionella sp.
CTGGAATCCCAACCGCCTGGAACAACGCATGGGGCGCATCCATCGTTATGGCCAGACGGAAGACTGCCTGATCTTTAACTTCGTCGCGACCAACACGATCGAGGGGAAGGTCCTGCAACGTCTCCTGGAAAAGCTCCAGGAGATCCGCAATGCCTTGGATGACGATGCGGTTTTCAATGTCGTCGGCGAGATTCTCCCGGTCACCCATGTCGAAAGGGTTCTTCGCGACTACTATTCTGGGAAGCTGGGCGATGCCGATCTGGAAGATCAATTGCTTGAAAACGTTGACGAAAGCCATTTCCGCGCGATCTGTCAGAATGCCTTGGAGGGTCTGGCATCCAAGAAGCTGAACCTGGCCATGGTGCTCGAGCGGCGCGCCAAGGCTCAGGAAAAAAGGGTTGTGCCGGAGACCATCTCCCGCTTCATCATCGAGGCGGCTCCTTATGTGCCGTTGAAGCTAAAGGTCATTGACACCCTACCACACACCTTTGAACCAGCCCGCCTTCCTACAAACCTGCAGCGGTTCGACCGCCAACCTGATTGGAAATTGCCGGCCTTGGCTTCGAAATACCCGCGCTGTTCGACCGACCGTGAAACGGCGGAAAAGAATACCCTGGAATGGATCACCCCCGGGCATCCCTTCTTTGAGGCGTTACGCAGATTTACTTGCGAAAAGGCCAGCGATGTATTCGGAAAGGGGGCTTGTTTTTATTCCTTGCAACACGCGATTCCCAGCCGCATCGATTTTTATCGTGCCCGCGTTGTGGACGGCCTCGGGCTGATCGTTCACGAACGGCTTTTCGCTGTTGAAATAGCCAAGGATTCCGAACCCTGCTTGCGTGAACCCAATATGCTCAATGATCTCATTCCTGCTGATCGTCCAAGCGAAATTCCAGCGATGGCCAATGAACCCGAGTCCGACTCTTGGTTGCAAGCCAATGCGCTCCAGCCATTTTTAAATGAAGTGCGCGAGGAGCGGTTGACCGAGGTGAAGCGCATCGGCGAGCATGTGGAGCTCTCCTTAACCGAGCTCCTGCAGCGGGCTGATGAAGAGATCGGCAGGGCCAATGAAGAGAAGGAAAAAGGAGTGGTTGGAGCGGACGGACGCTTATCTCAAGCGGAAAATCGACACGCTGAGCTCATGGCGCGCCGCGAAAGACGGCGTGAGGAGCTCGATCGTCAAAAGTCGCTTTCCTTGCAAGGAGTGGAAAGGATTGCCAGCATCATTGTCCTGCCGCATCCTGAACGTAATACTCCTGAAATCCAGCATCTTCGTCAAAATACGGAGACAGAGATCACGGCGATGAATGTCGTGATGGCTTATGAAAAAGCTCAAGGCCGCCAGGTATTTGATATTCACGAAAAGAACCTGGGCTACGACATTACCAGCCTGGACATCAATTCCGGCGAACTGCGGCTTATTGAAGTCAAAGGCATCGGCTCATCCAGTGGAGCCATCCTGTTGAGCCCAAATGAAAGACGTGTAGCCCAGGACCGCCGTGACTGTTATTGGCTTTATGTGGTCACCAATTGTACCGAAAACCCCACTCTTCAAGAACCGATCAGAGATCCTGCCCGATTTCCTTGGCAAGAAGTCATAAAAATTCAACATTATTGGCTTGATGCAACAAAATTGACCAGACTTGATGGTCCAAAAAGCATTCGATTATCCAACGGGAGCAAATCGTAATGATGGCTTTTTGCGATTCGCGACTCGAAAAAACGCAATTGGGACAGGCTTCGATCTTGCTATTGGAATCTTTTGCGGAGTGCAAGGGGAAGCAGGCGCTATATGAAAAACAGTCGCTGCAGATTTTCGAAGGGCTTAGGCAGTTGGCTCTGGCGGAAGGCGCTGATTCGTCGACTCGTGATGAACCGTTGGCTGGCCGCCGAGAGGCTGAGAAAAGGAAGGGATGCAAAATGGCGGAGATCAGTAAAGGATGGAATCCCACATTAATATGGTAATAAATGTATGAATAACTTAAACGCTTGCGGTAATGATCATTGCTACATTCAAAGAGAAGGGCAAGACCACCTGTTTCGGCAAGGGGAAAGGATCTCGTTGGCGGTATATAGATGATTGAGCATATTCAGATAAAGTATATGTGCGATGGAAAGGTGCCAACAAGGGGCCATGAAAGTGAAGGCATAATGAGAATTTATCTGAAAATCTTATTCAAAGGAGCAGATCTATATGTGGTCGGATAAAGAAACTCTCTATGATTGCCTTGGCTACTCAAACTATGTAGAAGTTCTCGCGCAAGTCTGCACTCAGCGTGAGTTGGCACCTTTGACTCTTGGTATCTTCGGTGCTTGGGGAAGCGGCAAAACAAGCTTAATGACGATGCTCAAATATCGTTTGGATCGGGAAACTATTGCAAACAAAGCACGAACTTTATGGTTTAACGCCTGGAAGTATGAGGGACGTGACGAAGCCCAGTCTGCGCTGATTCACGCAATCCTAAAGAAACTTACTGAAGGACGGACTCTAGCTGCTGATGCCAAGGAAGTATTGGATCGGTTGGTAAAAGGTGCCAGTGTAATGAAACTTGCTAAGTTTATAACCAAGACCGCAATTACCCTCACTCCTGACTTAACAGGTTTTATCAATTGTTTTCAAGAACAGTCAAAGGAAGTCGCGGAAACCATGGAACAATTCGAGCAAGATTTCCAGAAACTTCTTATCAAGATTGATGTTGGCCACATAGTTGTTTTTATTGACGACCTCGACCGGTGTCCAAGCAGTAAGGTTATTGAAACGTTCGAGACGATAAAACTTTTCCTGAATACACCACAGTGCACCTTTGTCATAGGCGCTGATCCTCAACGGATAGAGCAAGCTGTTGGAGATGTGTATGGCGAAGCCGATCCTCGTAGAACAAAGGACTATCTTGAGAAGATTGTTCAGCTGCCGTTCAGCATTCCTGTTCAGAACCCTCAAGATATCGCTTGTTATGTTGGGATGTTAATAATCGGCCGGCATCTCCAGTCAAATGATGGATGGAATGCTTTCATTGAGCAGAGGTCACATCTATACCAAGCAGGACTTGGGTTACAAAAAACTTTAGTCTCATGGGTTGCAAACAATGGAACTCACATGTCGGTTGACCAAGAGGTGATTAATACAGAACTCGAGGGTATACTTCCATATGTTGGAATCCTCGGAGATGGTCTTCGTGGGAATCCTCGCCAGATAAAGAGATTCCTAAATATTCTTGCACTGAGAAGAAAATTGGCCGACGCAAACAAACTTGAAACCGACGAAGCGCTTCTTGTAAAGATGACTGTTCTTGAATATGTGTGGGACGATTTCTTTAATGCATTAGTCGATACGGTAGATCCTGCTACAGGACACTCCACACTGATTGAAGAGCTTGTTAAGAAAAATGTAAGTTCTGATGAGGACCAATCTGAGCTTGTATCTGGCTTCGCCGAAAAGACACGTCTTGTTGCGTTTCTTAAAAATAAACCAGGCTTATCTGCCGATAGCGATCTGAGACCGTATCTGTTTTTAGCTCAGACGTCGATTAGTCGTGGGAAAGAGATCCGATTACTCCCCCCAGATGAGAAAGCGCAGTCGCTTGCTAAATCAATTGCTGGCACAGATAGGGTTATGTCTAAAGCTGCTGCGCTTCGTGCGGCGTCAGAAGATACGGGTACAGTCGAATCTGTTATTCGTTATCTAGTAAACATGCTACCTAATTCAACTGATACTCGTGCGCTTACGCATATCCTTACCGGACTCGATATAGTTTGTGTAAAGCACCAGCGATTCTATGGGGATGTTGTGAAGGGCTTAGAACAATGTGATCCAAAAGGCAATGCTGCTGTGGGTATCGCAGGAAACACTCTGCTCACAAATGCAGAAAATGTTGGAATTTCCGTATCTTCTGATATAAAGGATCGCTTTATCAAAGCAGCTGGGGTGCTTAGTGCATTATCAGGCGGGAAGAGTGATCGTTATAAAAGGAAATAGGGGGAGCAATGGGAACATCAAAAAGTATGCCAACGCCTAAAGGCGGAAAATGGACTGGTGTAAAGAGAGAAATTAGTTCATATATTTCGGGTAGAGGAAATATTAGTCCGCAGCAAATAATTGGTTCAACGATAATTGCAGCTGGTGGATTATCTCTACGATCGACGAAAGAAAATCTTGGGGGCCGCGGTGGCGGTGTGGGTAAAACTGGAGGGCGGCGCGCTCAAAATGCTGGAGGAAGTCCACTTGGGCGAGCAGCTTCCGGCTTGGCAGGATTTGGTATTGCTCTTGGTGCACGGGATCTTTCCCAAGCTCTGAACTTAATTGGAATTGATGATATGCGAGGAAAACCTGCTGGTGAAGTCATCAGCAAAATCGCAGACCATCTTTCCGAAGGGCTGCATGGTTTAGAGCAGGATTTAATGCGAAGTGCGATACAACAGGCTATCCTTAACGCTGCAGAGATAGCTGGTGACCCCACATATGAGAATCTTGAAGCTTCACTACAAGCATTTCTATCGCGAGATGGAGTCGAAGGTCTTATTGAGCTATTTCTAACACAATACATATTTTACCGCATATGGCACCTCATTGAGGATCATGTAAACAAACGAACGGATACCCAAAGCGATATATCGAATATGGAAGTCGCCGTCGAACAGGCATGCCGATCGAATGTTCACGATGAAGTTGAGTACCATAAGAATAATGGCTCCTTTAACCAACTGGATTGGTTCGGTGTTGATGGGCTTCAAGTCGCTGAGACTATTGTCTCTGACTTGGAAGATCGCCTTCGTGCATATGGAGCTGGCCAATGAGAATCGTGCGCTATGTCGGTAGAACGCAATGTCGAGACACCAAATATTTACGCGCAATAGATGACGAAAAAGATGTCCTGATCGACTGGGTGTCCTCAAATCCAAATGCTACAGTTACTTTCAGGTTGAATGACAAAGCTTTAGCTCCAAACCTGAGGGGCACATTATTGGACTTTGTTGATCTTGGAGATTTTGTTTATCTTGTGGATGAAATGGTGAGTCGAGCGGATGCCGTTGACCACTGGACCAGGGTTATCCGATGCCTTGTGCCTGTTACGAAGCCAGACAAGTGGAAAAAGAACGATTCACTTTTAAAAAAGACACTTGAGCTACTTTCTGGTGATTTGTGGAAATTTGACTGGGTACCTCTCAGTGATCCACGCCATGTTCATCGCCATCGACAACGGCTGCCTAAGGGTTTCGATACCGTATGCCTCTTTTCGGGGGGGATCGATTCTCTATTAGGAGCAATTCAGCTCCTTAATGAAGGCCGTAAGGTTATTCTGGTTGGTCACCAGTCTGAAGGACAGACTGCATCTGCTCAAAAAGATTTAGCGGAAAGTCTACGAAATATGTTTCCTGGCAAGACATGTTTTGTGCAGTGCAGGGTTTCTCGATCGACGCGAGAAATACCCAAATTTAATCTTGCGCCAAAAGTTGAGAGTTCACATAGACCAAGATCTTTTCTTTTCCTAACACTCGGCATTGGGATAGCTGCACAATGTGGTATCACAGATGTCTTTATGCCAGAGAATGGTTTGATGGCACTCAATATCCCGATGCAGAAATCCCGTATTGGCTCATTGAGTACGAGAACCGCGCACCCTCTGTATATGATGAATTTTGTAAAATTTGCTCAGTCTCTTACGGGGTTTAGTGGCAATGTTCGGAATCCCTTTTTAACTCAGAGTAAGACTGATATGCTGCGTAGTCTCGACCCGGCTCTGCACGAACTCTTGCGCCGCTCGATATCGTGCGCAAGGCCGGCTCGGTTTAATAACAGACGCGTTCGACACTGTGGTTACTGTGTTCCTTGCATTCATAGGCGGATTGCCATGATGGAGGCTGGGATCGACTCAGAAAGGGATTATGCTTTCGATGTTTTTAAAAATTTCTCTTCTTTAAAGAAACATCAACAGCAGGATTTCTGTGCGGTTGTTCGATTCGCCACTAAGATTGCTAATGCGTCTATGACGCAACTACAGACCATGGTCCTCTCCCACGGGCAATTTTCTGCGACTGTGGGTTCTTCATTAGGAACATCCGAGACGAGAGATTATGCATCTTGGACAGAGATGCTTCAGCGGTGGGCAATAGATATGTTAGACAAACTATATTCCGTAACATCACCAGCCACACAGCGATTTGTGGGTTTGCCGACTCGCAAACGA
>JBAZCE010000146.1:0-6152 GCA_041671105.1 Gallionella sp.
TGAATGCCGGTCAGTAGTAAGGCTACCAATCCGCCAATCATGGCGAAAGGAACATTCATCACAATCAGCGATGCACTCTTGAGTGACTGAAAGGCCCAGAACAGTAGGACAAAAATAAGAACCAAACTGACCGGAACGATAAATGAAAGCCGTTTCATCGCACGTTGCTGATTCTCAAACTGGCCACTCCAGACAATCCTGTATCCAGGCTCCAATACAACCTGCTCCGCGACTTTTTGCTGAGCCTCGGTTACAAAACTGCCTTGATCGCGCCCGATCAGGTTGCACTTGATGGCGATGCGGCGCATGTTGTCCTCGCGGCTGATGCGTGAAGCGCCCTGGTTGACCTTGATATCGGCCAATTCAGCCAAGGGAATGCGGCTGCCATCCGGGGATAGCACGGTAATATCCTCTATCGCCCCGACCGAATCGCGTGCCGACCCGGTTAGCCGCACCGTAATATCGAAACGGCGCTCGCCTTCCAGCATCTGTGTAGCGGTCTTACCGCCCACCGCCATTGCAATTACACTTTCCACATCATTGACGTCTATGCCGTAACGGGCTATTTTGGCCCGGTCAATGGCAATGACCATCTGAGCCAGCCCCGATTGCTGCACGGCAGCCACATCGGTAGCGCCTTCTATGGAACGAAGAATACGGGTGATCTGATTGGCTTTTTCCTGAAGGACTTTAAGATCCTCCCCGAAAATCTTAATCGCTATCTCGCCTTTGACACCGGAAATAGCCTCCTCCACGTTGTCCTGAATCACCTGGGAGAAATTGAACTGTAAGCCGGGGAACACCGCCAAGCGTTTCTGCATGGCTTCGACCAATTCGTCCTTGTCACCATAATGCCAGGTATTTTTTGGATTGAGGTCGATAAGAATTTCCAGGTTATTGAAACCTTTGGGATCAGTGCCATCCTCCGGACGTCCGAGCTGGGTGAGTATTGATTTGGCCTCGCTGAACTCACGCAAACGTCCGCGTATATCCTGTTCCAGCACTTTGGCTTTGGCCAATGAAACGGGCGTTGGCAGCGTGATGGTCAACCAGATATTACCCTCATCCAGCTTGGGCATAAACTCGGTCCCGATCAACGGCGTAGAGGCCAGCGACAAAGCCAACGTTAATCCTGCGCCAATGAATAATTTGCGAGGGTGACGCAACACGGCTTGCAATACCGATCGATAGCGGCGCTCCATACCTTCCACCATCGGATTGTGCGACTCGATAAGTCGAGGTCCAATCAGGTAGCTCAGCAGCACAGGCACCAGCGTTAAACTGATGATAAGTGAACCCAATAGCGCAAAACTAAGTGTGAATGCCATCGGTGAGAATATTTTCGCTTCGACCCGCTGAAAGGTGAAGATGGGCAGAAAGGCAATAATGATAATGGCTTTGGAAAACAGGATGGGGCGAGCCAGTTCCACCGCCGTCATCAGCATAGATTGGCGCATATGCGCGACGCTGGCTTTTTGACTCATCTCTAAAGTCACTTTGACCATAATCGCTTCGACCAGCACCACGGCGCTGTCTACGATAATGCCAAAGTCAATCGCGCCCAGAGAAATCAGATTGGCGGAAACATGCTCTACATCAATCAGAATGAAAGCGAATAGCAAGGATAGCGGGATGACGGTAATAACCACGGCCGAAGCCAACGCCCGACGCAGGAAAATAACTAAAATGGCTAAAATCAGCGCTGCGCCTTCCAGCATATTGTGCTCGACTGTACGCACAGTATGCTGCACCAGTTCTGTACGGTCATAGATAGGAACTATCTTGACACCAGGAGGCAGAGCGTGACCATTAAGACCGTCAACTTTTTCCTTCACCCCCTGCAATACATTGATCGCATCCCTGCCCTTAATCAGCAAGACCACGCCTTCAACCACATCATCGCGCTCATTGTAGCCAACGATTCCATTGCGCGGTTGCGGCCCCACCACCACATTGGCGATTTGTTTAACAAACACCGGCACGCCATCCCGGCTGGCAACTACGATGTCGCCGATTTCATCAGCGGACTTCAGCAGGCCGGCACCGCGCACTACCAATGCTTCATAGCCGTGCTCGATATAACCACCGCCGGTATTGGCATTATTGGCGGCGACAGCTTGATAAACATCAGGAAGCGTTAATTTATAATCTCTTAGCTTATCGGGATCAACTTCTATCTGGTATTGCTTAACGCCACCGCCAAAAGCCACCACATCAGCTACACCTTGTACAGAGCGCAATGTCCGTTCGATCACCCAATCCTGCAAAGCGCGCTGCTCAACCAAAGGATAGTTTGGCGCTTCAATCCGATAACGGTAAATTTCGCCTACGCCGGTTGTCAACGGCCCCATCACAGGCTGAGCCCCGTCCGGCAAGCTGGAGCTGACAGCGCGTAGCCGCTCAACAACTTGCTGCCGCGAAAAATAATCCTCGGCTTCATCATCGAAGGTTAGCGTTACGACGGACAAGCCAAAAATGGACACCGAACGCATATTGATCAAATGCGGCAAGCCATTCATTTCTTTCTCAATCGGCAAGCTGATGAGCTTTTCCACCTCTTCCGGGGCTTGACCGGGGTATTGGGTGACCACTTGTACGAAAACATTCTGTACATCAGGGAAAGCCTGTACCGGCAGACGCTCAAACGAGATAACGCCAACGATAGCCAGCAGCACCGACGCACCGATAACTAACAGGCGTTGCTGTAAACAGAACGCGATGATTTTATTAATCACTTTTTAGTTTCTCCAGCTTCCTGCTCCGCATCTTCCTCAGTCCGTAACAGCAGGGCTCCATCGACCACCAAGCGCTCTCCAGGGTTCAACCCCTCAAGAATCACGGCCTTCTCCTTAAGACGCAGGCCCGCCTTAACCGGACGTTTTTGATAATGGCCGTCACCGATAGCCACAAATAACCAGTCCGATTGATCCTCGGTAAATAGTGCCGTTAGCGGCACAACAACCGCCTTATCGTTCGGGTCGCTCTGCACCTCAATGGCGGCATACATGGCAGGTAACAGACGGTTATCGTCATTGGGCAAAATGCAGCGCACTTTCACCGTGCGCGTGGTTTCTTCCACCACCTGACTGATGTAACTGACAGTCGCAATAAAAACCTCGCCTGGATAGGCCGGCACACGTACCAGCACCTGTGCGCCGACATGAATCAAACCAATGTCTTTCTCGAATACATCCATCTGCACCCATAAACTGGTCAGATCGGAGATGACGAACAACGGCGCAGTCAGATCCGTTCTGACTTCCATGCCGGGGTTGATGTTTCGCTCGGTAATTGCCCCTACGATGGGCGCATGCAGCACAAAGCGGTTATCGGTGCGCCCGTTGCGCACACCCAGGTTTGCCAGTTTGAGCCGAGCCCGCTCCGCCTCGCTACGAGCGCGCGCCAGATTATCTTGCGCCTGCTCCTGATCCTTGCGCGGAGCGATGCCGTTTGCATAAAGCTCCTGCATCCGCTGGAAAGCCCGGTTGGCCAAGTTCAAATCGGCCTGAGCGCTAGCGTAATCCGATTGCGCCTGCCCCAGTTCAGGGCTATCCAGTTCCGCCAGAGCGTCACCCGCCTGGACATGAGCGCCCAGTGCAGCGATAGCCCCTGTCACTCGTCCGGCAATAGGTGAGGACACGCGAACAGTGCGAGTTTCGTCATAAGTGATCTTACCGGTTACCGGATCCATTAGGGGACGCCGCACCAATTCAACAATGGCTTCCTTGATATAATCACGCTTGGGTGAATCCGGGCTGAGTTTCACTTCATTCTTAGGTAAAGCCGTGGATTGATGCTGAGGTTCATTGTTTTGCGGCTGGCAAGCCAGCAGAGACAGCCCTAGCAATCCAGCGATCAGCCGGATAGGGTCGAAAAACTTCATATTCATAATTTGACTTCTTCTCCGTAAGCCATCAATAAGTCCGCCCAAGCATTGCTGCGGTTCGCCAAAGCGGTGTAATAATCCAGCATCATTGCCTTGTAATTGCGCTCTGCGTCAATCAAGTCCAGCAGCCCTACAGCACCTTTCTGATAAGCGATCTCCTGCGCTTTGCGCAACATTTCAATTCGCTTCACCACCGATGTCTCAAAACGCTGCGAGATAGAGTCGGCGCTCTGCCAAGCCGACAAGGCCTTCATAACTTCGGCTCGCACCCCCTGCTCCGTCTGTTTTAGCGCCAATTCGGCAGAGCTTAAACCTACACGTGCTTTTGAGATTTCCCCTTCCTGGCGATAAAACAACGGCAGCGGTACGCTGACGCTGACGCCGCCGCTTTCCGTAAAGAAGTTACCGGGGTCGCGTTGGTAAAAAGCACCGACGGTCACATCGGGAATGGCCAGTCGATTAGCCAAGGTCAACATTTTTCCTGCCTGATCAATACGCACTCGAGCAGCTTGCAGATCCGGTCGCCGCTCTAGCGCCTTTTCGGCCAATTGATCCTGTCCTGCCCGTGCAATTTCAGGGGCCGCTTCCGGCCAAGCCTCGACAGCTAAAATTTCCATGCTGTTTTCAGGCCAACCCAGCAATAGTAGCAGATTGGCTCGAGCCTGCTTCAATGCCGTCTGAGCAAGATCTTGATCGCCTTGAGCCTTGAGGCTTTCGACCTCGATACGGGTAAAATCCGTCTCAGAAATATCCCCCACCTTGAGTCTGATTGCATTGACCCGCATAATTTCACGATAACGCTCGAAGTTGTCACTAGCCACTTTAGCCGTCTTTTGCGCCAGCAACAGGCTGTAATAGCTGCGCCGCACAGCATTGGTAAGTACACGAGTCGTGTCCTTCAAGTCAAAATTTACCGCTTCTGTAGCCAGTTCGCTGCTTTCTACCCGTAACCTGCGTTTCCCGGCAGTCTCGATGAGTTGCTGAATCTGTGGCGATATCGCAGGCAACGACGAGACATTGTTATATTCCTGGCGAAACATATTTGGATTCAGTGATGAAATGGTAAAACTGAACACCGGATTTGGAATCGCGGCAGCAATAATCTCTTGTGCCTGCGCATTATCAATATTAAAGCTTGCTGCAATCAAACTGAGGTTACGTTGGTAGAACAACGCGATGGCTTGTTGCTCAGTAATAGCTGAATTCCCTTCTGTAACTGCTCCCGTTTCCGCCTGTAACACCGCCGTCCATAAAGTGAAAATCAGGCCTATTACAACTTTAAAATTTAACATTTTCATAACTTATCGTTAAGAAAGAAAAGCCACAAGGGCTTATTTTCCATTGAGTAAATAATATTTTGGAATTTATCGTCGAATTTATTCACCTTGTGCCATCCATGTTTTTGGTGTTGACGAAACTATCAATATATATGTGCCGCACATCTTGGAAACGGCTCAGTAAACTTAATTTCATGTTTTTTGGTCACAGACAACATCAAGAGCAAGTTATGTGCCACAAACAAATACAACGACACCGCCCGTCCGTGCTGGTGCTTTGCAAAAGAGCCTCTCCTTTCCCAGGGTGCAAAACAACCACTGACAATGGGTCTTATGGTTCAAAAGAACCCGTGCAATTCAGTCATATGCCTGTAGCCCGAATTTCTAAATTCGGCTCAGTAAATTTCGCGTCAACTTTTCCTGTTGCACTCGGTTAGCCGCTATAAACGTTGATATCAACCGCACCATTAAGCCTAAAACAGGTCTACTCTTGAAGATTACCAGCTCAAAGCGAAAGCGTTATTTCACATAATAACATCGGATCGATACGATGCGCTACAGACCTACCTCTTAAACAGGCAATAGTGCTTAAATCAGCTTGTCTTTTATAATAATTAGTTAATCAGGGATTAGAAATGTGGCTCTTTCATATTTCGTAATTTAATGCAAAAATTACGAAACAGAAAGCGATATAACATTGATTTTTAATGATTAGAATTTAAGCGCGATTACACTGACCTGTTACAGGTCTTAACACAGCAGATTACCTCCACAATTTCTAGCCAGACCTATTCATCGATTCATAAACCAGGTTCAACAGCATCACCTGACTGGTAAGATCAAGCTCATGAAACGAAATGCCATGCGATATCCTTGGCAGCGCGTCTTGTTTCTTGCAGGGCAACTCTTGAATGCTGCGTATCGTCGCACTGGTATCTATATGTGCACTTTGATTGGTCGGCTTTATAGGGAACTCGAAAGAAATTAAA
>JBAZCE010000147.1:0-6111 GCA_041671105.1 Gallionella sp.
GTCTTCTGACCGTCCACGCGGCAATGGCGGCCCAAATCGCGGCGGCTTCGGCGGTGGCAATGGTGGTGGCGGATACGCCGGCAACCGTGGCAACGGTGGTGGTTTCGGCGGCGGTAATCGCAGCTCGGCATTCGCCGGCAACGGCAACAACGGCGGCGCAGGCTTCCATCACAGCGCACCGGATAGCCGTCATGCGCCGCGCAACGAAGGTTTCGGCGGCCAGGCTCGCCCGGCTTTCGGCGGTCAGACGCAACAACCACGCAGCGCCGAACGCAGCTTCGGCAATGCGCCTCGCGGTGGCAATGGCGGCGGCTTCGGCGGCAATGGTGCTCCACGTCGTGACGGCGGTGATCGTCCGGCATTCGGCGGCAATCGTCCGAGCTTCGGTGGCAATCGCGGCGGCAACAACGGCAACAAGGCTTAATAACTAACACCGCCGTTTAGCAGTAAGCAACAAAAAAGCACGCTTCGGCGTGCTTTTTTGTTTTCAAACCCGACTAAGAAATCGGGATGCAAGTGAGCCCCCGGCAAAGCCGGGGTTTACCTCAGTTAATCAGAACTTCACCGTCAAGCCCGCATTGATCGAACGGCCCATACCCGGCACACCGGTGCCATACACCATCGTGCGCTGCCCGAGATAGCTGCCGCCAAGCGGATCGACGTAAAATTTATTCAGCAAGTTATCGACACCCACATCGAAGCGCACTTGTTTCCAGTCATAACTGCTGTGCAGATTGAGCAGACTGTAGCCGCCCGACTTTAACTCGTTGCGCACTGCCTGAACATTGGTCTTCGCGCTGACCAGTTGCACTTCCGCAGAATTGGTCCAGTTGTCCAGGCGTTGTTCCACACCCAGTTTCGCGTTCAACGGCATGATGTGATACAGGTTATCCCCGGTAGTCAGGTTCTTGCCGTTCACATAGTTCAGCAAACCCTTGGCAGTAAAGCTGCCGTATCCGGCAGCTTTGGCCATCGGCATGCGCGCTGAAATATCAGCACCATACAGACGCGCGGATTGATTGACCGTTTGCAGGTTGACGAAACCGCTCACAGCGGTCAGATTGGCTGCGGAACAAACCGTGCTTCCTGCTACGACCGGACAGCGGGCAGCGTCGATATAGTTTTGCACATGCGTGTAATACGGCGACACCTTCACTTCAAAACCCGCTTCATCGTGCCAAGCAGCCGAACCGCTCAGCGTACGCGCCACCTCAGGTTTCAGATTGAGATTGCCGACGTAACCGTTACCGTCGCCCACCCAGTTGTTCATCGTGGTGACCATGGTGTTGCTGGTCGACCAGGCGAAACGCTCATACAGATTCGGCGAACGGGTCTTTTGCGCAAAGCCGAACTCGAAGGTCTTGCGATCGTCCGGCGTATAGCGCGCAAGCGCTGTGATATCGATATTGTTATCGGTCGTCTGACGGTTCGCCGCATTGAACGCCGCATAGCTGGCAGCCGGATAGGCGATCGTGTTATAGCCTTGCACCGTACCGGTGTTCATCTTCACCGATTCGGCACGCAGCCCCAGTTGCGATAGCCATTGCTGATTCCAGCGCGCTTCCCATTCGCCAAACACGCTCAGGCGATCGCGCTGCCCGTTGTTGATGTTTTGAAAGTTTCCGCCCGTCATCATATTCGTCATCGCCATCATCCCTGTCACAGGGCCAACGGGCGCCCACCAGTCGCTCATGCGATAGCGTTGAGACTCGGCACCGATACGCAGAATATCGCGCCCGGACAGGATCACGTCGCCCTTGAGCAGAAACCCGGAATTTTTACCATCGGTATTCATCGGCATGCCAGTCAGGTTAGTCTGCTTTGCCGCCAGGAAATTCATGTAATGCTGTGTATGCTCGTTGTAAGCGCGCGCCTGCAACGCACCCCAGCCGTATTGACCGGTATAGTTAAGGTTGATCTGCTGACTGTCGTTTTTCAGCATATCCATCCGCTGATTGGCAAAGCCCTGATACGGAATATTTTGCTGTCCCACCTTCAGCTCAAGCAGGTGATTATCGCGCCGCAGACCAAAGGAGACGGCCTGATTATCGGATTGATACTGCGAAGAGGCCACTTCGTTTCCCGCAACGTATACGTTGCCCAGCGTACCCACGGATACGCCCGGTGCCTTGAAATTTCCACCCGCAGTGTAATTTTTCGCACGCACGGTCGAGCCCGTATAGCGCGCATAAAAATCTTCCGCGGCGATCGTGGCAGAAAGATTGCCGCCTTGCGCCGCATTGTTGCTGCGATAGAATGTGCCGGCCTGACCTTTGAGCATGGTGCCCTCGCCGGCACGGGCAAATTCCGCCGCTGCCGAATCCACCTGTATCGTCCCGGCGATGCTGTCGCCCCCCAGACTTACCGGCGAGATCCCGGCGAACACCTTGACGCTGCCGACATTGGCAGGGTCGATATAGGATAGCGGTGAATTCATGTGATTGGCACAGGCCGAAATCAAATCCATACCATCGACTTTGACGCGCACCCGGTCATCCGCCATGCCGTGTATCACCGGCAGACTGGATACACCGCCCGCGCGGTAAAGGCTGACGCCCGGCTGATCTTCCAGCAATTTAGCCGTATCGCTGGTGCTGGTGCGCAGGCGCAGCAGACTCTCCTGCACCGACTTACCCGGTTGCGGCAATGCTTGCTGCTTTTTTTCCTTAATCACCAGTTCCGGCAACATGCCGTCTTCGGCATACACCGCCTGACTGACTGACAGCGCAAGCACACTGAGCGCAAACTTTCTTTTCATCTTCCATACACCCTGTTTGATTAATAACCGGGCGGATTGTAGGGAGGGAAAAGTTGTCCGGGAATGTGGCATTTTGCCGCGCGGCATTTTGTCGCACCCCCTTGAAGTGAGGCAATTTATGGGGTAAGGCACCGCCAAAGCTCGTTAAATCCGCTGTTACAATTATTTAAAAACACTTATTAATCAAACAACAAGTTAATACTCATAACAATTCGCATTCATATAGCTCAGGCGTAAAAAAACGGGCCAACTATTCGGCCCGTTTTTGACAGCAGACAACCCTTACGATAAGCGGATCATTTTTTCTCGTGATGCCCGCCAAACTCGAAACGCAATGCGGACAGCAGCTTATCGCCGTAGTCCGCCTCGCCGCGCGATGAGAAGCGACTGAACAACGCGGCAGTCAGCACCGGTGCCGGTGTACCGGATTCGATCGCGGCGATGCTGGTCCAGCGCCCTTCTCCGGAATCAGAGACGCGCCCGCCGAATCCTTGCAGATCGGGATCAGCCAGCAAGGCGTGAGCTGAAAGATCGAGCAGCCACGATCCCACCACGCTGCCGCGACGCCACAGCTCGGCAACTTCGGACACATTGATGTCGTAACGAAATTCCTCCGGATCGCGCAGCGGCGTGGTTTCCGCGTCCACCTGTCTTGACTGCCCGCCAATGTTTGCATGGCGCAACAAATTGAATCCTTCCGCGTAGGCTGCCATCAGCCCGTACTCGATGCCGTTGTGCACCATCTTGACGAAGTGCCCGGCCCCTGCCGCGCCGCAGTGCAGATAACCCTGTTCGGAACTGCCCGGCGTATCGCTGCGCCCTTCGGTACGCGGCGCATCGCCGACCCCGGGCGCCAGCGCCGCGAAGATAGGATTAAGGCGCGATACTGACTGATTATCGCCGCCTATCATCAGGCAATAGCCGCGCTCCAATCCCCATACCCCGCCGCTCACACCGACATCGACGTAGTGTATGGATTTCGGCGCGAGCTGTTTGGCGCGTGCGATATCGTCCTTGTAATAGGAATTGCCGCCGTCGATCAGAATGTCGTCAGCGCCAAGCAACGGTGTCAACTCGGCAATGCTGGCATCCACCACCGCTGCGGGCAGCATCAGCCAGACCGCACGGGGCGTTTGCAGCTTATTCAGAAAATCCTGCACACTCTCAGCCGGTGTCATTCCCTCTGCCGCCAGCGCCTGCACCGCATCGCTGCTGCGGTCGTACACCACGCATTCGTGCCCCGCTTTTTGCAAACGACGCACCATGTTCGCGCCCATACGCCCCAACCCTATCATTCCGATTTGCATCTCAAGTTCCCTTATAAATTGATGTTACCTGCAGACCAGGTTTCCCGCAGGAAAATTGCCCGGCGTCCGGCACCTTGTATTCAACAACCAACTATCCCATAAATATATTTCCAGGCCGTTACCGGGAAGACGACACCAAAACGGAGGTTAACAAATAGTACTGAGCACCTTCGCACCTCGACTACCGGGAAAATACCCGACCAGTCGCTATTGGCATGAGTATCACCTCATTCTTTTAATCAACAACAGCTTATAATATAATGTTTATATTAAGTTTTATTTATTTCAATGGCAGCGTTTTTAACCACCCACAGGCCAGGCGGCGCGATCCACATGCCACTCGGCATCGTTCACCTGAGCGGCAGGCAATAACACCCCCTGTGCGATGCGCGCCAATGGATCTCGTTTGCCCTCACCTGCAGCCATGAACAGTTTCACCCGCGCTGCATTCAAGGTGTTCATGCCCAGCGACACGCGTTCGGGCGGCATCTTGGGAGCACCCGACACCGCAACCACGGATGCATCGCTGCCGGTTGCCGGATTGCACGGGAACAGGCTGGCGGTATGCCCGTCCTCCCCCAGGCCCAGCAGCACCAGATCGAGTCTTGCAAACCGCCCCAGCAGCGCCGCATATTCGAAAGCTGCCACTACAGCCCCCGACTCGGCAGAAATGGCATGCACGTTAGCCTCTGGGATATCGATGTGTTTGATCAAGGCGTCATATGCCATCGTGTCGTTGCGATTTGCATCGCCCAAAGGCAGGCAACGCTCGTCACCGAAGAAGAGCTGCACGCGCGCCCAGTCGACGGGTAGTTCGCGCAGGTATTCATAACAGCGGCGCGGCGTCTCTCCTCCGGCTAAGGCGAGACAAAAAACACCGCGGGCAGCGATGGCCTGTTGAGCCAGTTCCGCAATACGCAGCGCCACCGCAAGGCTTAAGGCAGCAAGATCTTCATGCACCGTCACGCAGCACCCATTAACGAAAAATTCGCGTAGCGATTCGTTTGCTCCCTCGCCTGCACAGCGGGAGAGGGTTGGAGAGAGGGAAACGGGCATGACTATTTTATCAACCGGAGTGGCATTGCCATGCCCGTCAGGCTGCTTCATCAATAGGCCTGTAAATCCGCTCCGTCCAGATCCAGCGAATGCCGCCAGAACTGGTCGTCGCGATCGAACAAGCGGTAGGTACCGCGCGGGCCCCAGCTACCCGCAGGATAGGTATTGATGAAATCTCGCTCCATCGACCAGACTTTCAGAATGGGATCGACCACGCGCCAGGCAGCTTCCACCTCGTCGATGCGCAAAAACAGCGAGTGATCGCCCAGCATCACGTCGAGCAGCAATCCCTCATACGCATCGTATTCCTCATCGCCGCCCTTATGGCAGGTCGCATCCAGACTGATGCTGCGGGTATGCAGATCCAGCCCCGGCACCTTGACTTGAATCTCAAGTTTCATACAGTCATCGGGCTGTATCCCCAGCATGATCCAGTTAGGTTGCGAAGGACCGTTGCGGGTGTGGCGCAATAAGTCCTGAGGGGGTTTCTTGAAACGGATACAGATCGCCGAGCTGTTTTCCGGCATGCGCTTGCCGGTGCGCAGATAGAACGGCACACCCGCCCAGCGCCAGTTATCGACGAACAGCTTGAGCGCGGCGTAGGTTTCAGTCGTGCTGTCCTCCGCCACGCCCTTCTCTTCCAGATAACCCGGGACCGTTTTGCCGTCGATGCTGCCGCTGCCGTACTGACCGCGAAAGGCGTGCGCATGCACCGCATTCTGCGTGATCGGTCGAATCGACTTGAGCACTTTCACTTTTTCATCGCGCAGATGTTCGGCGGTCATGGATACCGGCGGCTCCATCGCCACCAGCGCCATCAGTTGCAACAAATGACTCTGGATCATATCGCGCAACGCGCCGGCACCTTCATAATAATCCGCACGCCCTTCCACGCCGAGCGTCTCGGAATGGGTGATCTGCACATGATCGATGTAATGGTTGTTCCACAACGGTTCGAGCAGCATGTTGGCAAAGCGGAACACCATCACG
>JBAZCE010000148.1:0-6047 GCA_041671105.1 Gallionella sp.
CACGAAAGTCACGAAATGATGTAAGCAGGCAATCCGTACAACGGCTGCTCGCAAATAAATCAATAAGTTACATAAAATCAGCGAATCACCTATCAGGTGATGCAATCAACAATGATATGTATTTGAATCGTTTCGTGTTTTTTGTGTAGTTCGTGGACAACAGCTTTTTCTAGGAATAAACATGACTAACGCACGCATCGGATTTTTAACCGTTTCAGACCGCGCCAGCTGCGGCGAGTATGAAGACAAGGGAGGCCCCGCGATGCGCGCCTGGTTTGAACGCGTATTGACCAGTCCGTGGCAAGCCGTTGCACTCGTCGTCCCCGATGAACAACCGCTGATCGAAGCTGCACTGATCGAACTGTGCGAAATAGAAGGCTGCTCCCTGGTGGTCACCACGGGCGGCACCGGACCTGCGTTGCGCGATGTCACGCCGGAGGCCACGATGGCGGTGTGCAGCAAGATGATGCCAGGCTTCGGCGAGCTGATGCGCACAGCCTCGCTCAAATTCGTGCCCACTGCCATCCTGTCGCGCCAAACTGCCGGCATACGCGGCCGCAGCCTGATCGTCAATTTACCGGGCAAACCGTCCGCGATCGACGATTGCCTGAGCGCGGTCTTCCCGGCCATCCCGTATTGCATCGACCTGATCGAAGGCGCGTATTTCGAATCCGATCCGGCACAGTGCAAGGCCTTCAGACCGGCGCATGCGAAACCCAAACAGGAACAGGGGAATTAAATGAGTCAGATTGAGCATCACAGCAACGAAATCGCGCAGATCGAAATCGAATTGATGAGAAAAATGATTGCGTTGGGTATCGACTGGCACGATGCATCCGCGATGAAGCAACTGGCGGCGGAATGCAAGGTGTTCGGGCCCGAGAATGCAAAGGCCGCTTATGCCTCAGACGATCAGACGAGAAAAACCCGAGCCGAGCTTTTTTCCCTGGCCTCGCTGATGATCCAGACCATGGAAAACGCCACGCTGGAAGGACGCGACGTTCACGGCGGTGAAGTCTGGAAGGCCTTCGGACGGCACCTGTACAGCTGATTAAAAATTCAGCCGTTCACGAAAGACACGAAAAATCACGAATAAATTCAAATACATATACACATCTCGCTTACCATTCACTGGGTAAATAACAAAGACAATCTATGCTATTTATTTGGCTCTATATGACCAGTAGTGGGTAATGCGTAATTCCAGCGTGAACAGTGCAAACCTCATTATCCACAAAAGTTATGTAAGGCACGCTTTTTACTCTGTTCGTGATTTTCGTGCCTTTCGTGGAAAAAAGTCTTTTGTTCAATACTTGCGTCGGTGTGTCAGAGGCTTGCGGCGTCCCGGACGCTTGCTGTCCTCGACCGGTTTGGGTCTGGGCACCAGCAGGTTTTTTCCCGGGAGTTTTTTCGACTCCACATGTGCCAGAACCGCTGCACCCAGCTGCTCCACCGTAACCAGTACAGGCGCACATTCCTCCTTGGGAATATAGGCGGTCAGCTTATCCTTGATGGCGAAGACGCGTTCATGCGCGTCGGCCTTCTTCTTACCCGTCATGATTTTCTGCGCATCCGGTGTCAGCACGTAGCCGCCCTCCACCTCGCTGATCAGGCCGTGCGCTGAGAGCTTGTGGAACGCCTCTGTCAGGTCTAATTCGGAACAAACCGCGCCTTGAATCAGATCGCCCGCTGCGATGATCTCGACGAGTCCGGCCGGCCTTCGCTTCGAAGAGTGGGCTATGGCGAGTAAAAGAAGTGCATCAACATCGTAAACTGGGAACATCGGTTAACCTTTGAATAGAAACAAGCGCCGGCGGCACTTGCCTGAAACGGGTGTTACACGAAATCTGACCTTAACTTCAACACCGGTCAGGGCAATATCTGATAAGGGTCCATCGTGAGCTGTTCAAGCCTGTTGCCCAGCAAAATCAGCCTGCCTTCAAGCCGGCTGTTGCCGGTTTCACTGAATTCAAAACGATAGGTGCGGCGAAACACACGCTGCCCCGACTCATTGCGCACCAGAGCCATCGAGACACGGGCTACCGTATCGTCAAGAAACTGCACACTCGCATCACTGCACGCCTGTCTTGCGCAATTTCTTGCGACGTCCAGTGCACCGAGACTGTCGAACCAGAACCACAACAGCGCGCCCGACACCAGAGCCAAGCTTATCATATCCATAGACTGAGAAATCCAAAAGACCAACAGCCGAATTTTAACCGAATCCCGGCGACAGGCTAAAAGATTCCGCAACTGTAATCGAATACCTTAATAATTCGACGAGCGCATCCGGGATGGCTCTCAAAATTCCCGGCGGGAATCGTTGCTATCAGCATTAGCAGAAGGTCGGGTAGAGGGCTGCCAGAAATATGTTGCACAGAATAAATTCTGTCTGCTGCATAATTCGCCTGAATAAAAACACCTGGTGAATACGATGAAAAAATATCTGAACAGCTTATTGCTTCTCTGCGGACTTGTTGCGTCAGGTACGGCAAGTGCAGAAGTCCATGCGTTACTTATATTTAATGGTGATTATCAGGGTGGAATTCCGAAGTTGGAGGGGGTGCAGCATGATGTACCAACCGCACGTTCAATCGCGCACCTGATGGGTGTAAATGATGAGAATATGCAACTGTATAAGGAATTAACGCTGGAAGAAATGCGCAATGCCTTCGACGAACTGGACCGTCGTATTACCCCCGGGGACAAGGTTTTTATCTACTATTCAGGGCATGGTGGCAGGCAGTATGTGCGCGAGCCAGTAGAACGTTGCGGCGAATCCCTGGTTTCCGTGAACGGAGGATTTTTTAATGATGGTGAGCTGGAAGATCGTCTTCAAAAACTATCAGTACGGGCGCAAAAAGTTATCGTAATGTTGGACTCATGCCATTCCGGGGGAGTTACAACACGCGGGATGCGTAAAGCAAGGTATACGCCTAAATACTGGAGCAAAGGCGGACAGGACGCTTGCTATGAGCCGACAAATATTGTCACGCGCAGCATTAACAAAGCGACCCGCTCCATAGGCAGCGGCGGAAAAAACTATGTCTATATCGCGGCCGCGAAAAACGACGAAGTTTCCCTTGATTCAGAGAAAGGCGGTTTTGCCACCCTGGCTTGGGCTGAGTGTATGTCCGGTGAAGCCATGGACACGGATGGAAGCGGAGGATTGACCGCCGAGGAGATTCGCGTTTGCGCGCAACAAAAAATTGATGCTCAAACAAAAGGTTTAGAGGGGGTTCTTCCGCAACATATCAGTATCGTCGGCAATTCCGATCTGGTAATGACGCTGGTATCCAGAAAATCCGATGTCCCGCAAGAGACTGCCCAAGCGCTTATCCAGGAGCCCGTCATTCAAGCCCCTGTTGCACAAATTCCTGTTGCACAGACACCAGTTCCATCGGTGTCGATTCCCCCGGCGCCGATTCTTCCGCTACCGGTGGTATCCATTCCACCCGCTTCCCAGGAACTACCAGCTCAAGTGACAAAATCCGGTGCTCCCGCGACATTGCTGGATATTTACAACGGGCGGGATGATAAACGGATCGTGACCATTACACCTGACAAGAACGAGCTGAAAATCGGCAGCGATAAATTCAGTTTCAGTATCCGTTCCAGCCATCAGGGGTATTTGTACCTGATGATGGCGGGTTCGGATGGCAAGACATTCGATCTGCTGTTCCCGAACAAACTGGATGGCAATAACTATATTCAGGCCGGACAAGCAGTGCAGTTCCCGCGCGCCAACTGGGAAATTATTGCGCAAGGCCCCGCCGGACGTGATCATATCCTTGCCATTGTTGCCGATGCGCCGCGCGACCTTGCCAGGCTGCCGATGGTTAATGCAGGACCATTTTCAATGGTGAATGCAACATCGGACGGCAAACGCGGCATCCAGTTGGTGACTTCTACACCTTCGGCTTCGATACAGGATGAATGCGGCAACGCGGGCAGGCGCAATCTCGTCGTAGCGCACACCTGCTCGGATGCGTATGGAGCGGCAATGGCTGCGGTGGTGGAAGTGGAATGATCGTTTTGAAGCACATGGACATGAAAAAGCCTATGCATACCATCGCCGTGATGCTCATGGCGTTTTCACTGAGCAGCCAAATTTTTGCCGCTGACTATGAGCGCAACCTTGCCGTCAGCCAGGTGAGCAATGCAGCAAGCGAGCAGCGCATCGCGCTGGTGATCGGCAACGGCGCATATAGCAATGCGCCGCTTAAAAATCCGGTAAATGACGCGAAAGACATGGCGATCAAACTGCGCGGACTGGGCTTTGATGTGATCGAACGCAACGACCTGAAAACCAGACAAATCGGCAGCACACTCCGGGAATTTCGCAGCAAGCTGGTACCGGGCGCAGTCGCCCTGGTGTTTTACGCCGGGCACGGATTACAAATCAAGGGAGATAATTACCTGCCCGCCGTGGATGCCGAGATAAACTCAGAAGAAGATGTGCCAAACCAAAGCCTTGCCGTGAAGCAGATAATGGACGTGCTGGACGAATCCAAATCCCGTCTCAATCTAGTGTTCCTCGATGCTTGCCGCAACAACCCGTACGCACGCAGCTTCCGCTCATCAGACAGAGGCTTGGCCCGCATCAGCGCCCCCTCCGGCACGCTGATCTCATATGCCACGCGTCCCGGCAGCGTAGCGGCGGACGGCGACGGACGCAACGGCCTGTACACCAGCAAACTGCTCGCACAGATGAACAGTAACCTGCAAATCGAACAGGCCCTCAAACGTGTCGTCAGCGATGTCAAGGCCGCCTCTCAGGGCCGTCAGGAACCGTGGATGGAAGGCAGCATCGAGGGAGATTTTTGCTTTGCCGGATGTTCGGCGAGTAATGCCGCACAGATAGCGAGCCCGGTTCCGGCGCCTGCTCGCATCAAGGGACGCGATGAAATAGAACAGGAAACCTGGGAAAGTGCGCGTGACAGCGGCAGCATCGACGCGATACAGGAATACCTCAAACACTATCCGAAAGGTCGATTTGTCGGGCAGGCAAAGGTGCAAATTGCCGCGCGCAAGGCCGAACAGGTGAAACCTGTCGAGCCGGTTATTTCTTCCGGTGCACGAACAGACGGAGAAAGTGATCTTTGGACAGAAGTGCAGAAAGGCAACACTAAAGACGACTACGATGCCTATCTGACGCAACACCCGAAAGGCAAATATGCGGCTCTAGCCCGGATCCGGATCAATAAGTTACAAGAAGAGGTCAGCGTCGAAGCTGCACGCTGGGATCAGGGCGCATGGGAAGCTGCCGACCAGTCGGGTAGCGAAGACGGATACAAGGGTTATCTGAAGGGCTGGCCCGACGGGCGCTATGCCAGTTTGGCTCAAGTGCGGCTGCGAAAACTGCAAGCCGACCTTACAGCCCGACAGGAACAGGAACTATGGCAACAAGTGCAGGCAAGCGAAGATGCCAAAACCGCACAGAGCTATCTGGACAAATACCCCGATGGCAGGCATGTCGCCGCAGCACAGGATAAGCTTACCGCTATCCGCGATGCCGAAGCCGAAATGAAACCGGGCAAAGTGTTCAAGGACTGCCCGGGTTGCCCCGAGATGGTCGTGGTTCCAGCCGGGAGTTTTACCATGGGTTCGCCATCTTCCGAATCAGGACGCAATGCAGATGAAACCCAACGTCAGATCACGATCGCTCAAGATTTTGCGGCAGGCAAATTTGAGGTGACATTTGATGAATGGGATGCCTGCGTGACAGCCGGTGGCTGTAACGGTTATCGTCCATTCGACGGGTATATTCAGGGCGAAGGCTGGGGGCGCGGACGGCGACCTGTGATAAACGTCAATTGGGACGATGCAAAACAATACGTGAATTGGTTAACACAGATGACCGGAAAATCTTACCGTCTGCTCACCGAAGCCGAATGGGAATATGCGGCTCGTTCGGGTACGAACACCGTCTATTCGTTCGGCAACAATGAGTCTCAACTGGGACAATATGCCTGGAATTTTGGCAGTGGTTATTTTTCAGGTGGCAATAACTCAAATGGTTTTACTCATCCGGTCGGCGAGAAAAA
>JBAZCE010000149.1:0-5979 GCA_041671105.1 Gallionella sp.
TCCTCGAAGTTCATCCCATCAACCCCGGGACTTCCCTTGTTGGCGCGCACGAGGCGGTAAGCAAACACGAGAATGTCTGCCCGCCATACCTTGTCATATAAAGCATAGAAGCGATAGGCCGGGTCTTGCTTGGCCTTGGTGTAAAGCTTCCTCTGTAGTGTCCTGATTACATCAGGGGTTGATAGCATTTTGCAATCCCCTTTTCCTTCACTCTTCGGTTGCATGAACAAAGCAGGGTTCCTTCCCTCAACCGGGGTTATGTTGTCCCTCGGCTTCAAACGGTACTATGAACCCCTCCGACTCCCGATACGGCCTGCGGCGCTTTCGTTTCCTTATACGCAACAGTCGATGGTCTCCCCACCACCGCACCGGGTCTCCAGCACTGGGCAATAAATCTACGAAAACATGCCACCCCTGCTACCCCGGAAGTCGATGGATGCCACTTCCGTTATTTCAGCACCCATCCAACGGCCTTCCCCTTCTGACCACAGGGTCGGCTTCTCCAATTCGTTTACGAGGCTACGTATAGGTTCACTTGCGTTACGGCCTGCTCTCTTGCTGTTTGGAAACTCACGACCCTGAATTACTCCAACGCCGCTTCCTCATACTACCGAGGCGTACGGACAACTCCCCGGACGGGACTTCAACCCGCTAGATTTACTGCTGTTACTGCGAACGGTCAGGCCTTACATTTTACATGTTGCACGTACGCATAAATGCTGCTGGTGACTGCCCGTAGTGTCAAATGTAAGGCCTGACCCCATCGCTGCTCGCCTGACCCCATCGCTGCTCGCCAAAGTCAGTTTTCTTAAATATAGCAGTCGTCCGATTTTATATACATGAAGTGTAGGTCTTGGCACCCTGAGTCCCGCGAAGCAAGTTTGCTTCACTCGATTCTATACCGACTTGTTTCGCAATACAGCCAATCAAAAATCCGCAACTAATCGGTGAAAATTAACGGGCAATAAAAAACCCGCCTCGCGGCGGGTTTTTTATTTACATCAAATACACTTACTCGGCAATCGATGCACCGTCTGTATTTGGCGCTGCAAGCAACGCCTTCATGGAAAGCTTCATACGACCACGGTCATCCATCTCCAGCAGCTTGACACGCACAACCTGGCCTTCCTTGAGGAAGTCGCCTACGCTGTTGACGCGTTCATGAGCGATCTGAGAGATGTGCAGCAAACCGTCTTTGCCTGGCAGGATATTGATCAGCGCGCCGAAGTCGAGCAACTTGACTACCGGACCTTCGTAGACCTTGCCGACTTCAACATCCATAGCGATATCTTCGATACGCTTCTTGGCTATTTCACCGGCTTCGCCGTTCACACTGGAGATCGTGATATTGCCTGCATCGTCGATATCGATCGTCGTGCCGGTTTCTTCAGTCAGCGCACGAATAACCGCACCGCCCTTGCCGATCACATCGCGAATCTTCTCAGGATTGATCTTCATCTTGATCATGCGCGGTGCAAATTCGGACAGTTCGCTGCGTGCACCAGACATGGAATCTTTCATCAGACCCAGGATGTGCATACGGCCTTCCTTGGCCTGACTCAGTGCAGCCTGCATGATTTCACGCGTGATGCCGTTGATCTTGATATCCATCTGCAAAGCGGTGATACCGGCCTCCGATCCTGCCACCTTGAAGTCCATATCGCCCAAATGATCTTCATCACCCAGAATATCGGTCAACACGGCAAAACGATTGCCATCCTTGATCAGACCCATCGCGATACCAGCGACATGTGCTTTCAAAGGCACGCCTGCATCCAGCATGGACAGACAACCGCCGCAGACGGAAGCCATCGAGCTCGAACCGTTCGACTCGGTGATTTCAGACACGATACGGATTGCATAGCCGAAGTCTTCTTCATTCGGCAGTACAGCAGCCAGTGCACGCTTTGCCAGACGGCCGTGACCGATTTCACGGCGCTTAGGTGTACCGACACGGCCGGTTTCACCGGTTGAATACGGAGGGAAGTTGTAATGCAACATGAAGCGATCGGTATACTCGCCCTGCAGCGCATCGATCTTCTGTGCATCACGCATGCTGCCCAAAGTAGCGACCACGATCGCCTGGGTCTCACCGCGCGTAAACAGCGCAGAACCGTGTGTACGAGCCAATACGCCGTTGCGGATAGTAATCTTGCGCACGGTGCGTGTATCGCGACCGTCGATGCGCGGCTCACCGCTCAGGATTTGTCCGCGTACGATCTTGGCTTCCAGCGAGCTGAACAATTCGTTGACGCTGTTCTTGTCAAGATCAGGCGATACCGCAGCCATCACCTTCGCATGTATGTCCGAGATCGCAACGGTACGCTCCTGCTTGGAACGGATTGCATAAGCCTGTTGCAATCCGGCTTCAGCCAGTTCCGCGATCTGCGCGATCAGCGCTTCATTCTTGGCTGGAGGAACCCAATCCCAGGCTGGCGCACCCACGGCTTCGACCATTTCGTTAATCGCAGCGATGACGACCTGCATCTGTTCGTGACCGAACATCACAGCGCCCAGCATGACTTCTTCAGACAACTGTTGCGCTTCGGATTCGACCATCAACACGGCGCGATCGGTACCGGCAACAACCAGATCCATCTGTGAGGTCTTCAGTTCAGTCGCGGTCGGATTGAGCAGATACTGGCCATCGAAGTAACCCACGCGGGCGGCACCGACAGGACCATCGAAAGGAATACCGGACAAGGCCAGCGCAGCCGATGCACCGATCACGGCAGGGATGTCCGCATCGATCTCGCTGTCGGACGACATGACAGTCGCCACGATTTGCACTTCGTTGTAAAAACTCTCGGGGAACAGCGGGCGCAATGGACGATCAATCAGACGCGAAGTCAGGATTTCCTTTTCGCTGGGGCGTCCTTCACGCTTGAAGAAGCTACCCGGAATCTTGCCTGCCGCATAGGTTTTTTCCATGTAGTCAACTGTCAACGGAAAAAAGTCTTGCTCAGGTTTTGCATCTTTACGGCCGACCACGGTGACCAGCACCACGGTATCATCCAGACTGACCAGAACAGCACCGCTCGCCTGACGGGCGATTTCGCCGGTTTCCAGGGTCAACTGATGCTTACCAAACGCAATTGATTTTTTAAAATAACTCAAGATAAACCTCTTTTGACATGCGTGAAGCGCCATCGCATCACACTAAATAGACAGAACTAAACGACACGGGCCGCAATCGCGACCCGCTTGGTATGGCTACTTACGAATTGCCAAACGCTTGATAAGAATCTGGTAACTGGCTTCGTTCCTGGTTCTCAGGTAGTCCAGCAGCTTGCGGCGGCGGCTAACCAGTCGCAGCAGACCGCGACGGGAATGGTGATCTTTGGCGTGATCCTTGAAGTGATCTGTCAGGTAGGTAATACGCGCAGTAATCAGAGCAACCTGAACTTCGGGGGAACCCGTGTCGGCCTGGGCACGTTGATAGTCTGTAACGATTTGCGCTTTTTGCGCGGCTGTAATTGCCATTGGTTTTGCTCTCCTAAAAAAAGTGCTACATTGTACTCTCGAATGATGCTACTGCTCAACCACTTCCGTCAATTCAGCGCGCGCGGCCAACTTTGCCGTGCACGACAAAAGACGGTCAGGCGCGATGCGGCGGCCTTGCTGCATCCCAACCCCGATAAATCCTTCCGGCCCGTAAAGGCCGATCTTGCCATCCGGCAACCCTGTATCCAGAGACAGACGCTGTCCCTGCGCCAGGCGCCTTATTTGTATCCCGTCCAAAATCAATTGCGGCATGTCCGGCATCAGAGACACCAGAGGCAACACACACGCATCGCGTTCAGCGTCCGTCATCGCAGTCAATTGCTGCAAATCGTAACCGTCGCTCAATTTAAAATGCGCAATCGCTGTCCTGCGCAAGCCGGTCAGGTGCGCGCCACAACCCAAGGCTGCGCCGATATCTTCAGCCAGCGTGCGCACATAAGTGCCTTTGCTGCAGCGCACGGAAATTTCCATCTCGTTGCCTGCAAACCGGTTCAGCACCAACTCATGTATCACCACGCTACGCAATGGCCGCTCTATGGTAATTCCCTTGCGAATGTACTCGTAAAGCGGAATACCCTGGTGTTTGAGCGCGCTGTGCATCGGCGGCAGTTGCTGTATTTCACCGCGGAACCGCTCCAGAACCAGCAACAGATCGGCATCGGTAAAATTCACCGGCTGTTCGGAGATGATATCCCCTTCCGCGTCTCCGGTCGTGGTGGTCTGTCCCAGACGCAGCAGCGCGGTATAGGTCTTATCAGCATCGAGCAGGGCGTTGGTAAACTTGGTCGCCTCGCCGAAACAGACCGGCAACAAGCCGGTCGCCAGCGGATCAAGGGTTCCGGTGTGGCCCGCTTTTTCAGCCTGAAACAGGCGACGAATTTTCTGCAGCGCGTCGTTAGAACTTAATTCGAGTGGCTTATCGAACAGCAAAACACCATCAATGGCGCGCCATTTATTCCTGAATTGCGGTTTACTTTTCGTCAAGATGAAAATCGCTGGCCACGGCCTGATCGATGAGCTGAGACAAGTGACTGCCGCGCTCAACCGAGGAGTCGAACACAAAGTGCAGCTGAGGCATGATGCGCAGCTTGATGCTGCGCGCCAGGCGGCTACGCAAATAGCCTGCGGCACGATCCAGGCCTTCCTGCGCCTCCTCGTGCTTGCCGTCCAGACGCGTGAAGAAAATCTTGGCGTGCGAATAATCGCCTGCCACTTCAACACCCGTGATGGTCACAAGCTTCACGCGCGGATCGTTAACTTCAAGGCGCACCAGCTGCGCGATTTCCCGCTGCATCTGCTGCCCTACCCGGTCTGTTCTCGCAAAATTAGCCATTAAAGCGTACGCGCGACCTCAACGATTTCATAGGCCTCAAGTTTATCGCCGACCTCAAGGTCATTGAAATTCTTGACCGACAGACCGCACTCAAAGTTGGCACGCACTTCTTTCGCGTCATCCTTGAAGCGTTTGAGCGAATCCAGCTCGCCTTCATGTATCAGCTCATTGCCGCGCATAACGCGAACCTTACAGCCGCGTTTGACGATGCCTTCGAGCACATAACAACCGGCAATCGTACCGATCCTGGAAACCACAAAGACCTGACGCACCTCGACCAGGCCGAGGATGCTTTCGCGTTTCTCGGGGGCCAACATGCCGGACAAGGCCGTCTTGATATCGTCCACCATCGCGTAGATGATGCTGTAGTTGCGGATCTGCACGCCACTGGATTCTGCAAGTTTGCGTGCAGGCGCATCGGTACGCGTGTTGAAACCGATCAACACAGCCTTGGAGGCCAGCGCCAGATTGATGTCAGACTCGTTGATGGAACCTACGCCGCTGTGAATCAGGTTGACCTTGACTTCATCGGTAGACAACTTTTGCAGCGTCTGCGCAATCGCTTCGGCAGAACCCTGCACGTCAGACTTAACAATCAGCGACAAGGTACGCACTTCACCTTCGGCCATCTGGTCGAACATGTTTTCCAGCTTGGCAGCCTGCTGCTGTGCAAGTTTCACACCGCGATACTTACCCTGACGGAACAGGGCGATTTCGCGAGCCCGCTTCTCGTCGGTCAGCACCATCAGCGATTCACCTGCATCAGGCACTTCAGACAAGCCTTGAATTTCGACAGGAATGGAAGGACCCGCTTCGGTGATGCTCTTGCCATTTTCATCGAGCATGGCGCGCACTCTGCCGAATACCGATCCGATCAACACCGCATCGCCGCGCTTCATCGTACCGGACTGGATCAGCACAGTCGCAACCGGCCCCTTGCCCTTGTCCAGACGCGCTTCGATGACCAGCCCCTTGGCGTTGCAATCACGCGGCGCCTTCAATTCCATCAACTCGGCTTGCAGCAAGATGGATTCGAGCAACTGATCGATGCCCTGACCCGATTTGGATGAAACCTCGACGAACATCGCATCGCCGCCCCAGTCTTCCGGCACCACGCCTTCGGATACCAGTTCCTGCTTGAC
>JBAZCE010000150.1:0-5943 GCA_041671105.1 Gallionella sp.
GAAGCGCTGCTCAAGGCGGGTGCGTTGCAGAAGGCGATTTTTGACAGCGCCAACTTCTCCAGTATCGCCACAGATGCGAAGGGCGTGATTCAGATTTTCAACGTCGGCGCCGAGCGCATGCTGGGCTACACCGCAAGCGATGTGATGAACAAGATTACCCCGGCCGATATTTCCGATCCAGAGGAGTTGATCGAGCGTGCAGAAGCGTTGAGTCTGGAACTGGATACGCCGATTCTGCCGGGCTTCGAGGCGCTGGTGTTCAAGGCTTCACGCGGTATCGAGGATATTTACGAACTGACCTATATCCGCCGTGACGGCAGCCGCTTCCCGGCTGTGGTGTCGGTCACCGCATTGCGCGACGATAACAACGCCATTATCGGTTACCTGTTGATCGGTACCGACAACACCGCCCGTAAACAGGCGGAAGAAGCGCTGCTCAAGGCGGGTGCGTTGCAGAAGGCGATTTTTGACAGCGCCAACTTCTCCAGTATCGCCACAGATGCGAAGGGCGTGATTCAGATTTTCAACGTCGGGGCCGAGCGCATGCTGGGCTACACCGCAAGCGATGTGATGAACAAGATCACCCCGGCCGATATTTCCGACCCGCAGGAACTGATCGCGCGTGCCAAGGCGTTGAGTCTGGAACTGGATACGCCGATTGCACCCGGCTTCGAGGCGCTGGTATTCAAGGCCTCGCGCGGTATCGAGGATATCTATGAGCTGACCTATATTCGCCGTGACGGCAGTCGCTTCCCGGCTGTGGTGTCAGTCACCGCGCTGCGCGACGATCAAGGCACGATCATCGGCTACCTGCTGATCGGCACAGACAACTCCGCCCGAAAACAGGTTGAAGAACGACTGCGCTGGGCCGAGGAGAGTTTCCGCCTGATGGTGGAAAGCGTCACCGACTATGCCATCGTCATGCTGGATACAAAAGGAATTGTCGTGAGCTGGAACAGCGGCGCACAGCGAATCCAGGGCTACACTACGGAGGAAATCGTCGGCCAGCATTTCTCCCGCTTTTATCCTGAGGCAGATATCGAACTCGATGTACCGCAGCGGGATCTGGACATCGTAACTGCCAACGGGCGGTTCGAAGACGAGGGCTGGCGAATGCGCAAAGACGGCTCGACCTTCTGGGCCAATGTGGTCTATACGGCGATACGGGATCAGGACGGCAATCTGCGCGGCTTCGCCAAGCTGACCCGTGATCTGACCGAACGCAAACGCCTGGATCGGATACTGCAGGACAAGAACGCGGAGCTGGAAAACGCCAAGTATGTAGCGGAAAAAGCCAACCTTGCGAAATCAGATTTCCTGTCCAGCATGAGCCATGAGCTGCGCACCCCGCTCAATGCCATTCTGGGCTTCGCCCAGTTGCTGGAAGTAGGTTCTCCGCCGCCTACCGCCGCGCAAATATTGCGACTGCACCAGATCATCAAGGCCGGATGGTATCTGCTGGAACTGATTAACGAAATCCTCGATCTTGCAGTGATCGAATCGGGCAAGCTGTCGCTGTCGCGGGAACCGGTGTCGCTGATTGAAGTCATGCGCGAATGTCAGGCCATGATCGAATCTCAGGCGCAAAAACACGCCATTCAGATGAACTTCGTCCCGTTCGACACCAGTTGGTTTGCCAATGCGGATCGAACCCGTGACAAGCAGGTTCTGATCAACCTGCTATCCAATGCGATCAAATACAACCGCGAACAGGGAACGGTAGAGGTTGAATGCACTCTCATCGATCCGAAACGCATACGCATCAGCATCAAGGACAGCGGAGAAGGATTATCTCCTGAAAAACTGTTGCAACTATTTCAGCCGTTCAATCGTCTGGGCCAGGAAAACGGCAGCGAAGAAGGCACCGGCATTGGCCTTGTGGTCACCAAACAGCTGATCGAACTGATGGGCGGCAGCATCAGCGTAACAAGCACTGTCGGGGTGGGCAGCGAATTTTGCATCGAGTTGATCCGCGACGAAACACCACAACTGGCTACAGGACACATCATGCTCACCGAAATCTCGCCGACCACGACTCAGAATGCGACGCTGCTCTATGTAGAGGACAATCCGGCCAACCTGATGCTGGTCGAACAAATCATTGAAGGTCACCCCCAGGTACACATGCTGAGCGCACGCGATGCAACGGCAGGAATTGCATTGGCGCGCGCTCATCTGCCTGATTTGATCCTGATGGCTATCAATTTGCCCGGTCTGAGCGGGATTGAAGCACTGCATATCCTGAGCAATGACCCGCTGACAACAGACATACCCGTGATTGCCTTGAGTGCCAATGCCATGCTCCGCGATATCGAAAAAGGGCTGGAAGCCGGTTTCTTCCGCTATCTCACCAAACCGATTAAAATCGACGAGTTTTTAAGCGCGATGGAAGATGCGCTAAAATTTTCTCAATTAGCTAAAACGACACAACAAAAATCATGATTAACCAGCCGGAAATTCTAAACGCCCGTATTCTGATCGTCGACGACCAGCAATCCAATGTGCTGTTACTCAGCGAACTATTGCATGATGTCGGCTACACTCATATTGCCTCGACCGTCGATCCTTATGCTGTTTACGAGTTGCACAAAAAAAACCGCTACGATCTGATTTTGCTCGATCTGCAAATGCCGGGCATGGATGGTTTCGAAGTGATGGAAAGCCTGAAGCCACTCGAAACGGAAAGTTACCTTCCGGTACTGGTGATCACGGCACAACCGGATCACAAGTTGCGAGCGCTGGCTGTCGGCGCAAAGGATTTCGTCGCAAAGCCGTTTGATCTTATCGAAGTTCAGACGCGCATCCATAACATGCTGGAAGTGCGTCTGCTGTACAGAAAAATCGAAAATTACAACAAGGAACTGGAGCAAACGGTGCTGGAACGCACCGAAGAGCTGCGCGCCAGTGAAGCGCGCTTTCGCCGCCTGACGGAATTGTCGGCAGACTGGTATTGGGAACAGGACGAAAACGGAAATTTCACCAAAGTTTTTGGCCCGGTTTTTGAAATGCTCGGCATCAAAATCGACGATACACAGGGCAAAATCAGGGACGATCATGGGGCCGTCTGGGACGAACCGGAACGAAAAAAGCTGGAGAGCAATCTTGCCGCCAGACAACCGTTTCTGGATTTTGTCTACAGCCGGGTCATTGCTGATAGCTCGCGTCAATATTTGATGGTGAGCGGGGAACCAATGTTCGACACATTCGGCCGTTATACCGGCTACCGGGGCATCGGCAAGGACGTGACCGAGACGATGCAACCCCATACAGCCAGCGCACGAGCCTGATAAGCTGAGACATAAAGTAAGGCTCTGTCGCAATTAGTTGTTGAACCAGGAGTTTGAATTTGAGTGTAAAAGTCAGCTCACGCGGAGACGCGAAGTGCGCGGAGAAAAACAGAATGAAAACAAAATATTACAATAGCTAAGGAGATGCTTATTTATTCGGTTTTATCGTTCCCGCGCAGGCGGGAACCTAGTTAAATATAGGCACTGGATCTCCGCTTTCGCGGGGATGACGAATAAATCAGGGCTTCCCTAATTCAATATATTACGCATTTAGTTTTGGATTTGGTTCAGGTTATGGATTATGGGTCTCTCCGCGCACTCCGCGTCTCCGCGTGACTCAAGCCAAAATCAAGTAGAGTGAATGAGCAAAACAATTTCAACAGATAACTACGACATAGCATAAAGTAAATTCACTCCTGAAGGCTACCTCAGACGCCGATCTCTGAGGTAGCGCCCACCCCACCCATCCATCAATTTACCTGTGCGAATCCAGGCAGATCGATCGTGCCCGCCCGCGTCGATTCATTATGTTCGATAACGCACGGAACCATGCCGGATTACTCGATATGGTGATCATGGCGGCTTGAATTAATTCAAGCACGTGAGCCATAGTTGTTGGTCAATTCCCAACCTGTAAGTCGCCCGTGCAATGCGACTTGCCCGACGCAAACACGGATTAACGAAAGGCCGGCGCGATCCGACCCACGAAAGGCATCTCTTTTGAAATCTGCTCATAAACTGATTGCCTGGCTGGCCGGTTTGATTCTGCTGGTTGTGCTGGTGTTGGGGTTATCTTTCCAGGCTTTCATAAAGATGGAAGAAGCCGCCGACGCGCGCCGTCACACCTTCACTTTATTGAACACGGCAGACAATTTTTTGTCGGCATTAAAAGATGCCGAGACCGGTCAGCGCGGTTATTTGTTAACAGGTGACGAGACCTTTCTGGCGCCTTATTTGACAGTGAAGGATAACTTAAGCATCCATCTGGAGAAATTGAGTCAACAGACCTTAAACAGCGATGCCCATCAACATCTGCTGGCAACAACCCCCTTGATGGATGCCAAATTGGCGGAAATGGCGCAAGTCATTGAGCTGCGCCGCAACCATGACATGACAGGCGTCATCGCCATGGTGACGGATGGTCAGGGCAAGCGGCTGATGGACTCGATTCGTACCCGCATAAACAATGTCACGACCATTGAAAATGGCCTGCTGGCACAGCAAGATGCGAAATTCAAAACGAATTTACGCTATCTGTTAGCCATCCTCAGTATCGCCAGCCTGCTGACCCTGCTGTTTGCGCTAGCCTTCGCCTATTTGATTTATCGATCAAACCAGCAGCGCCTCAAGAATCTGGTTCATCTAGAAACACAGCATTTGCTCGATCTTCAGACCCTAAGCAATAAACAACTGACACAAGCCAACGACACCTTGCAACTGAGCGAGGAAAAACTCTCCATTACGCTCAACTCCATCGGTGATGCGGTGATCGCAACCGATGCCAGCGCCTTGGTGACACTGCTGAACCCGATGGCAGAAAAACTCACCGGCTGGACTCATGAAATGGCCCTCGGCCACCTGATAGACGAAGTTTTTAACATCATCAACAAGAATTCCCGCCAACGGGTCAAAGTCCCGGTCATGGAAGCATTGATGTACGGGACGATACAGGGGCTGGCCAATCACACCGTACTGATCGCGAAAGATGGCAACGAATGCGATATCGCCGACAGTTGCGCGCCGATTCGCAACCGCGACGGGCAGGTGATCGGCACCGTGCTGGTATTCCGCGATGTCACTTTGGAATATGCAGCGCAGCAACGTTTGCGCGACAGTACCGCTCTGCTTCAGACGATATTCAATACCGTAGCGGATGGCATCATCACCCTCCATGCACATGATGGCCTCATTGAAACAGTTAACCTGGCCGCCGAGCGAATGTTTGGCTATTCCGCCACGGAGCTCATCGGACAAAATTTCAGCAAACTGGTATCCGAGCCTGATCGCGAGCAGAACAATGGCATCATTGAGATGTTAAATACCGGCGATGAGGCGCACGCCAGCGGTCCGGGGCGCGATGTCCTGGGCAGGCACCGCGACGGCAGCATTTTTCCGATGGAGATCGTGACAAGAGAAATGCAGCTGGGTGGACAGCGTTATTTCACGGTGATTTTACGTGACATCACCCCTCGTCGTCAGGCCGAAGATGCGCTGCTCAATGCGGGACCGCTGCAAAACGCGATTTTCAACAGCGCCAATTTTTCGAGTATCGCAACCGACGCTCGTGGCGTGATTCAGATTTTCAATGTCGGCGCCGAGCGCATGCTGGGCTACACAGCCAGCGACGTGATAAACAAGATTACCCCGGCCGACATTTCCGATCCGCAGGAAGTCATCATTCGCGCCGAGGCATTAAGCGCGGAGCTTGGCACCCAGATTCTGCCCGGCTTCGAGGCACTGGTATTCAAGGCCTCTCGCGGCATCGAGGATATTTATGAGCTGACTTATATCAGAAAAGATGGCAGCCGCTTCCCGGCAGTGGTATCCGTCACCGCATTGCGCGATGCGCAGGAAGCCATCATCGGCTACTTGCTGATCGGCACCGACAACACCGCGCGCAAACAGGCAGAAGAGGCACTGCTCAAGGCAGGCGCCT
>JBAZCE010000151.1:0-5902 GCA_041671105.1 Gallionella sp.
ATCCTGCCGGAAATCTGGCCATTGGTTGCAGCTGAGCTGTCAAATTGCCGCAACCCATATTTCAAGATCATCGCGGAATTCGCCATCGAAACCGCCATGCGCCAAGGCGAGATATTCGCCCTCGCATGGGCTGACGTTGACCTACCAGGCCGCCACCTGATCATTCGCGAGGCAAAAGACACAACCGGTAAAAATCAAAAATCAAGAATTGTGCCGCTATCGCGCCGGGCGATTGAACTGATAACCACCCTACCCCGCGCTATCAAATCAACCGACCTAGTATTCCAGACAGGACAGACCACGAGTGCAGATGGCTTATCCCGCGCATTTACAAAAGCCTGCGCAGCTGTTGGCATTCCTGCCCGTTTCCATGACACTCGCCATGAGGCCTGCAGCAGAATGGCCCCTCATTTTGAAATGCATGAGCTAATGAAAATAACTGGGCATGAGACTGCAAGTCAACTTATAAGGTACTACAACCCCACGGCTGCAGAATTAACAGCAAAACTGGATAAGATGAATACAGCAAAAGCATAAACAAGATTTTTTAAAACTGATTGAATTTCGCCTCAAAATTTCTTGGCGAATGCAATTTTTTTAAGTAGAATTCAACCGCTTCTTGATTATTTTTTCTTGAGGTACGCCAGCGCTGTGTGGGCGGTAAAAAGGAACGCAGACTTTCATACACGATTTTAAAAAGCGCTGGCTCAACGCCACTGCTTTGAATATCATCAATAGGTCAATGGGCGCGCACGTCCACACTTTCTAATACCTAAACACGACACCCGAATTTTGTCTCTTTGTACAGAACGAGTACCCCGATCCGATTGAATTTTTCAACCGGCGGTAAGTATTTGCGCCCATACGGGTGTGCGCAATCTTTTAGGAGATTGTTGTGTACCAGAAATTACTTTTTTTAAAAGAAAAAGAGCTTTTCACCTATTGTCAGGAAGCCGGAACCCCCCTTCCCTTCAGCCTATCGAGCCTAAGAAAAGACCGCCTCGACCAACGCCTTGGCGGAATGCCATACCGCCGACATGGCGGCACAATTTTATATTCGCCAACTGAACTTCTTAAATTTATTTCTGCACTCCCTGTCGTTTGCGGAAGTTCTACACTTCGAAGTAAAAAAAGAACCACCAAACCAACCAAAATCGAATCTGTATTAGCCTCCCGCGCCGGTCTTTCTGTCGCTGAATTTCGCGCCAAGTCCATGAATGAGGTGAAAAATGGATGACAATAAAATCCCAATGTCAAAGCGAGCGATAAAGGAATTAGAGACGTCTATCCAAATTCATAGCTCGCCAGCAACCATAATAAACGCCGCATATTTACATTCAGTTTTTTGTCAACTTGGACTTCCAAGATCAAAAGTATTTGGCGACTCATTCACAAGAAAGTGTGGCGGCGCGAGCATTTTGGTGGAAGCTGGCAGTCTTTGGAACGGGGAAGAATTTGTCAAGCAAATCATACCGTACGGCGCCTTGCCACGAATCATACTTGCTTGGATAAACACATATGCAGTTAAAAATAAAACTGCAATCATCGATATAGGAAGAAGCCCTTCTGAGTTTCAAAAAATGCTAGGGCAATCTGTTACGGGGGGTAAAAACGGCACCATTAAAAATTTTAAACTACAATTTCAGGCTATGGCCGCCTGCTCAATCACCATAGGATTTAACACCGCTGGATTAATTTCAACATACCAGGGAAAACCTTTCAAAAGTTTCACCGCGACATGGGAAAATAAAAACCAATCATGGCCGAAACAAATTATTTTGAGTGACGAATATTTTCAGAGTTTAGCTGAAAAAGCAGTGCCGCTTGACTCGAGGTCCTTATCTGCATTATCTGATTCAGCCTTAGCAATGGACTTATACTGCTGGTTCGCAGGAAGATTGCATCGGATTCCCAATCGTCCAATTTTACTACATTGGAGAAATTTGCTTGAACAGTTTGGTCAAGAATATACGGGGTCAGATGCCACAAGAAATTTCAAAAAAAGTTTTTTACTTGCGATGGATCGGGCAACAGGGATGTACCCTGGAGCAAAAGTAAAACAAGTAAGAACTGGAATTTTACTTTTAAAATCGCCCCCTCCAATCCCATACAGAACCAGTTAGTGCCTAAAAGGCGACGAGGGACGTCATCTTTTCAAGTTAAATCTCTAACCTCTTGGCTGCATATGCATCGAGATGATACTTGAAAGCGCATATATACCATTACGGACGCAGTTCGCACACGGTGCCTGTCAAAGACGCCGTGTGTGTGTTTATTTGCGTGTATATTTTCAAGGGCGTTAAATAAATTGACGAATACGAGGATGATCATCCATTGGGTGATAAGGTCGCTTTGCTGACCTGACTGAACGCCCCACAGGTTTGCTGAAAACAAGTTCGCAATCAAACGCAGCAATTTCATCTATCACCTCCGTGTAGTTGTGCAATCGGAGTAAGGCGAGGATGCGCAAGGCCGAGACGCCATCTATCTGCACCTCGGCACCATTGGCGTCAGTCAGCTCGAATCGGCCCTTGTCACCGTTATGCCGGGTCACTAGCCTGGCACGGATGGGGAAACGCGTGTCTATCTGTCTAAGTATATCTTCGTCCGGTACACGCATCGCCGTCAGTCCTTCCAGAAGCTTTTAAAGCGATCCGGCGACAGCTGTGTATAACGGACGGTGTGCTGGATATTCTTATGCCCCAGATAATGCTGGATGGCACGAGTATCTTCCCCGGCCTGTGCCAGTTTATAGCCACAGGCATGGCGCAACATGTGAGGATGAACCGTAAATGGCAGCTTGGCCTCCGTCCCTGCCCGCCCGACAATCTTGCGGATGGCATCATCGGTGAGCGGAGCCTTGCGTTCGCTGCTGAACACATAGGGCAGCATGGCGTAGTCACGTTGCAAACGGCGCAGGGCACGCAGCTCTGGACCGCGCAGAGGATGAACACTGGGATTGCCATGCTTCAAACGGTTGATGTGCATCAGGCCTTGTTTGAGATCGACCTGATCCCAGCGCATGCTGACCAATTCGGTGACGCGTAGGCCGTGACGATAGGACAGCAGAATTAACGTCGCATCGCGATGACCATGCCGCCCCACTTTTCCGGCGGCATCGATAAGCTGCTCAACTTCCTGTTCAGTGAGATATTCGCGGCTACGATAGTCCGCATTTTTGCGACGCAGCGGAACTTTCCGGTTTACGATGTTTGGCGCTTTCCCAATCGGGAACTGCAAAACCGCATTATTACTAAGGTGCATGATGTGAACTCTCCGTATAAGAGGCTTTTTACGGAAAGTTGTGAAATCCCCCCGCAATCAGCTGTTCACTCAATTTACAGAGGTGAGAGAATTTCCAAAGCTGTTTTTGAAGATGTGGAGCGTCACACCGTAGAAACAGTCTCGGCCACCTTGCCTACGCACTAACAACCCAAGCAGACCAATGAAAAGATTTTACGAGTAACTGCTTTAGAAGGCATAGCTGCTGTTGATGTCAATTCAGCACGACGGGCAGCTTGCGAGACAAACCTGCCCGTCACTGGTGTGAGAAGCGGATATTCAAAACCAGTCCGTAGCGTGTGGCGGGGACTCATGATTCACCCCAGCGCACTGGCAAAGCAGGCTTCGGCTTGAGTGGACAGCACTATTTGCAAATTGAGTTGCGCGCGGGTCATGCCGACAAATAGTTTGCGGCGTTCTTGTGCGGTCAGCTCGGTGAAATCGACTTCGCTCAGGATCACGGCGGGTGCGCTTTGGCCCTTGAAGCGATAGATGGATTCGACCATCAGTTCTCCATCGCTCCAGACCGGATCGCCATTACGCGTGTATGTACCAGTAAATCGACGTGTCGTGAAGCGACCGATGCGTTCTGCATTCAGAAAATTCGATTTGCCGCGCCCACGACCGGTCAAAATCACTATGTCAGTCAATGCGAATCCCTGTTCCAGCAAGCTCACGACCGCCTGCTCGGTTTGCTCTACCGTAAGCGTCCGGCCGTTCCATATTGATCGAGCAAGTGAAAGCTAAGAGCATAGTGTCCACTTAATTCTTGGTGGACACTTTCATGAACACATCTCACTCTATTGCTCGCCATCGGCGGTATCACACACTCGAATTCAAACAAAGCCTGGTCGCGCTTTGTCATCCAGGGATTTCTATTTCAGGGGTGGCTCTCGCTCAGGGGGTTAATGCAAACCTGCTGCGCAGGTGGATCAAGCAATTTTCCGGCGTGCAACTGCCACAAGCAATCAATGCACCGGCGAAGCTGGTGCCGGTTAAGGTGAATTTGCCGTCAGACGCGACGATCAGTGATGCCATTGAGATCAGTATTCAGAAGAACAGCGCCTGTGTCAGCATCCGCTGGCCGGCTAGTCAGGCCACGGCGTTCGGCCAGTTACTAAAAGATTTACTCGAATGATCCGTCCGGAACAGGTGTTTTTGCACGCAGCGCCGGTGGATATGCGATGGAGCATCGACCGTTTGTCGCTGCTGATTCAGCAAACCGACGGCCGCTCTCCCTGTGATGGTACGGCCTACGGCTTTACTAACCGCAACTACACTCGCCTCAAGCTGCTGATTTGGGATGGCACCGGCGTCTGGCTGTGCCATCGCCGCCTGCACAAGGGACGCTTTCGATGGCCGAATTCTGATGACACGCTCTTTCTGATGAGCGCGGAACAGTGGCGCTGGTTGATCACCGGTGTGGACTGGCAGCGGTTGTGCGTGACACCTCCTGAAAACTGGCGAGTTTAGCGCAAAAAAGCATGGCATTCAGTTGGTTGGATGGGGTGGCATGATATAATCAACCTCATGAATTCACTTGATAAAACCACTCATTCAACCGTGTCTCAGTCTCAAGATAACGAGATCGCACGTCTCACCGAACTCGTTCAATCGCTAAATTCAACGCTTCGCACACAGGAAATCAAGATTCAAGCGTTGGTTCAGGAAGTAGCCTATCTGCGTCGCATTCGCTTCGGCGCCAAGAGCAGGTCGGAAAGCTGACCGCCGTCATATCCAACCCGGTGCATTGGAAGCGGGCATCATTGCCACGCGCCCTCAAGCCTGAAGAAGTCGAGCGCCTGCTAAATTCCTTCACTGCCAACCTGCGCTCGCCGAAACGTGGTTACGCAATTGTGCGTTGCGCATTAGACATGGGATTGAGATCGAGCGAAATCGCTCATCTCATGATCAGCGACATTAACTGACATGCTGGCACGGTAATGCTGCGAGGGACGAAATCGCTGCGCCAAGACATCATGCCATTGCCGATGGAAACGGGTCAGGCACTGGCCGATTACCTGCAACGTGAGCGATCGGAGAGCGTCAGGCGCATCGCGTCTTCAACGCACTGCGCGACAGCTTGGGCTGGGTCAATCGCGGCGCCCATGTGGCACCACGATTGCATGACCTGCGCCACAGGCTAGTTCAAAAAAAAGCCGTCAATCGCAGTCAGTCGCTATGACCAGTATTCGGCCTAAACAGTCGGTCACGTCGATCTGAGCACAATTGACCATGGACGACCGCTTTGTGGCAAGATAATAGCAAGGCGCTATGGCCGTTGCGTGCCAGAAATGGCCCTTCGCACCAGCCCAGCAGCTCGGTTAGGATGCACTACTGCAAGGTTTCAAAAGTTCAACAATTTGATGTTTACACAACACTATTAATCAGCTGCAAAAAAAACGAATCGAACGAGCAATCTCGCAGGCTGAAAAAATAGACAGTAAGAATCGTGAACGACGGCTTTATGCCGTGCAATAATACAATCGATAGGCAAAAGAGCTTCTTGCAAAATAGCTGAATGCAATAGTTTCAGCGGGGAAGGTCTCACTTTCGGGTGAGATTTTTCAGGATTCAAGCGAAATTCTGTGCTTTACCCGTCTGAAATCATCGATTCTGC